>JBDTLT010000069.1:0-23544 GCA_039934635.1 Acidimicrobiales bacterium
CAAAGCGACGAACGAGCGCCGCCAACTCTGCGGGTCGTTCCATGTCGACGGCATGACCGCTCCCGGCCACGGTTTCGATACGGGCATCGGGCAGTAGCCGTGCGTAATGCTGTGCACATTCGAACGGCACCACTGCGTCGTGTTCGCCCCACACCAGCAGGGTCGGCACGTCGAGTTCTCCCAGCAACGGCGCCATCTGGCGGTTGTACATGTAGGGCTTCCACGCGATGCGCACGACCATCTCGCGATTCGTGTCCCACTGCAACAAGGTGTCGTCGTCGTAGGTGTCGCCGTAGATCGCGACATACGCGTCGTGGTCGTGGAAAGACGCCTTCACGTAATCGCCGTGGGCAATGAGCATTTGGTCGAGAATGCGGCCGTGCTCGGGCAACAGGCCGGCCGCACCGACGAGAATGAGTTTGCGTATCGCCTCGGGCGCCATCGTCGCCAACTCGACGGCCAACCATCCACCGAAGCCGCAACCGACGATCGTGACTGCCTCGGGGGTCTGCTTGCGCAGCCAGTAGCCGATGAGCAGCGCGAGGTCGCGGGGGTGGCGGGCCCAGTCAGGTCGCCCGGAACTGCCGAAGCCCGGCAGATGCGGCACGACCACGGTGAACTCGTGGGCCAACTCGTCGTAGAACGGAAGCCAACCAGGGCTGCCGAAGCTGTGGTGCAACACGACCAGCATCGGCCCGTCGCCCTTGCGCTGCGAATGGATCGAGAGGCCGGCGACAGTGGTCTCGAATGCGATCGGCGTGGGCCGCAGAGCAGGCATCGTCAGGCCACTGTCCTCGGGAGGTCGGATGCACGGATCGCCGCGGCAAACGGGTAGTGCAACGGTTGTATGAGATCGAACGGCGCGTCGAGCACGATGCGCGCGTCGGCGTGATGACCCACCGAGGTGCGCACGAGTTGGGTCGCCACGCCGACGTCGCCTTCGACGAACACGATGTCCATGTCGAGGCCCTCGCGGTTGTGCGACGACAGGCTCGCCACGCCGTGCACGCCGTGGAGGTTGACGACCCGCGGCGCCCACACGTCGCGGTACCACTGCCGCACCTCGTCGCTCCCTTGGCGTTGGATGCACACGATGCCGGTGTGGCCGACGAAGGGCACGTCCTCGGGCGGCAACATGATGGCCGGGCACGAGACGGCCCACGACGACCGGAACACGTCACCCTCACGCACCATCTTCTTGTCGGCGGGAAAGTTCATGCGGTTCTCGCCATAGAGCTTGTCGCGCAAGGTCGTCATCGTCGCGAAGACCGATTCGGGCGGCTGGCAAAGGGTGTAGATCGTCACGAAGGTGCCGCGCCGGCCCGCGAAACCCGACTCGGGCAGCACATGGCGTAGGTCGTGCAGTTCGGGCGATGCGACGTAGCGGCGGCCGAGCATCACGCCGTTCATCGACACGTTGGGCGGGACGTGCTCGAGGTCGTACCAACGGTTCCACGCCTCGATCGAATCGGCGTCGCAATCGAGCCCGGCGAAGATGATGCCAGTTGGTTCCACGATCCCCCCTGACCGGCCACAGCGCGGGCCGTCGTCGCCTCTACACTAGGGCCATCGCTACGGCGCATTCGGCTCCGGACACGCCGATGACGACGGTTAAAGGACACAGGAGAATCAGCCCGATGGAAGATCTCGGATACCTCGCGTTCGACGCCGACAACCACTATTACGAAGCGCTCGACGCGTTCAGCCGCCACCTCGATCCCAAGATGGCGCCCCGGTGCGTGCAGTGGGCCGAGATCGACGGCCGCAAGTACCACGTGGTTGGCGGCAAGGTTTCGCGTGCAGTGATCAACGCGACGTTCAACCCGATCATCAAAGCCGGCGCGCTGCACGACTACTTCCGCGGCAACCCCGACGGCAAGACGATGATGGAGTTCCTCAACGAGCGCGAACCCATTCCATCCGAATACCGCGACCACGACTCGCGACTCGAGGTCATGGACCGTCAGGGCCTCGAAGCGATGTGGCTGTTCCCCACCTTGGGCATCCTCTACGAAGAGTTGCTCAAGCACGACGTCCCGGCAGTGACGCACACCTTCGGCGCGTTCAACCGCTGGCTCGACGAAGACTGGGGTTTCGCCTACAAAGACCGCATCTTTGCCGCGCCCTACATCGCGCTCGGTGATGTCGACTGGGCCTGTAGCGAACTCGAATGGGCCCTCGCCCGCGACGCGCGGACCATCGTCATGCGGCCGGCCCCCATCTGGACCGCCGACGGCCCGCTGTCGCCCGGTCATCCCAAGTTCGATCCGTTCTGGGCCCGCGTCAACGAAGCCGGCATCACCGTCGTCGTGCACGCCGGCGACAGCGGCTACTCGTCGCAGGGCTACGCCGAAGACGGCTTTGCCGCTTCGTTCGGCGGTGGCTTCCGCCCGACCATCAAAGGGTTCAACATCGAGCGTGCCGCGTTCGACTTTTTGATCACCGTCATCTTCGACCGGCTGTTCGAACGCTTCCCCAACCTGCGTTTCGCGTCGGTCGAAAACGGCAGCGACTTCTTGCCGCACCTGTTCAAAAAGCTGAAGTCCACGGCCACCAAGAGCCCGCGCTACTTCAGCGAAGATCCGATCGAGACCTTCAAGCGCCACATCTGGATCAACCCGTTCTGGGAGGACGATCCCTACGAGATCGTCGACCTCATGGGGGCCGACCGCGTGATCTTCGGCTCTGACTGGCCCCACATCGAGGGCATGCCGCAGCCGCTCGACTACGTGCGGGAAGTCAAAGAGCTCGACGCCGAGTCCCAGCGCATGGTGTTGCGTGACAACGTCAGCTACCTCAACGTGCGAAAGCCCGCGTGAGGCTCGCTCTCAATCCCGGCCGAAGAGACCACCGAGGCCGCCACCAAGGCCGGCGCCGCTGTTGGGTGTACCGATCGCGGCGGTGATCCAACCGAGTAACTCGTTCGGGTTGCGCGTCTGGGTCAACACGGTGCCGGGTCCGACGAAGTCGAACACGAGACCCTCGCCGCTCTTGAAGCTCTGTACGAGCCCGCCGGATGCCTTGCGGAAGTTGACCTGCACGGTGTCTTCGTAGGCGACCATGTGGCCAGTGTCGACGGTGATGGTTTCGCCGGGTTGGAGATTCCACCGCTCGAGCGCGCCGTAGCACGACACGACGACGCTCCCCTGTCCGCCGGCGTGCACGAGGAAGCCGCCTTCAGAGCCGAAGAAGTTCTTCCATCCGCCCCATTTGGTGTCGAGTTGGATGCTCAGCGCGGACGCCAACCACGAACCCTTTTGAATGTTGAGGCCGACCGCGGGCGTGACCTCGAGCGTGATCACATCGCCCGGGAGTCGCGCCGCGACATCGACCCATCCCCCCGCCGTGGGCGCGGTGTACGTGGTGATGAAGAACGACTCGCCGCCGAGTGCCGCCCGCTTGAGCGATTTCAGCACGCCGCCCTCGGCCTTGGCCTCGAGCACCACGCCCGTGCTCATGGCCATCATCGCACCGGCCTCGACCCGTACTTGTTCGCCGGCGGTGAGCCCGAGACGGGCGACGCCGTACGCGGGGCCTTGACGAGTGGCGATTTGCATGACGACTCCTAGTGACGCCCCGGGCGGGAGACCAGAGCGCAAACCTAGCCTCGCTGGCGGCCGCGTCTTGGCCATGGTTGTGCGCTATTGCAGGACGAGTGGCCAAGGCGCGCCGCGCCCGTTCGCGCCGCCAATGGTGCGCCAATCGCCGTTGGGGGGATCGGACTCGTTGGCCGATGCCACGACTGCCGTGCCGTCGGCCAACACCGTGTCACTCGACGGCGACGAGAAACCCGTGCGTACCCAGACGTTGCCGGTCGACTGCACACTCGTCGTGCCGAAGTTGGCAACGAGGGTCGTGCGTTCGGGACGACCGACGATCACATTGTCGCGGTAAACGACGTCCTCGCAGAGCGTGAACACGGTGCGGCCTTCGATCTTCGCGCTCTGGTCCATGCTCTGGCACATGAACTCACCGTGGTTGACGACCGTCGGCAATGACGTGCGATTGTTGCGATAGAAGGTGTTGTTGACGATGTCGACGTTTTTGGATCGCGTCACTGCGACTCCGGGCCCGCCGTTGTTGATGCAGAGGTTGTTCTTGATGAGGGTGCGGGAACGCCCGGCGTCGGTGAAATGCGCGTTCTCGTCGATGATGATGCAGTTGCCGTCCGTCAACCCAAACGCCGATTTCGGGTTGTAGACGGCGTCGTTCATGTAGTTGTCCCAGATGAGATTGCCCACGATGTACACGCCGTATGGCAACCCATCGTTCCCGGGCTCGGCCGACTGCCAGAACGACGAGATGCCCGACGTCGCGAAGTCGGACCAATGCGCGTTGTCCCAGATGAGATTGCCGCGTATGTCGACACGGTTGGCGACGTTGAGTTGGATTCCGGATGCGCCGAAGCCGTGGATCTGGTTGTTCCACAACCGTACGTAGTGCGCCTCGACGCGCGAAGAACCGAAGCTGCCGACGCGTATGCCCGCCGCGTCGCCCCCGCGCGCCGGAGCTTTCTGCAACCCGACGGAGGGGCCGATCAACTCGAGACCTTCGATATGGACGTAGCGCGTGCCCATGATGAATGCGGCGGCACTGTCGGTGTCGTTCGCATGCAGTCGCGGGCGCTCACCGGGATATCCGCACACCGTCAACCACGAATCCGCGCTGCCGCCCGCGACGTTGTGGATCATCAGCAGGCTGTCGGTGGCACCGCCCGAAGCTTTGTTGTAGTAGTCGCCGGCGCGGATGAACAATGCCGCGCCACGGCTGAGCGATGCGATGCCTTTTTCGACGGTGTGATACGGGCGCGCCAGCGTGCCCGGGTTGCTGTCGTTGCCCGTGGGCGCCACGTACTTCGAATTGGCCGCCGGACGGCACACGCTGCTCGGGAACGCGTCAGGCGGGCTGCCGAAAGCGATGGCTTGGGGAGCCCGCGTGGTCACCGGTTGCCCTCCCGCGGTGGTCGAGGATGGCGCGGGCACCGTCGACCCACTGGCCGTATCGTCGACCGCCGTCGTCTCGGGCGCGTTGCTCGCCTGCTCGGGGCCACCGTCGTCGCTCGAATCGCCGCCCCGAAACACCAGGAGGCCCAGCGCGAGCAGCGCCGACAGGGCCACGATGACCACTGCGGCGATCTTTTCGCTACGGGAGCGAAAGATCCTCACGGACGCTGTCTCCTCGGGGTTCTCCAGCCGGATGCGCCCGCACCCGCGAGCGTCCGTCGAGGGTAACAGCGACCGCTCTGCGTGAGGTATCAGCCCAGGCGCAGGGGTTTTCCCTCGTCCCTTTTTCAACCGCCGATGTTTGCGCGGTACAACTATCTATGCCAAAGTAAAGCCGTACTCGCGACGGGGGAACCGGCAGCGATTACTTGCTGCCAATGTGGTCGGCCCGTTTCGGGGGGAACGGGCCCGACCACACCCGCAGCATCTGCCGCCTCACCACGAGCGCACGATGGCGTCGAGGTCGAACGCGCCGCAGTGCGTGTCGGTCGGGAAGGCGTCGAGCGGCCGGTGAATCTCCGCGATCTCAGGCCCGATCGCGGCCGCGACACGCGCCAACTGCGTCACGTCGAAGCCATAGACATCTGCCGCGGTCTTGCCGAACATGAGCCGGCACTCGTCGACATTCGCGTGGGCAAAGCTCGCGCGCAACGCCTCGCGTGTGTACGGCGTCGTACCTTCGCTGTGCGGGTAGTCGGCCCCCCACATGATGCGATCGACACCGACGAGATGGCGCAGTTCGGCCTCGATCGGACGGATGAAACTCGCGCCGACGAAACAATTGCGGGCGAAGTATTCGCTCGGCAACATCGACAATTTCGCCGCGGCCTCGCCGCCGAACATCGACTCGGCCGATCCGGCTTTCGTCATGCGCCCCATGAACCAATCGAGGCTCGCCAGCCCATTGGGTATCCAACCCGTGCCTTGCTCGGTCAAGATCAATTTGAGCGAGGGGTGACGCTCGAACACACCGGCGAAGATCAGATGCCACAACGCGCGGTGCGAGAAGATCGGTATCTCGACGAGTTGTACCGCACGCGCTGCCGGCTTCATGCCGTACTGCGGCAACCCGGCGCCCGAGTGATGGTTGATGGGCACATCGAGATCCGCGCACACTTGCCAGAGCGGCTCGTAGCAATCGTCGTAGAGCGCGGGCACCGACGGATGATCGGGCGAGACGCCCGGTAGCAGCACGCCACCATTGAGGCCCGGCTGGTCTTTGGCCCAACGAATCTCGGCGATCGCGTCGTCTACGTCGTTCAACATGATCTGGAAGATGCCACCGCGGCGCCCGGGGTATTCCGCGCAGAACTCGGCCAACCACCGGTTGTGCGCCTGCAAGCCGGCCCATCGCCGGTCGTAGTCCTCGCGAGTCGTCGGCAGGTGCAACAACAAGCTTCCGGCCGGAAAGAACGGTGGCGTCGTGTTGGGGAACAGCACCTCGGCGGCGACGCCTTCGCCGTCGAGTTCACGACTGCGGCGTTCGTGGTTCCAATTGCGATCGGCGTCGGGCCGGACGAGATCGCCCCACGGGCTCACATAGGAGTCGGCCCACGCGTCGAACTCGTCGTGCCAGCGCATCGCGAGGTATGGCCGGTAGTCACGTAGATCGGCGCCGGCGTGACCGTCGGCCGACACGATCATGTAGCGATCGATGGTGTCCCACCGTAGCGTCATCGCACCCCTCCCCTGCCCCACCCCCGGCGTTCTCAGGCGTCGGAGCGCATGATCGCGCGCTCGTCGGTGCCGAGGTAGGACGCGATCACGAGCGGGTTGTTGCGGACCTCGTGCGGATTGCCGTGCGCGATCACTTCGCCGGCTTCGAGGCAGTACACCCGGTCGCTGATGCTCATGACGAGCGGCATGTCGTGTTCGATGAGCAACACGGCGGCGCCGAGTTCGCGCTGGACGCGCTTGATCAGAGGACCGAACGCCTCGGTCTCTTTCTGTGCGACACCACCGGTGGGTTCGTCGAGTAACAACACCTTCGCGTCGACCGCGATGAGACTGCCCAACTCAACGATGCGGCGCGTACCGGTCGACAGGTTGACGATGAGATGATCGGCATAGCGGCCGAGGCCCAGATAGTCGATGAGCTCGCTTGCTTCTTTGCGCTTGCGCTTTTCAGCGCCCCGTGACGGCGGAATGCCGATGAGCGAGGGCACGAGGTATGACTTTTCGCGCGCTTCGAGCGCGACCATCAGTGCCTCGCGGACGGTGAGGTCGGGATACAGGCGGGCCGCCTGGAATGTGCGTCCGAGCCCGAGGCGGTGCCGCCGGTACGACGCCAGGTCATCGACATTGCGTCCCAGCACAGTGATGTGCCCGGTCGACGGCACGAAGCCCGAGATGGCGTTCATCAACGTCGTCTTGCCCGCACCATTCGTGCCGATCAGGCCGACGAGCTCACCGCTGAACACCTCGATACTGACGTTGTTGACCGCTCGGTTGCCACCGAAGCGCACACTGACTGCGTCGGTCTTGAGCCAGGCCTCGTCGGCCGCCAACGTGACGGTGCGATTGCCGCGTGTGGGCACTGCCTTGCTGATCGTCGGGATCGGTTGCGCCACGCCCGCCTGGGCCATGCGGCGATCGACGGCACCGAGGACCGAGTCGCGGAGCTGGTAGACGAGCTGCATGAGCCCGCCGGGGAAATAGAGGAGCAACACGAGCAGACCGATCGAGCTCGACAGGAACTGCACTTGCTCGCTGTCGTTGAAGAGCGACGGAAGGCCGCTGACCCAGACCGAACCGATGATCGGACCCGCCACCGAGCCCAGCCCGCCGATGATGGCGGTCGCGACGGGCTGGATGTTCTTGTCCGCCGAGAAGACGCTCTCGGGCTGCAAAATGCCCGCCTGCGTGACGAACAGTGATCCGGCGAACGCCGCAATGCCACCAGACAGCGAGAACGCGACCAGCTTCATACGGTTGGGCGAGACTGTGCTCGCCGCGGCCGCATCTTCGTTGTCGCGCACCGCGATCATGGCGCGCCCGATGCCCGTGCGGCGCAGCCGCGCCACGATGGCCGCGACGATCCCGAGCAAGACGAGACAGACGTAATAGAAGTGCTTGCGACCGGCGACGCTGAGGTTGAAGACCTCGAACCCGCCGACCTCGACCTTCGGCGTCACCCTCGGCGTGGCCGATCCGCCTTTGCGCCCGAGGAACACTGCCTGCTTGAACATCCACCCGCCGGCGGCGACCGCGAACGCAACCGTCGCCACTGTGAGGAATAGGCCCCTTACGCGAAGCGCCGGTAACCCGATGATGAACGCCACCACGACGCCGAACGCGGTGGCGAGGATGACTGCCGCTACCCACCCGAAGCGGTGTTTCGGGATGTCGAAAAGGTCGAACGGAACCGGAATATCGTTGCCCACCCGCAACGCGATCGTGGCGAGCGCGCCCATTCCGAACAGCGTGTACTGACCGAGCGACAACTGGCCCGCCCAACCGGTCAACAAGGAGAGCGAGAGGCCGAGCATCGCGAACAGCACGACTCTGGTCCACACGGTGTAGGTCGCCGCCTCGTTCTTGATCAGCGGAACGATCGCGAGGATCAAGAAGATCAATGCAAACCCCACCGTTGGCATCAACCTTACGAGACGGTTGTGTTTGAGCCGTTCGGGTATGGGTCGCAGCTTTGGCGCGAGCGACCAGCCGGCCTCCTCCGATCGCGCCCATCGCGTGAAGACGACGATGATGAGGATGGCGACGAGGAAGTAGATCTCGACGATGTCGCGGTCGCTCGACGGTACGTTGTCGCGGATTATCTTCTCGATGATGCCCACCGCGATACCGCCGACAAGTGTCAGTGGCAGCGATCGCATGCGGGCGATCAGGCCGACGAGCAGCGCCCGGCTGAGCAAGGCAAACGAGAGCGCCGTGGTGGTCTTGGCGGTGTTGGCGGTGATGCTCTGCAGCGGAGCGATCAAGATGCCACACGCCGCCGCGAACGCGGCTGCAATGACCCACACGATGCTCGACGTCTGCTTGACGCTGATGCCATAGATGCGGGCGGTATCCGGATTCGATGCCGTGGCTCGCACCGCGAGGCCGAACCGAGTGCGGGTGATGAAGACCGCCAGCGCCAGGATGAAGATCGGTACGACGATCACCACCAGGAGCTCGGACGACGTGAACGGAAGCCCGTTGATCTTGGGCGGATTGTCGAACTTGAACGGCAACGGGAAGTCGCCACCCTTGTCGATGTCGGGCATCTCGATCTTGGCGTACTGGATCAACTGCGCGACACCGAGCGTGGCGATGAGCAGCACCAGGCGAGGCGCCGAGAACAGGCGCCGCACGACGCCGAGCTCGATCACCAAGCCGATGAGCGCGCACGCCAGCGTCGTGAGTGCGAACGCAATCCAGTAGGGCACGCCGTACTGCAGCTTGAGCAATGCCATCAACAGGATCGCGAACGAGCCGATCTCGCCTTGGGCGAAGTTGAGCACGCCGGTCGAGCGGTAGACGAGCACGAAGCCGGCGGCGAACACCGCATAGGTGAGGCCCGTGATCGCACCGAAGACGAAGGTGGACAAGGCGAGGTTAATGCCGAGGATCATCGCTCAGCCCTCCTCGCCGCCGAGGAACACGGCCCGTACGAGATCGTCTCGTTCGGCCAACTGCTGCGCCGGCCCTTCGAAACGCACTCTCCCCTTCTCCATGAACACCGCACGGTCGGCGAGCGCCAGCGCGATGTTGAGTGACTGCTCGACGATGACAATCGTCTGGCCTTCGGCCTTGAGTTGTTCGACAACGGCGATCAACTCTTGGACGACAACGGGGGCGAGACCGAGCGATAACTCGTCGATCAACAAGACGTCGGGTTTGTGCATGAGGGCCATCGCCAACGCCAGCATCTGTTGCTGCCCGCCCGACAGCGACCGAGCCAGTTCGGCTCGCCGATTGGCGAGCATCGGGAACAGCGTGAGTACGCGGTCGACCCGCTCTTCGTATTCCTCGTCCGTGACCTTCGTCGCGAGCATCGACGACTTGAGGTTGTCGCCGATCGTCAGGTCGCCGAAGATGCCCGAACCACCGCGCAATTGCACGATGCCCTGGCCGAATCGCACCTCTGCGTCTACATAGGTCAACGTGCGTCCATTCAGGCGGATGACGCCACGATCGGGGATGCCGAGCCCACTGATCGCCCGCAAGACGGTTGATTTGCCGGCGCCGTTGTTGCCGAGCAACGCCAGCACCTCGCCCTGGGCAACTTCGAAACCGACGTCGAAGAGCACCTGAACCGGGCCGTAGCTGTAGTCGAGATTGCGCAACTGCAGCGCGGGGATGTGCTCGGGATCCGCGCTCATGCGCTTCATCTCGTCTTGCTCTTCGATCAACTCTTCGACCGCGAGCGAGATGTCGCGCTTCATGAATCGTGACCCGTAGATGATGAGCAAGCCGCCGACGAGCGCCGCGGGCGGTATGACGATCGTGAGCGATGTGCGCTCACCGAATGCATCGGAGAGGCCGCCGGCGATGAGGCCACCGAAGAAGCCGCCCATCAAGAAGATGAACAGCGGCACGATCGCGAATGCCTGGGACCGCATGCGATAAGGAGCCACCGCGCCGACGGTTGGGCCGATCGAGACGAAGGCGGCCGACGTGCAGGCGTTGGCCAGGCTGATGCCGATGATCAGAGGAGTCAGCGCCGTGAACCGAAGCGCGATCGTCATGAGGAGGCCGTACGCAAGAATGAACGCGCCGGCCGCGCGCAGCATCTTTTGCGGATCCTTGCGGAACAACTTGTCCATGAAGACGCCCGCAATGGGGATCGACACCAGCGACGCCAGCCAGGTCAGCGAGATGATCCAACCTCGGTCGAAGGCTTCTTTGCCGTAGGAATCTTCGAGCAGCTGTGAGATCTGTACCGGCGCGGCGACGAGGGCGAACCCGAGCATGCCGATACCGACGCAGATGTAATAGAAGGTGCGGATTTTCTTGAGCCGGGCGAACGCGGACGAGATCGAGACGGGTAGTTCTTTGCCGATCTTCGAGGGCTGAAGCTCGGCACCGAGAACGATCAGTTGCTCGTTGCGGCCGCGCGCCGGCTCTTTCAACAAGAAGGTGAACATGGCAAGGATGATCGGCGGTATCGAGAAGATGAAGAACGCCCACCGCCAACCCTCGTCGCCGCCGGCCGCGTCGGCGATCGCCCCTGCGAGGAAGGGCCCTATCAGTAGTCCCAAGGGTCTGGCCATACCTTCGAACGCGAAGACACGGCCACGCGCCTGCACCGGGTAGTTGTCCGCCAGCAACGCGCTGTGCACCGGCAAGTGATTGGACTGCCCGAGACCGGTGAACGCGCGTGCGCAGAACATTTGAAATGGGTTCACGGCGAGACCCTGCAAGATCACGGCGAGGCCCCAGAAGATCGACGCGAAGCCGACGATACGCACGCGCTTGAGGCGGTCGGCCAACCACGCGAGCGGGATCGACCCGAGGACCAGCGCGATGCCGCCGAAGCTGGCGATGCCGATGAGCACCGTGTCGGACACGTTGAGTGTCTTTTGGATGTCGGGGGCGAGCACGGCGATCGCCACGCGGTCGAACTCCTCGACCAACCCGAGCAACGGGATGAGCGTGAGCATGCCGAGCCCGCCGCTCTTGACGGCCTCGCCGAAGGACATCTGCTCGGCTCCCACGCCGGGCAGCAGGTCGTCGGGCAGGAGCTGCTGGGTCGACCGGGCAATCTGCTCGGCCTCGCGCTTGGACTCCTCTTCGAGCACCGCAGAGGCGAGGGACGCGGCATCCTCTTCGCCTACCTGCGTGAACTCAGACGAACCGCTATCGCGCGTGTCGTCGACCATGTAGGTACCCCCCTGAGGACGAGGCCCCCATTGTGGCCGCTCGGTTGTGTCCTGCGCCACATGAGTTACGGCTTCGTACGTTGCGACCTGAAGGCAATCCGATTGCGGGTGAGTGTTTGCCGTGCCGGTGACCGGGGTCACTGCTATGGTTGTAGAGAACCAACCCTGGGGGGATTTTGTGAGACGACGATTCAACCGAATTGTGATCGCCGCGGTTGCGCTCGCGCTCGTGGCGGCCGCTTGCGGCGGCGACGACAGTGAGGGCAGTCCGGAAACGACCGCCGGCGGGGTCAGCACCACTGCTGGTGCAACCACGACGTTGAAGCCGGCCAAGATCTACACCGACCCGCGCGGTGGGCTGTACGCCGACTTCCAGAAGACCTACGACCGTGGGGCCGATCCTTTCTCGAGTGAAACCGAGTTCTGCACGAAGGAAGCGCCGAAAGAAGCGCTCAAGCAAACCGAGCCGGGCATCACTGCGACCACCATCGTGCTCGCGCATATCCGCACCAAGCTCGAAGAGCTGGCGGCGTTCGGTTTCGACGTCTACGTCGGCAACACGTCTGACATGTTCAGCTCGTTCGCGAAGTACGTCAACGAGAATTGCGGCGGCGTGAACGGACGTCAGATCGACCTGCAGAACATCGAAGTCACCGCTCTCGGTAGCGCGGCCAAGCCGGTCGATCAGGCCCGCAACGAGGCCTGCGTCACTGCGACCGAAGACAAGAAGGCACCCGTCGTCATGAACACGTCGGGCTTCCAGGGCACCGGCATCCTGTGCATCGTCGAAGACCACAAGGCCATCTACATCAGCACGACGAACGGCTCGCAAGAGTTCCTCACCCGTTCCGGCGGGCGCATGTTCGGCATCGGTCTGGTGCTCGACGACTACAACACGCTGTTGGTCAACGAGGTCATCCGCACGAAGATCGCGGCGGGCAAAGTCGTCGGTGTCATCGACTCCGATACCCCGGGCCAGAACGAAGCGACAAAGAAGAACTTCATCGAACCGCTCGAGAAGTCCGGCCTCAAGGTCGCCTCTTACTCGACGCTCGGGTGCAAGGGCACGACAACCTGCGCCGACGGCTTGAAGGAAGCAGTGTCCAAGCTGATCGCGGCCAAGGTCGACTTCCTCTACCCGAACCTCAACGTGGTTTCGCTGCCGGGCTTCATCAAGGAGATGGTGGCGCAGGGTGTCAAGCCGGGCCAGGTGCAGTTCATCAACTCGAACTTCAACAGCCAGGCCGGCGATCTGGTGTCGGGCAAGGTTTCCGAGCTCGGCGGGGCAGAAGCCGGAGCGCTCTACAACGGCGCGATCTTCTTCGACCCGGCGCCGACGGGCAACTACCGCCTCACCGACGACCCCACGCCGTTCATGAAGATGTGCAACGAGACCTACCAAAAAGTCTCGACGCTGCCGGCCAACGCGGGCGCCAAGTTCGAGTCTGCGGGTAAGACGTTCAAGTTCAAGGACGACTTCGAAGTCTCGCCGTACGGCATGGTCGGCTCGGTGTGCTCGGTCTTCCGGGCGACATTGCGGGCAATCTACCGGGCCGGCGTCAACCCGACCCGTGACGACATCACCAAGGCCATGTCGAACCTCGGTCCGATCGACATCACCTACATGTCGCCGGCCACGTTCACGCCGGGCAAGTCGGGTGCGCCCGACACCGTGTACCAGCTCAAGTACAACTACCCGTGCCCCGGTGGCACGATCAACAAGAGCAACGCCTGCATCACGCAGACTGCGGGTCCGACCGCACTCAAGTTGAAGTAGACGATCGGCGCTTCGCGCACGCGACGGGGGCCCACCAGCCGGTGGGCCCCCGTCAACGTTTTGGCCTTCGCTGCCGGCTCGGTCAGGCCGTGTAGCCGCCGTCGACCACGATGTCCGCGCCGGTGACGAAGGACGACTCGTCGCTCGCCAGCCAGACCGCGGCGGCCGCGATGTCGGCCGGTTCACCGATGCGCCGCACCGGCAACGCAGCGGCGATCTCGGGCTCACGATCGAGCGCGTAGTCGATCATCTCGGTGCGGATCGTGCCGGGAATGATCGCGTTGACGCGTATCCCCGACGGACCGAGATCGATCGCCGCCGCTTTGGTCAAACCGCGCAACCCGAACTTCGAGGCCGTGTACGCGATGGCACGGCCGTTGCCCCGGACGCCGTTGGCGGACGACACGTTGATGATGCAACCGCCGCGCTCACGCATGAGCGGCACGACCGCCTGCATACCGAGGAACGGCCCGACGAGGTTGACATCGAGGGTGGCCCGGTAGGCCGCTTCGTCGGTCTCGGCGAAGGTCGCCACGCGATGAATCGCCGCATTGTTGACGAGAACGTCGATCTGACCGAACCGCGCCATGAGTTCTGCGATCGCGGCAACCCAATCACTGGCACTGGTGACGTCGAGATGCCGGTACACCGCACGGTCGCCGAGCGCGGACGCGACGGCGAGCCCGCGCTCGTCGAGCACGTCGGCCAGCATCACGAGCGCGCCTTCGGCCGCGAACCGCTCTGCTTCGGCCTGACCTTGTCCGCGGGCGGCACCGGTGATCAGCGCCACCCGGCCGTCGAGGCGGCCCATCAGTCGATGGCGTACAGCTTGGCCGCGGTGTCGTGCAGCACCTTGCGCGCCGTGACGTCGTCGAGGCGGCCGAGCGTGCGCTCCGCGTAGACCCGCGGGTGCTGCGCCGGTGTCAGCGGACCCGGGTGCTGGCACGTGGGATGCGGGTAGTCGGTCTCGTAGAGGATGTTGTCGGGCAATTGCTCGATCGCGAACAACGCGCTCGCTTCTTCGAACCAGAAACACCCGTAGATCTGGCGCCGGAAGTACTCGGAGGGCAACAGGTCGTATTCAGGGTGCTCGACGTCGATGCCACCGTTGCGCCACTGCCAGTCGAAGGCTTCCAGCGCGCCGGGTAGCCAGCCCACGCCGGACTCGACCGACACGAAACGCAACTGCGGGAAGCGATGGCAGATGCCGGAGAAGATCAGGTCCGCGATGCAACGCATGTTGTCCATGAACAACATCGACGACACGCGGGCGAAGTTCGCTTGAAAGCCCATGGGCCCGGGAGTCATCAGGCTGCGGCCGATGTCGCCACCGCCGATGTGGAAGCTGATCGGCACGCCGGCGTCTTGTGCCGCGGCCCAGATGCGATCCCAGTGCGGATCGGACAATGCGGGTTGGCCGTGGTGATCGGGTTGATTGCAGAAGTTGACCGAGCGATAACCAAGCGCGACGCCGCGTTGGATCTCGGCGACCGAGCCTTCGACATCCCAGAACGGCAGCGTCATCACCGGAATGAGTCGCTGCGGATCGGCGCTGCACCAGTCGACCATGAAGTCGTTGTACGCACGGACGCATTCGGTTGCGAGGTCGACCTCGCCCAGGCGCAAGTAGGTCGCCGAGCCGAAACCGCCGACGTTGGGATAAAGGACCTCTGCGTGGATGCCTTCGCTGTCCATGAATCGCAGCCGCTCGGTCGAGTCGTACATCGCGGGTGGGATGTCGTCGTAGGTCGCGGGCGACGCCGGGACGACGCCGTTGAAACCCGCCATGGATGTCGAACCGGGCTTGCCGATGCGCTCGCCGTTGGACACCCAGATGTCTTCACCGCCGACTCGTTCGACGTGAGGGACATGGTCGCGATAGCGCTGCGGCACCCGATCCACGAAGACATTGGGGGGTTCGGTGATGTGCGTGTCGACGTCGATCACCTTGAAGCGGTCGAAAAGATCGCTGGCCATGGTCCCCCTGACAGATTTTGCGGCACCAATTGGATGACGCCATCATGCTACCCGGTCAGTGCTCGCAGGGTCAGTGCCAGCAAACTCCGACGTGAAGGGATACTCGTGCTCGAGCGCCGCTTTCTGGCTCCCCATGCCGTTGCGCACTGGGCCGGCGTGACGCCGTCGGCGATCGCCACGCAACACGTCGACGGGCGATCGCTCACCTACGCCGCGCTCCACGATTCCGCATTGCAATGGGCCGCGGCCTTCATGCAACTCGGCATCACACAAGGCACCCATGTCGCGACAATGCTGCCGATCGGCTTCGATTCGCAATTGGCGATGCTCGGCCTGGGATGGTTGCGAGCCATCGACGTACCGATCAACGTCGGGTATCGCGGCCGCCTGCTCCACTACGCGTTGGACCACGCCGACGTCACGACACTCGTCGTCGCCACGGAGTACGTCGAGCGGATCCTCGAGATCGCCGACCAACTGCCGGCACTCCACACGGTGATCATCATCGACGGGGAGGCAACGTCCATCGGTGCCCGGCGCGTCGTGGGACGCGATGCCCTTTTGAATGGTGTATCCGCCGCGCCCGACCTACCCGGGCCCCAATATCGAGATCTCGCGTCGCTGTTGTTCACCTCGGGCACCACCGGACCGTCCAAAGCGGTGATCGTGCCGTGGGCGCTCGTCTATCAGTTCTGGTCGTTCGTTCCCGACGACGCGCTCGCGCCGGGCGACGCGCTCTTCTTGCCGTTTCCCCTCTTTCACAACTCCGGACGATCAGGCTTCAACTACGCGCTCACGCGCGGCGCACGCCTCGTGTTTCGCGAACGGTTCAGCGCGACGACCTTCTGGGACGACGTGCGCGCCACCAATGCGACGGTCGCGGGTCTCGTGGGTCCGCTCACGTCGTTGTTGTACTCGGCTCCCCCGCGCGACGACGATGCCGACAATCCGCTCCAGTCAGTCGTCGTCGGGCCCATGATCCCCGAGATGGTCGACTTCGAACGCCGCTTCGGGGTGCGGGCCTGCACCTCCTACGGCCAGACCGAAGTCGGTTGCCCTGTCGCCACGAGTTGGGATCACGGCCCGTGGGCGAACTGCGGTCGGCCGCGTCTCGACTATCCGTGGCACGAAGTGCGCATCGTCGACGACAACGACGAACCGGTCGATACCGGCGTGGTCGGTGAGATGGTGGTTCGCTGCCGCGAGCCGTGGGCCCTCAACGTCGGCTACTACAAGGCGGCCGAGCAGACCGTCGAAGCGTGGCGCAATGGCTGGTTCCACACGGGAGATGCCATGCGCTGCGACGAAGACGGTTGGTACTACTTCGTCGACCGTCTGCGCGACAGCATCCGTCGGCGGGGCGAAAACATTTCGAGCTTCGAGATCGAGAACATCGTCGGTGAACATCCGGCCATCGTCGAGTGTGCCGCCATCGGGGTACGTACTCAGCACGGCGACGACGACGTCTTGATCGCCTTGATCGTGCACGACCGAGCCGCATTCGAACCCGGCGATTTGATGACCTATCTCGCACCGCGCCTGCCCAAGTTCATGCTGCCGCGCTATGTCGAGGTCTTCGACGACTTTCCCCGCAACGAGACCTCGATGCGCGTGCGCAAACACGAATTGCGGGCGCGGGGCGTCACCGAGCACGCGTGGGATCGTGAGGCGGTCACCGGCGAATCCCGGTGAACAGGACCGCGATCGCCTTGTCGTCGCGCGGCGCCCGAGTCGCCGCATCGAAGTGCAGCAGGCCCGCGAGACCCGCAGTGCCCGTGTGATCCGCGTCGATCCCGGTGTGCCGACGGGCCAGATCGTTGGCCCAGATCAATTCGTCCTCGTTGACCGTGACCGGTGAACCGCCAGACCGCAGCATGGCTTCGACGACGCCGAGCCAGTCGTAGGTGACATCGTCGACGATGCCGTGCGCGATGCTGCGCGGTGTGGCTTCCCATGGCCACATCAACTCGTCGGCATGCGCCCGCGCGACGGCCATCCATTCGTCGACGCTCGCCATGACGGCCTCCGCGCCCATCCGCTCCCGCAACAGCCGCCACGCCCGCACGAGCGGGGCCGCCCCTTCGGTCTGTACCGCGTGCAAGCACGGCAATGCGTCGAGCCACCCCATGCGCACCGCATCGACCATGCCGAGTGCGCACGCCGATGCCAGTGCTCCCCCACCGACTTGCACGAGGATGCGGTCGAGGTGCACTCGGCCACGGTGCGCATCGCAGAGTTGCTCGGCGAGTTCGAGGGCGATGGTGCGCCCACCGTCGATGGTGCCCGGCGCGTCGGTTCCCTGACAGCTGAACGGCCGCGCCCCCGCGTCGACCGCCGCCCGGAAACGGCGGTAGCACGGATCGCCGCGCTCGCCCGCCACGCGCGGGCATTCGACGGTCGTCGCCCCGAGGGCAGTGAGGCGGGCCACCACTGCCGGCGCAGCGTCGGACGGGATGAAGACCCGCAGTGGCCGTTCGACCGCGCGGGCCACCACCGCGGCTGCCAGCGCCGCATTGCCGCACGAGGCGATTGCCAGTTCACGGTGCCGATCACCATCATCATCGGCAAGGGCATAGTGCAACATCAGGCCGAAAAGGTGGCGTCCCTTGTGCGACCCCGCGACGTTGTGGGTGTCGTCCTTGACCCAGAGTCGCGCACTCGCCAGCCCGATCGCCGCGCCGAGCGCCGGCTCTTTCGTCAGCGGCGTGACGACGAATCCGTGACCCTCGACCCCGGCGACCGCGTCATCGAGCCGTTCGACCAAGGCAACGAAGTCGCTGTCGGACCAACCGCGCCCGCGAGCAGCGCGGTACGAATCGAGCATGGTGCGATAGCGGACGAATGGATTGCCCGCGATCACGATAAGCCGGTGCGGGCGTTGAACTCGCCGATCGCGTCGTCCCACGCCGGCACGAACGAGCGGATCGACCGCCAAAACGATTGATCGCGGCGGGCGTCGAAGTCGGAGAGCGACACACCCTGCTGCTCGACCCACGTGTAGTAGCCGAGGTTGAAGATGCGACGTCGGTCGGTGTCCGTGCAATCGATCATGTGCTCGGTGCTGATCGACCCGAGGTGCTCGGTGAACACTCGGCCCGCCGCGCGGTCGTCGAAGTCACCGCCGAAGTCTCGGCCGAGCGTTCGGACACGTTCGCTGTCGTAGAGCGCCGACCCGTCTGTCGCGACCGTGACGATGACATCGTCGCGGCCGAAACCACGCAATTTGGCCAGCTTGATCGCGGCGATCGCGTTGCAGATCGACGACAGACCCAGATGCACCAGCGCCGTGACGAGCGCGGCATCGATGCCCACTGTCTCTGCGAGGTGACGGCGACCAGCCGGCGTGTTGAACAGCACGTCGAGTTGGTCGGTCGAGCGGTCGCTGACGCCGACGATCACATCGGTGTTCATCACGTTGTGGATCAGGGGGATGTGTTTGTCGCCGATGCCTTGGATGTTGTGCTCGCCGTAGCCGTTTTCGAGCATCGTCGGGCACTCGAGCGCCTCAACCGCGGCGATGAGCGACCCGTGCTGGTCCTTCAGGTAGTCGCCCGCCGCAAGGGTCCCGGCGGAGCCCGAGGCGGATACGAACGCGGCCAGTCTCGTGCGAGAGTGCCCGTCGCGGACATGCTCGAAGACTCGCTCGAGGGCCGGCCCTGTCACGTTGTAGTGACCGAGGTAGTTGCCGAACTCGCAGAACTGATTGAGGATCACGTTGCGGTCGTCGGTGCGCAACCGCGCGCACTCGTCGTAGATCTCTTTGACGTTCGATTCGGTGCCCGGTGTGCGGATCACATCGTCGCGTTCTTCGATCCACCGATCGAGCCATTCGAAGCGTTCCTGGCTCATGCCGGCAGGCAGTACCGCAACGCCACGACATCCCATGATGCGACTGATCGCCACGCCGCCACGTGCGTAGTTGCCCGTCGATGGCCACACCGCTCTGTGTCGCGTCGGGTCGAAGCGGCCGGTGACGATGCGCGGCACGAGGCACGAGTAGGCCGCAAGCACCTTGTGCGCAGTGATCATGGGGAAACGGTTGCCGAATGCCAGCACGATGCGAGCCTCGACACCGGTGAGGGCCGGAGGCAGTTCGATGTGCTCTGGTACGTCGACCATCGAGCCGTCGAGCGAGTTGTGCCAATGCACGCGAAACAAGTTGCGGGCATCGGGTGCCTGCGCATCGACGCCGGGTAACGCCGCCTTGATCTCGCGAGGGAGGGTGCGCGGGTCAGCAAGTTGCGCGAACGTCGGCAACGCGACGCGTAGGTCACGGCAACGCTCGACTGCCTGGTCGTATGCTGACTTATCGGCGAGATCGAGCGCGAGCCCCAGACTGGCCGCGGCGTCGAGCGAAGTGGCTTGCGGCATGGCTGCGCCTACGCGTCGAGCACGACGCGTGCGCCGAGTCGAGCGATCGGCGGCTGATCGGACCAAGGAAAGTTGATCCAGCGATCGGTGTGTTTCCACACGTATTCGCAATTCACGAGCGACGTCGGTTTTTGGTAGAGCACGGCGCAGCGAGTCTCCGCGACCTTGCCCTGGCAAAAGTCGCGGACGAGTTCGAGCGTCTTACCGGTATCCGCGACGTCGTCGGCGATCAAGATGCGCTTGTCGGTCATATCGACGAGGTTGAGATACGGCGGCAACATGATCGGGACGTCGAGGCGCTCATCGACGCCCGTGTAGAACTCGACGTTCATCACGTAGATGTTCTTGACTGCCAACGCGTAGCCCAGCGAGCCGGCAGCAAACAGGCCGCCGCGGGCGATCGCGAGGATCAGGTCTGCCGCGTAACCATCATCGGCGACGAGCTGCGCCAACTCTCGGATGGCGACGCCATAGCGCGTCCAATCGAGCGTCTCGCGCTCGCCGCCTTCGGGCTCACCCACGATTTGCTCCCACTGTTTGCTCCTCATGCATCGCGCTGGGCCTCCGCGCGGCGACGCTAGCCTGCGACATCGTGTCGAATCTCAGTCGCCGCCAGTTCCTCGGTCACCGTGCCGCGTTCGGCGAGACCTACAACGATGGCCTCGATCTGCTGAGGTAGCGCCCATGACCCTTGCCCCCGGCGCTCGTCCCGCCGTCGGCATCACGATCACTGCTCGCCGTGCGTTGGCCGCGCTCGCGGCGGTGCTGCTCGTAGGCGCGTGCAGCAAATCCGATGCCAACACGCAGTTCGACCCGCTCGACATCGGCGGCAGCCCGACCACTGCGGCCAGTGCGCCGACCACGCTGCCCGAACGACCACAGGCGACGTGGACCGAGCGCCGCTTCTCCGAACCCGCGGCCAACGGCGCGACACGAACTTGTGTGGAAGTGACCGTGCGCGCGACCACCGCCTCCGCCTGTCTCGGCCTCTCGGGTGTGTCCTCATGGACCGTCGACGGGCAACACTTCGTGTTCTCCCGCGGCGACGTGTCACTCACCGACGGATCGACCATTCGTGCCGGAGCGGACGACATCGCACTCGGTGTCCTCCCCCGCGGCGCGTTGCCGTCGGCCGACGCGTCGACCGACTGCGATCGTCACGCCATCGCGGCCGCAGTCGCCGCGCACTACCCCGATTCGGCGCCCGCGTGGGTCCCGGCGCGCTGCGCCGACGACCAGCTGGCGGCGGCCGAAGTGATGCTCGATGACCGCAGCGCCGTCATCGCGTTGATCGAACGGAGCCGGGCCGGCGGATGGGACGTGATCGCCACGTTCCGCGCTCCGGTGCGCTGCGCGCTGCTCGACACGGCATCGCGGGTCAAGTGCAAGCTCCTCCACTACGACGATTGACGGCCCTTGTGCAGTTGGGCTGGGGAAGACGGGGCGCGTGGGGGAAAAGGGGGCGGAGTTGACCGCCCGGATCGACTTCACAGTGTTGTTCACGTGCGTTCATAGAGCGTTCACACCGGCGTCGTATTCGTCATCGCTCGCGCGCTAATTTGTGCGCGCCGACGGACCTTGGAGGGCTACGTAATGGCGTACAGAATGGACAGACGGCGGTTCTTGCAATCGACCGGAGCAGGCGCCTTGGCGCTCGGCGTCGGGTTGCCGTTGCTCAGTGCGTGCGGCGACGACGGTGGTTCGTCATCGTCGAGCGGCAGCAAGAAGTTCGGCAAGCAGGCGGTGCAACTCGACTGGATCAAGAACGCACAGTTCGCGGGCTCGTACATGGCCGCCGAAAAGGGCTACTACACGGCCAACGGCTTCGAGAGCGTCGACATCCTCGCCGGCGGCCCCGACATCGCGGTCGAACCGATCGTGCAACAGGGCAAGGCCAAGTGGGCGTACACCGGCAGCGAGTTCATGGCCGGCGCCATCGGGCAGGGCGCGAAGTTCAAGGTGATCGGCACGCTGTTCCAGAACAACCCGTTCGGCATCATGTCGATGACGGCCAAGGCCATCAAAACCCCGCAGGACATGATCGGCAAGAAGATCGGCGTTCAGGCCGTCAACGAAGGCATCTGGGACGCGTTGTTGAAGATCAACAAGATCGACCCGTCCAAGGTCACCAAGATCCCGGCGCAGTTCGACCCCGCGCCATTGGTCAACGGCGAGGCCGACGGCTGGTTCAGCTTCATCACCAACGAGCCCAACGTGCTGCGCGCCGAAGGCAAAGACGTGTACGCGTTCTCGTTGTCCGACTTCGGTTTCAAGCTGTACCAGCAGATCGTGATCACCACCGAGGACACCTTCAACAAAGAAAAGGATCTCCTGGTTGCTGGCCTCAAGTCCGAGATCGAGGGTTGGCAATACAACATCAAGCATCCTGACGAGGGCGCCAAGCTCACCGTCGAGAAGTACGGCAAGGACAACCAGCTCGACATCAAGGCGGTCACCGGCGAGAACAACGATCAGATCAAGCTGATGATCAAGACGGCGACAACCGACAAGAAGGGCATCTTCTACATGGATGCCGCGGACATCGACGCCAACGTCGCCACCCTGGCCGGCCTCAACCTCAAAGTTGACAAGTCGATCTACACCACCGCCATCCTCGACGAGGTGTACAAGGGTGGCATCGAACTGGTGAAGTAGTAGCGGGATCGGACAGTGCCATGGAAGCCACAGCCCGCAGCATGACCAACGACGCCGAGGCGCCGACGAATCCGTCGTCGGCGCCCGAACCCGAACTCTCGAGCGGCAGCGGCATCGCCGTCAGCCATCTCGACAAACGGTTCAAGCTCGGTCGCGCCGAAGTGCACGCGCTCGACGACGTGTCGTTTTCGGTTCCGAAGGGATCGTTCACGGCACTGCTCGGGCCGTCGGGCTGTGGCAAATCCACCGTGCTGCGCATCTTGGCCGACCTCGAACGTCCGACATCGGGACAGGCACTCGTCCACGGCGAATCCCCGTCGATGGTGCGCACGCAGCACCACCTCGGCATCGCATTCCAAGATGCCGCTCTGCTGCAATGGCGGTCGGTACGCAAGAACATCCGCTTGCCGATCGAACTGACAGGTGTCGCGATTTCCGACAAGGCCGTCGATGATCTCATCGAGCTCGTCGGTCTGACGGGATTCGAGAACGCTCGACCGGCACAACTGTCGGGCGGCATGCGCCAGCGCGTTGCCATCGCGCGCGCCCTCGTCATCGAACCCAAGGTGCTTTTGCTCGACGAGCCGTTTGGCGCGCTCGACGAGATGACGCGCCAACGACTCAACCTCGAGCTCTTGCGCATCTGGACCGAGCGCGTAACCACGACGCTGCTCGTCACGCATTCGATTCCCGAGGCAGTGTTCCTATCCGATTCGATCGTCGTCATGTCGCCGCGTCCGGGACGCATTCGCGCCGTGATCCAAGTCGATCTCCCCCGGCCGCGCACGCCCGAGATGATGCGCACCCCGGCGTTTCACGCCATCGAAGATCAGATCAGCGAGCTGCTCTTCAGCTCGGGCGCCAGCGACGACGACTGAACCCGCAAGACGACCATGGCAGAGACCCGACGGCTCGACAGCACCACCACTTCGATCACGCA
>JBDTLT010000070.1:0-23483 GCA_039934635.1 Acidimicrobiales bacterium
CGCTCTTGTCGATGGCGATTGCCTGGCCTTCGCTGACGACGACACGCTCGGCGAAGACGCCCGTGTTGGCCATGCCGGCGATCGGCTTGCCGTCGAGACGGAAGTAGGCCGGCAGCTCGTCGTAGCTCGTCGGTTGATTGGAACGCGCCGCGCGCGCCATGACTTGGGCGAGCTTGGAGTTTTGACAAAGCGTCGGGTGACCGGTCACGCACACGGCGCACCGCCCGCAGTTGTCGATGGTGGTGAGCACGACGTGGTCGCCCACCTTCACCGTCGTCACTTGGCTGCCGATTGCCTCGACCACACCTGCACCTTCGTGACCGAGCACGAATGGCGCCGGGATCATGCTGCCCACCGTGCCGTTGATCATCGAGATGTCGGAGTGGCAGACACCGGCGGCGCCGATGCGCACCACGACTTGATCGTGGGTCGGCTCGGTCACCTCGAGACGGTCGGTCACCATCAGGTGCTCCCCGTCGTACAACACGCCTCTCATCGATGCTCCCCTGACTTCCCGCTCTGAACGCCCCACCGTACTCGCTGTCAAACGTGGGCTGACAGCCCACGTTTGACAGCGAGAACGAGGAATCGAGGGTGGCTAGCATCCGAAGCAGTGAGCACTGAACCGCTGCAGGGGAAGCACGCACTCGTCACCGGTGGCGCATCGGGCATCGGCGCCGCGACGGCGCGTTTGCTCGCCTCCCACGGCGCGCACGTCACCATCGTCGACCTGCCGCGCGCGTCGGGTGCGGGCCAACTGCTGGCCGGCGAAATCGGCGGCGCGTTCGTCGCGGCGGACGTCGGCGAGCCCGACGAGTGGGCTCGCCTGGTCGCCACGACCGACCATCTCGATCTTGTCCACCTCAACGCAGGGGTGGTCGCCGGCACCGACCTGTTCTCCATCGGCCTCGACGACTACCGGCGGATGTTTCGCGTCAACGTCGACGGTGTGGCGTTCGGTGTGCGCGCGGTCGTCCCGATCATGCGCGGCGGGGCGATTGTGGCTACCGCGTCACTCGCCGGCATCGGGCCATTCGCCGACGACCCCGTCTACGCCGCCACCAAGCACGCCGTCGTCGGCCTCGTGCGATCGTTGGCCGAGCCATTGCGGGCGAAAGGCATCACTATCAACTGCGTGTGTCCCGGTATGACCGCGACCGGGCTGTTGACGACCGACGCGCGAAGGCAGATCGAGACGCAGGGGCTGCACATCATGGATCCTCGTCAAGTGGCCGACGCCGTGATCGCGTGCTTCCTCGGCGAGGACACGGGCGACGCCTGGGTCGTCGAGGTCGGCCGCGACCTGATGCCGTACAAGTTCCGCGGCGTACCCGGTCCGCGGTGAGCCCACTACGATCGGCCCATGATCAAGGTCGTCTTTTCTTGGAAGGACCGCCCCGACCTCAGCGCCGCTGAATGCGAGGCGCACTATCGCGCGGTGCACATGCCGTTGGCGCATGCCGCGTTCGATGGTGTCGAAGGGTTCCGCGAGCTGCGCTTCAACCGGGTGCGCCGCGAAACGGTCAACGACTACAACGGCCGCGAGCCACGCGAAGTCGAGCCCGACGTCGATGCGTGGGTCGAGTTGTACTTCGAGTCCGCCGAGTTGATGGGGCGCGCGTTCGAGCGGCCACAGCTCGCCGAGCTCTTCGACGACCACCCCAACTTCATGCAGTGCGACACGCCCTCCAACATCCGCGTGTACCACATCGACGAAGCAGTCATCCACGTCGCGCCGCAACAACTCGGCCTCGAAGCAGCACTGCGCGGGACTGGTGCGGCGCGGTCTTTCCTCGACCGGTCGGTTTCGCGCGAGTCACTGCGGCAGGTGCTCGACATCGCGCGATTCGCGCCGAACGGCGGCAACAAACAATCGTGGCGCGTGATCTCCGTCGAAGACCAGGCCGTGCGGGCGCGCATCCACGAGCTGACGATGGAAGTCGCCAAGGAGTACCTCGCGATGAACGCCGCCGGACAACGCGCGTTCGGCTTGACCGACCACGGTCGCTGGCCCGGCCCGGGCGACGTCGATCTCGAGGCAGCTCGTCACGCGACGACGCCCACGCATTTCGACGGGTTCGCAAACGCGCCGGCGCTGCTGGTCATCGCGTGCGAGATCGGCTTGCTCGCCGCCATGGATGCCGAGCTCGACCGCCACGGCATCGTGGCCGGCGCGTCGGTCTACCCGTTCTGCTGGAGCGTGCTGCTCGCGGCGCGCTTGCAGGGCCTCGGCGGGGTGATGACGACCTTCGCCGTGCGCCAGGAGGCGGCGATCCTCGAGCTGTTGCACGTCCCCGACGGCCACGCCATTGTCGCCGCGATCTACCTCGGCTATCCCGAGAAGCAACCCACGAAGCTGACGCGGCGCGCCGTCGACGACTTTGCCTTCGTCGACACATTCGGCGGCGAAGCCCTGTAGGTTCGGGCCTCTGCTGAGAAAACGGGGGCCTACGATGGCAAAGCTGCGGCATCTGGCAATTGCGACCGAAGATCCCGATCGCACGGCACAGTTCTACATCGACGTGTTCGAGTTCAAGAAGTTGCGCGAGGCCAAGGGTGTGTGGGGACACGGTCACATCTTGAGTGACGGCAACATCAACCTCGCGATCTTGAAGTTCGTCACCGATGCTGCGGCCGGTGCCGAAAAAGGCGTGGGCTTTCGGGGTCTGCACCACATCGGTTTCGAGGTGGACGACGTCGACGGCGCCGCGCAACGCGTCGAAGCCGCGGGCGCCACTGCCCGAGCCGACATCGACGAGGCGCTCGGCATCCCTCACGACGGGCCGATCAAAGGCGAGTTCAAATACGAAGGCCCCGACGGTGTCGTCTTCGACTTGAGCCAGCCCGGCGTGTGGCAACTCAGCTGACCCCATGACCGCGACTCTCGATTGGGCCGGCTGCGCGACGTTTCGCTTGACCATCGGCGATGTCGTCGTGTTCCTCGACGCATACCTCGACCGAGTAGCCGACGCCGCGCAGTCCGGTCTCCAGGTCGACGACGTGGATCGCGCGGATTTCATCCTCGTCGGTCACTCGCACTTCGATCATCTCTGGGGTGCCGAACGCATCGCACCGCGCACCGGCGCCACCATCGTCGGTTCGTACGAAACGATCCGGCTGATGGCCGAACACGGCGTACCGGAGTCACAGCTACAGCCGGTGTCGGGCGGCGAGCGCATCCGATTGAGCGACGACGTCGTCGTATCTGTGTACCCGAGCCTGCATTCGTGTGTGTGGACCGGCCCTTTCCAGCAGCCAGATGTGGCGTGCATCGGCGATGTGGGCTTGACCCTCGATGAGCAAAAGCTGCGCTTTCGCGATCTCGAAGCGCACATCGCCAACCTCTCGCCCGAAGCGCGGGCCCACGCGCTGCGAGGCCGGCAGGGCGACCGCGGTGACGGCGGGGCGCTCGTCTATCTGATCGAGACACCCGAAGGCTCACTGCTCTATCAGGACACGTCGGGGCACTGGTCGGGCATCATGCGCGACCTTCGTCCCGACGTCGCGATCTTGGCGGCAGCCGGACGCGGCAACGTCGACGGCGACCCGATCCAAGGCACGCTGGCCGAATTCGTCAGCAAACAAGCGGCGTTTCTGCAACCCAAGCGCGTGTTGCTGTCGCATCACGACAACTGGCTGCCCGGATTCTCGCTCGAAACCAACACCGCGCCGATCCGCGATGCCCTGGCCGAGCGGGTGCCGACGACCGAGTTGGTCGAGACCGGCTACATGGCGGCCTATCCCCTCTTCCGGTAAGGCCGGTAGCCTGGGCGCACTGCGAAACCCTTGGGGGGACGATGCAACACGACCTCGTGATCCGTAACGGAATGGTCGTCGACGGTACGGGCTTGCCGCCATATCGCGCCGATGTCGGCATAACCGACGGGCGCATTGCGACGATCGGGCGCATACGCGACAAGGCCGGCGAAGAGGTCGATGCCGAAGGCCATGTGGTCACGCCGGGATTCATCGACGGCCACACCCACATGGACGCGCAGATCTTCTGGGACCACCTCGGCACGTGTTCCGCGTGGCACGGCACGACGACTGCCGTCATGGGCCACTGCGGTTTCACTCTCGCGCCGGCGAGCCCCGAAAAGCGGGCGCTGGTCGTGCGCAACCTCGAGCGCGCCGAAGACATCTCGCCGGCGGCCATGGCCGCCGGCATCGATTGGACCTGGACCACCTTCCGCGAATATCTCGACGCCGTCGACGCGTTGCCCAAGGGCATCAATTACGCGTCCAACATCGGGCACTCCGCGCTGCGCACCTATGTCATGGGCGAGCGGGCCTTCGATCAGCCGAGCACCGACGCCGACATCGCGGCCATGCAGGTCGAATTGCGCGACGCGCTCCACGCGGGCGCTGTCGGCTTCACGACGTCGCGCAGTGACCAACACGAGACATCCGACAACCGGCCCGTCGCGTCGCGCCTCGCATCGTGGGACGAGGTCTGCCGGCTCGTTTCCGTGTTGAGCGACCTCGGCACCGGCATTTTCCAGCTCACGTCCGAGCCTGCCGGACAGTCGCGCGATCCCGAGATCCGCAACGAGTACTTCAACCGGCTGCGCGAACTCGCGTTGTCGAGCGGGGTGCCGATGTCGTTCGGCGTGTCACCCTCGGTCGGCGGTCGCGCCGCAATGGAGTTGATCGACGACGTCTGCTCGCAGGGCGGGCGCATGTTCGGCCTGTCACATTCGCGTGGCATCTCTGTCATCACCTCGTTCAAGACGCGGCTCGCCTATGACGTGCTCGCCGAGTGGAAAGAGCTACGCGCGCTCCCCCTCGACGAACAGAAGCACCTCCTGCGCGACGACGCGGTTCGGGCGCGACTCATCCATGCCGCCCACAACGGCAACTACGGCAACCCGATCGGCGCCGAGGCCCGCAAGCCCGACTACAACCTGATGCGGGTCTTCGATCACCCACTCGTACCGATGAACCCCACCGTGGCCCAGGTCGCGGCCCAACGCGGTGTCGATCCGGCCGAGCTCATCATCGATCTCGCCCTCGAGTCGAACATGGAACAGTTCTTCGTGCAGCCGGTGATGACCATGACCCACGACGAGCTCATCCCTGTCATGCGTCACCCCCGCTCGGTGATGACCTTCTCCGACTCGGGCGCCCACGTCAGCCAAATCGCCGACTTCTCGATCCAGACGCATCTCCTCGCCTACTGGGTGCGCGAACGCCAAGAGTTCACCATCGAAGAAGCAGTGCGCATGTTGACCCTGGCGCCGTCCGCCGCATGGGGCTTTCACGATCGCGGTTTGCTGCGCGAAGGGCTGCGGGCCGATATCAATGTCTTCGACACGGCAACGATCGGCCCCGACATGCCGACCGTCGAGAACGATCTGCCCGGTGGCGCCCGCCGGCTCGTCCAAAAGGCGTCCGGGTTCAAGGCCACGCTCGTCAACGGCCAAGTGCTCGTCCGCGACGGGGTGCACACGGGGGCGTATCCCGGGCAGCTACTCCGCGGCCGGCTCGCGTCCTCCCGCTGACGCGGACTCGCCCCTTCCGCGCAATGCCGTGCCGCGGCCGGCGCGAATACCCCGCGCGCCCACCGTACGATGGCCGCCGATGGCAGTAGCACCGGCGCGACTCACCCAGACCGACGAGTGGAAGGCGTTGCACGTCCACTACCGCGACGTCAAAAACCTTCACCTCCGCGACCTCTTCGCCACCGAGCCCGACAGGGCACAGACGTTCACCGTCGAGACCGCAGATCTGTGCCTCGACTATTCGAAGAACCGCATCACGGCCGAGACGATGACTCGGTTGACCGCGCTGGCGCATCGGTCTGGTCTGGCCGAACGCATCGAAGCAATGTTCCGCGGCGACATGATCAACACCACCGAACACCGAGCGGTGCTGCACGTCGCGCTGCGCGCTCCGCGTACAGCGCAGATCATCGTCGACGGCGTCGATGTCGTACCGGGCGTGCATGCGGTGCTCGACAAGATGCGCCAATTCACCCAGCGCGTACGCACCGGCGAGTGGACGGGCTACACCGGGCAATCCATCACGAGCGTCGTCAACATCGGCATCGGCGGCAGCGACCTCGGTCCCGCCATGTGTTACGAAGCGCTACGCGACTACAGCGACCGCCGGCTCGACGTGCGATTCGTTTCGAACGTAGACGGCACCGATATGTGGGAAGCCACGCACGACCTCGACCCCGCGCGCACGCTGTTCATCGTCGCATCGAAGACATTTACGACGATCGAGACGATGACCAACGCCCAGACGGCACGCGAATGGCTCGTGGGCCGGCTCGGTTCGGACGACGCGGTGCGCAATCACTTCGTGGCCGTTTCGACCAATGCCGACAAGGTCGCCGCGTTCGGCATCGACACCGCCAACATGTTCGAGTTCTGGGATTGGGTGGGCGGGCGCTACAGCGTCGATTCGGCGATCGGCCTCTCGTTGATGACCGCGATCGGTGCCGAACAATTCGACCAGTTCCTCGCCGGTTTCCGTGCTATCGACGAGCATTTCCGCCACACCCCCTTCGAGCACAACCTGCCCGTGCTCATGGGTCTACTCGGTGTCTGGTACGGCAACTTCTTCGCCGCGCAGACCCACGCCGTGTTGCCGTACAGCCAGTACCTGTCTCGGCTCCCCTCGTATCTGCAACAACTCGATATGGAATCCAACGGCAAGTCGGTCGACCGCCTCGGTCGACCCGTCACACTGCAGACGGGCCCGGTCGTGTGGGGCACCGCGGGTACCAACGGCCAACACGCCTACTATCAACTCATCCATCAGGGCACCAAGCTGATTCCGGCCGACTTCATCGGGTTCTGCGAGCCCAATCATGACGTTGGCCCGCATCACGATCTGTTGATGGCCAACTGCTTTGCCCAGACCGAAGCACTCGCGTTCGGCCGCACCAAGCACGAGGTGATCGCCGAAGGCGTGAGCAAAGCTCAGGTGCCGCACCGCGTGTTCCACGGAAACCACCCGACCAACACGATCCTCGCGAACAAGTTGACGCCGCACGTGCTCGGTCAGCTCATCGCGCTCTACGAGCACAAGGTCTTCACGCAGGGTGTGATCTGGGACATCAACAGCTTCGACCAATGGGGCGTCGAATTGGGCAAGGCGCTGGCAACCCGCATCGAGCCCGAACTCAGCGCGGCCGCGGCGCCCGCGCTTTGCCATGACAGCTCGACCAACGCGTTGTTGCGGCGCTATCGGCAGGTTCGCGGAAGGACACTCTGATGCAGCTCGGCATGATCGGTCTGGGACGGATGGGGGCCAACATCGTGCGCCGCCTCATGAGCGATGGGCACGAGTGCGTTGTCTACGATCGCAATGCCGAGGCCGTCACGCAGCTCGCCACCGAAGGAGCGAAAGGCGCACATTCGGTCGCCGACCTTGTCGCACAATTGCCGGCGCCGCGCGCCGTGTGGATCATGGTGCCCGCGGCATTTGCCGGCGCCGCGGTGAACGATCTCGCCGCCCACCTCGACCGCGACGACATCGTGATCGACGGCGGCAACTCGTACTACCGCGATGACGTTGCGCGCGCCGCCGAGCTCGCGGATCGAGGCATCCACTACCTCGACATCGGTACCAGCGGTGGCGTGCTGGGCCGCGAGCGGGGGTACTGCTTGATGATCGGCGGCGAACCCGAACCAGTCGCTCGCCTCGACGCCATCTTCGCCAGCCTGGCGCCCGGTGTCGATGCCGCGCCGCGCACAGCCGGTGACCGCACCGACTCTGGCGGGGCGGCCACCACCGCAGAACACGGCTACCTGCACTGCGGTCCCGCCGGTGCCGGCCACTTCGTGAAGATGGTGCACAACGGCATCGAGTACGGCCTCATGGCGGCCTTTGCCGAGGGGTTCAACATCTTGCACCATGCCAATGCCGGTCTCGCCGATCGCGCCGCCGATGCCGAGACCGCTCCCCTGCGCGACGCGGAGTTCTACCGCTACGACCTCGACATCCCGAGCATTGCCGAGCTGTGGCGGCGCGGCAGTGTGGTTGCTTCGTGGCTGCTCGATCTCACCGCCACCGCGCTGGCCACAGACCCAGGGCTCGACACCTTTACCGGACGGGTGTCCGACTCGGGTGAAGGGCGTTGGACCGTCATGGCCGCCATCGACGAAGGTGTTCCCGCGCCCGTGCTCTCCAACGCACTGTTCTCGCGGTTCGAGTCGCAGGGCAACGCAGAGTTCGCGAACAAGATTCTCTCCGCCATGCGCAAGGAGTTCGGCGGCCACGAAGAACGGAGTCACCCATGACATCCACCGATACCGTCGCCGACGCGCTCGTTCTCTTCGGTGCCACGGGCGACCTCGCGAAACGCAAGCTCTTTCCCGCGCTGTACCACCTCGAGCGGCGCGGCCGGCTCGAGCTACCGGTCATCGGCGTCGGGCGTTCGCCGTGGGACCACAGCGATCTGCACGATTATGCCCGCAAGGCGGTCGAAGCCGCGGCCAAGGCCGCCGGTGACACCGTCGACGAAGATGCACTGACGCGCCTCATCGGCCGCCTCCGCATGGTCAGTGGCGAATACGCCGATGCGTCGACGTTCGCCACACTGGCGTCAGAGCTCAAAGGCAGCAGCAATCCGGCGTTCTATCTCGCCATCCCGCCCGAGCTCTTCCCGACGATCGTCAAGGGTTTGGAGTCGTCCGGGCTGAACAAGGGCGCCCGCATCGTCGTCGAAAAGCCGTTCGGCCGCGACCTTGCATCGGCAAGAGCCCTCAACGACACGCTGCACGAGGTGTTCGACGAGTCGTCGATCTTTCGCATCGATCACTATCTCGGCAAAGAGTCCGTCGAGAACCTATTGGTGTTTCGATTCGCCAACTCGTACCTCGAGCCGATCTGGAATCGCAACTACGTCGACAACGTGCAGATCACCATGGCCGAGAGCTTCGGCGTCGAAGGACGAGGCGGCTTCTACGACTCGGTCGGCGCGATTCGTGACGTCGTACAGAACCATTTGCTCCAAGTCGTCGCGTACTTGGCGATGGAGCCGCCGGTCGGTGCCAGCGCGGATCAACTTCGCAACGAGAAGGTCAAGGTGTTGACTGCGATGGAAGCGCTCGACTGCGACAGTCTCGTGCGCGGGCAGTACATCGGCTACCGCGACGAGGACGGTGTCAAACCCGACTCGACGGTCGAGACCTTCGCTGCGATGCGCCTGCAGATCGACTCCTGGCGATGGGCGGGTGTGCCGTTCTACGTACGCGCCGGCAAGGGGCTGACGACGAGCGCGCTCGAGGCAGTGGTCGAGCTCAAAGAGCCGCCGCGCATGTTGTTCAGTGGGGCGGACTCGCGCCCGCCGACGCGCAACGTGATCCGTTTCCGCATGGGCCAGCGCAACGACGGGGTCACCATGACGGTCAACGTCAAAGAACCGGGCGACGCGACCGTGACCCATGCCGTCGATCTCTCGGTCGACTTCGCCGAGACACTCGGCGAGCGCCGCGAAGCCTACGAGAAGCTCCTCGACGACGCGATCGCCGGCGATGCGCGCCGGTTCGCTCGCGAAGACTCGGTGGACGAGGCGTGGCGCATCGTCGATCCGGCACTCGGCGATCCGGGCGAACTGTATTTCTACGAGCGGGGCTCGTGGGGCCCGCCGCAAGCCGACGACATCCTCAGTGGTGACGAGTGGTATCCGCCGATCTCGTAGTCGAAGCGACCGCCGAAGGAGCAGCCCGGGCCGCGGCAGGCATCGTCGCCGCGGCGTTGCGCTCGGCGATCGCCGCGCGGGGCAGCGCCAGCATCGCGTTCTCGGGAGGGCAAACGCCAACGGTGATGCTCGCCGTGTTGACCGAGCTCTCACTACCGTGGCCGCAGATCCACGTGTTCCAAGTCGACGAGCGCGTCGCGCCCGACGGTGATGCCGACCGCAACAGCACCGCGCTGTGTCACGCATTGCTCGATCGGGTCGAGGCGAAGGCCCATCTCATGGACGTCACCGCCTCGGACCTCGTCGAGTCGGCGCGGCGCTACGCGGCGCTGCTACGTCAGCACGAGCCCCTCGACGTCGTGCATCTCGGCATCGGCGACGACGGCCACACGGCGTCGTGGCCGCCGGGAGCACCGGTGATCGACGATGCAGACAATGACGTCGCGATCGTCGGGCTCTTTCGCAAGTTCGTGCGTATGACGATCACGCCGCGCGTCGTCGACCGCGCCCGGGCAGTCGTGGTGCTCGTCGCCGGTGCCGAAAAGGCACCGGTGCTCGCCCGCATGCTCGCCGGCGACCGCACGGTCGTTGCGACGCGTGTGCTCGGCGCGCGCACGGTCATTGTCGCCGACGCGGCAGCAACTACGCGATGACGCCGCGGCCGCGGAGGTCGTCTCGAGCCGCCGCATCGATGCCGAGTTCGGCCAGCACCTCGTCGGTGTGCTGGCCGAGGCGCGGCGCGAGTGCACCGTTCGAGAACGGTTGTCCGTCGAATTCTCCCGGCGGGCGGGGTACCCGCATGCGCCCGGCTTCGGGATGATCCACTTCGGCGAGCAGCCCGAGAGCGATCACCTGTGGGTCCTCATGAATTCGATCAACGAAGTTGACCACCGCATGCGGCACGCCTTCGAGCTCGAGCCGACCCGCGAGCTCGTCGGTCGACCACTGCAGCAACGCGTCGTTCACGATCGGATGTAGTGCGTCGGCGTTGCGCGATCGGTCACCCGGGTTCGCGAACCGTTCATCGGAGAGCAGCGCGCTCAAACCGAGAACTTCACAAAGCGCGGTGAACTCGCGATCGAGCAGCGTCGTGATCGAGATGTAGCCATCGGCGGTGCGACGAATCGGTGGCGACGTGGCGCGTGCGGTCTTGGTGCGAGGTGCCGCGTCGAGAAACGTCACGTCCTGCATGCCATCGGGCCACAGGAACGCGATTGCCGCGTGCAACATCGACACGTGCACGTGTGGGGGACCGTCGCCTCGTTCGCGCGCGAGCAACGCCGCGGTGATGAGCTGTGCGGCAGTGAGTGCGGTCATCTTGTCGCACACCGCATTGCGGATAAGTTGCGGTTGGCCGGACGCGTCGGCTTGATGCGCGGCCAACCCCGACGACGCCTGCATGACCGAGTCATACGCCGGGCGGTGCGCATACGGGCCGGCCAAGCCGTACCCGGTGATGCTGACGTAGACGAGCGTGTCGTTGATCGCGCGCAGGGCCTCGACGTCGACACCGAGGCGAACGTCGATGCCCGGTCGCAGGTTGTGCACGAAGACATCGGCGGTGGCGACCAGCCGGCGCAGCAACGCCAACCCTTCGGGATGCTTGAGGTCGAGGGCTACGGCGCGCTTGCCCCGATTGAAACCGGCGAACACGCCGGTGACGCCGTTGTGCACCGTACCGAGCGAGCGCATGAAGTCACCGCTACCGGGCCGCTCGACCTTGATGACGTCGGCGCCTTGTTCGGCAAGGATCGTCGTCGCGAACGGGCCGGCGGCCGCGACCGTGAGATCGATTACGCGAATGCCGTGCAGCGGCGCGTTCATGCGGTGACACCTTCGATCACGCCTTTGGCCGTGAGCTCGGCGAGGCGTTGCGGCGTGAGGTCCAACTCGGCGAGCAGGTCGATGGGCGGCGCCGCGTCGTCGCGGTCCGAACCTGCGAGCATCGACGTCGTGGCGCCATAGCGGATCGCGCCACGTTCACGGACGTGCTCGTCGACGGCGACCTCGTCGATGGAAAGTACCGGCGCGACGCAGGTGTCGAGCGCCGCGAGGCGAGTGATCCAGTCGTCGCGCGTGCGCGTAAGAAAGCGCCGTTGGAGCTCGGCGGCGGCTTCGCTCTGCCGGGCGGCGTCCTCGTGCGCCTCGACGAGATCGGGCAAGTCGATCGCTTCGCAGAGGTTGCGCCAGAAACGAGGCTCGAGGGCGGCGACACTCAACCACTTGTCGTCGCGACAACGGTACGTGTTGTAACACGCGTAGTCGCCGGTGAGCAGGCGCACGGGGCCCACGTCGAGACCGCCGTCGAGATACTGATCGAGCATGACCGACATCAGCCACAACACTCCATCGGCGGCCGCGACATCGAGGAACGTGCCGCAGTCCGTGCGCTGTCGTTCCTGGAGCGCTGCGAGGATGGCGATGACTGCGTGCATCCCCCCGCCGGCTCCGTCGCCGATCGTCGATCCGAGCACCGGTGGCCCACCATCGGCGCGCCGTTGGGTTGCGGCCAGCAGCCCGGTCACCGCCGCATAGTTGAGGTCGTGCCCGGCCCAATCGGCGCGCTCGCCGTGTTGCCCGAAGCCGCTGATCGCGCAATAGACGACGCGAGGGTTGACATCGTGCACCACCCGCCATCCGATGCCGAGGCGGTCGGCAACGCCGGGACGGAACGCTTCGATGATCACATCGGCGTTCTGCGCGAGGTGGAGCAGCAACGTGCGACCATCGGCCTGTTGAAGGTCGAGACGCAAGCGCTGGATGCCGCGGCTACCCCCGTAGGCGCTCGCCGCAGTTTGGATCTGGCCGACGCGCCGATGAGTAGGGCGCTCGATCTTGATCACCTGTGCGCCGTAGTCGGCGAGGATTCGCGACGCGCGCGACCCCGGACCGTGTTGCGACAGGTCGATGACCCGTACTCCTGTCAGCATCCCCATTGCCGACGAGTCTCGCGCAGGTCACCGACCGAGCGCGTATGCCTGTTGATGGCGAGCCGACGCTGCCGCGCGCACACATGCGCCATCACCGTCCCACTGCGTGACGCAATTGCGACCGAGCGTCCACGAACCGGCCGAGACGACATGGTGGCCGCGACGGGTGAGATCCGCGAGCGTCGAGGCCGCGAAGCGATCTTCCGCCAACAATCGCAGGGGCTCTGCCCGCCGAGGAAAGAACGAGTCCGGTGCGTGATTGGTCTGGAAGTACGGAGCATCGATCGCGGCTTGCAGATTCATTCCGCGATCGACGACGTTCACGAAGAACTGGAGACACCACTGATCTTGGCTGTCACCACCGGGCGTACCGAAGGCCATGCGGGTGCCGTCGGGGCCTAACGCGACCGACGGCGTGAGCGTCGTGCGCGGTCGCGCGCCGGGACGCAACGATGAGGCCAAGCCCTCTTGCAGCCAGAACATCTGACCGCGCGTGCCGAGCGGGAAGCCGAGCCCGGGAATCACCGGTGAACTCGTCAACCACCCGCCCGACGGCGTGGCGGCCACGATGTTGCCCCAACGATCGACGACGTCGAGATGGCACGTGTCGCCTTCACGCGCGGGGCTCGGCATCGCGGCGCGCGCCGCACTGGCGGCGTTGGCCGCGGCGAGCGGTTCGCTGCCGCGCCCACCCGTGTCGTAGCGCGGTACGACCGGCGTTCGTCCGCCCGGCGAACCAGGTCGCAACGCGGCTGACGCGGACTCGTCGATGAGCTGGCGGCGCGCCGCGTTGTACTCGCGATCGAGGAGGTCGCGCATCGGCACGTCGAAGAACGCCGGATCGCCGTACCACACCTCTCGGTCGGCAAGCGCGAGCTTCATGGCCTCGACCATGAGATGCACGCTGTCCGGATGCCCGGCGTCGGGGCCGGCGATCGTGAATCCTTCGAGCAATGCGAGCGCTTGCAGCAGCACAGGACCTTGGGTCCACGTGGGCGCTTTGCAGACCGTCCAGCCGCGATAGCCATAGGTGATGGGCGATTCGAAAGCGGGCGACCACGCCGCCATGTCGTCGGGAGCGAGCAACGCATCTTCGTGCGCGAGGAAATCGCCGATGTGCTCGGCGACGAAGCCGCGGTAGAACGCGTCGATCGCCGCGTCGATCTGGGCCCCTCGTGTTGCACCGGCGCCCTCGCGCACCACCCGTTCGAGCATGTCGGCGTAGCGCGGGCGTCGCAACAATTGGTTGGCGCGTAACGGGCGACCATTGGCCAGGAACTCTTCGGCTGACGACGGCCACTGCTCGTTGAACTTGCCGGCACTTCGCGCGATCGAATCGGCCGCGCCCGCGTGCAGCGGCACGCCCCGCCGGGCGTAGTCGATGGCCGGCGCGAGTGCGTCTGCGAGTGTGATCGTGCCGTAATCACGCAGCATCGCCATCCATGCGCCGAATGCTCCGGGCACAACGGCCGCGAGCAGGCCCTCCGCCGGTATGCGATCGAGGCCACGCTGCTCGTACTCGCGGATGGTGGCGCGCGCCGGTGCGCAACCCTGACCGCAAACGACCGTGGGTAGTGCGTCCTCGCGCCGCTGCACCATGATGACTGCGTCGCCGCCGATGCCGTTCATGTGCGGTTCGACGACGTGCAAAACGAACGCTGCGGCGACAGCCGCGTCGAAGGCGTTACCGCCCCGTTCGAGCACGGACATGCCGACCGCCGACGCGATCCAATGCGTGCTGGCAACGGCGCCGAACGTGCCCACGATCTCTGGTCGAGTGGTGAAGGTCATGGCATGGCAAGCTACAACGATGACCGCTGTACTGACCGAGATTCGCGACCGCGTACTGATCATCACGCTCAACCGACCCGAGGTCCGCAATGCCGTCAACGGTGACATCGCCATCGGGCTCGAAGCCGCCATCGATCAGCTGGAAGAGAGCGACGATCTGTTGATCGGCATCATCACCGGCAGCGGTTCGGCGTTTTGCGCAGGTGCCGACCTCAAGGCGCTCATCCAAGCCGATCCGGACTCGATGCCGGCGCTCACCAAACGAGGCCACTTCGCGGGGTTCGTCAATCGTGAACGCTCCAAACCAGTGATCGCGGCCATCAATGGACCCGCCGTCGCGGGAGGCTTCGAGATCGTCCTCGCCTGCGACTTGGTCGTGGCGTCGACGACCGCGGTGTTCGGCCTGCCCGAAGTGAAGCGTTCGCTGCTGGCCTTCGCGGGTGGCATCTTTCGCATGCCGCGCGCGCTGCCGCTCAATGTCGCGATGGAGATGGCGTTGACCGGCGAGCCGATCGACGTCGAGCGGGCCTATTCACTCGGCTTCGTCAACCGCGTCGTCGAGCCGGACCGATTGCTCGACGAAGCGCTCGCGCTGGCCAATCTCATCACCGCGCACGCACCACTCGCTGTGCGCGAGATACGCCGTGTCGTGCGTGCCGCGGTCCACCACGACGATCAGGCGCAGTTCAAGTCCGCCCGCGAAGCGTCGCGGCGCATCGAAGATACCGAGGACTACCGCGAGGGCCCTCGTGCGTTCGTAGAGAAGCGCCCACCCCAATGGAAAGGCCGCTGAGACGGAGTCCGGCTCAACTCGAGGGCGATCGCCCATCGGGCGGCCAGGGCGCAACATGGTCTTCGAGTGGGATGTCGAAGGTCAACAACACGGTGCCGATCGTGCGGTAGCAACCGGGGATCATGACGAGCTCGAGCAAGGCGCGGTCGTCGCCGAGCAGGGCGCGTGCTTCGGCCAGGGTCGACGGTGCCACCACGACGTGATCGAAGATCTCGTCGACCACCCGGATCACACACCGATCGGTGTCGGTGAGTACCGTCGATGACGCCCCCTCGCGAATGGCGACGACCTCGTCGTCGCTGAGGCCGGCCCGGCGGCCGATGCCATAGTGGTTGCTCCATTCGTAGACGGAGCCCAAGCGCCACCCGGTGCGCAGGATGGCGATCTCGCGCAACCGGGCGTCGAGCACGCTATTCATCACCAGCGCGTCGACGACGTCGCCCACGATGCGACCGATCGGCGGATGATGCAGGGTCGTGCGAAACAGGTTGACCCGCGCCAGCACTTCGCCGATGCCGGCAACCTGGGTCGCGGCAGTGGCCGCCTCGATGTCGAGCAGGGGAAAGATCGCCGGTTCAGCCATGCGTCGAACCCTACTGCGCCCCCAATCCCCCGTTCCGAGACGGTTCTGGTGGTGTTCGATACGTGTATACACCAATCGAACACCACAAGAACGGGAGTGGGGGGAGGGCCTATGCTCCGCGCCGTGAGTGACGCCGCCGCGCCGACCGCCGATATGAGTGGCGCCCGTGCCGCGCATCAGGCGCTGTTGCGCAGCGCCCGCAAACTGCGCGACGCGGACATCGCCCGGCCGAGCCTGCTGCCCGACTGGACCGTGGGCCACGTGCTCACGCACCTCGCCCGCAACGCGGACGGACATTGCAACATGTTCGACGGCGCCGCGCGCGGCGAAGTGTTCGATCAGTACCCCGGCGGCAGAGCCCAGCGCGCCGGCGAGATCGAGATGGGCGCGCGCCGCCGAGCGACCGAGATCGTCGACGACCTCGAGTCCACCATCGCCAAGCTCGAGGCCCATTGGGATCGCACGACCGATGCGGTGTGGGCAACGGGGCGATGCCGTTCGTTCCAGGGCGAGATGGCACTCGCCATCCAGCCCTTTCGCCGCTGGCGCGAAGTCGAGATTCATCATCACGACGCGGGCACGAAGTTCACTTGGCGCGACTGGTCCGAGGCCTACACGCGCCGCGAACTCGAGGCCACGATCGGGTCGCTCGCACCGCGCCTCGACGGCCAGGCACTCGCGCTGCGCTCGACCGACTCCGAGCACGTCTGGACGGTGCCCGAGAACAGCTGCACCGTGGTCGAGGTGCGCGCGCCGCGCCGCCAGCTGCTCGCGTGGTTGACCGGCCGGTACGACGAACCGCTTTATCCCAAACTGGGGCCTTGGCTCTGAAGGTGGAACGACATGGATTTTCCCGTCGAAGAATGGAGCAGTCGAGCGCAGGGGGTGAAGAAGCAGTTCTACCCGAGTACCGGCAAGTCGCGGCTCTCCGGTAACGCCATGGCCGAGCTCGAACCCGAGTTCGCCGAGCTGATCCAAGTCGTGGCGCGTGGTCGCGCCTACGCCGACCCGACGATCGACCTGAAGACTCGGGCGCTCTGTACCGTCGCCTGCCTCGTCGGGCTCGGTGAGCAACGCTACGTCGAGAACTGGATCGCCAATTCGATGAATGTCGGCGCAACGAAGGACGAGATCGTGGAACTCATGGTGCAACTGTTCGTGTATGTCGGCACGCCAAAAGCCGTCATCGGCTTCGAGGCCGCAAAGGCCGTATTCGCCGAGCGAGGTGTCGCGTGACCGACATGCGCAAACTCATACCCGCCATCGCCGAGATCCGCGACGAATCACTCCGCGACGCGGTCGCAAACAGCTGGCAAGCAGTGATGGCCCAATCTCCGTGGGGCTCACTCGATGCCGTGCCCCAGAGCCCGGTCATTCCCGACCGCTCGCTACTCAAGCATGTCAACGAGGTCAACGATCGCGCCCTGTATCTGCATACCACCGCGGTCGAAACCTTCGGCATCGCCGTCGACCGCGATTGCGCGATCGCGACGGCGATCCTGCACGACCTCGACAAGCCGCTGCTCTACCGCTACGACGGCGTCACGTTCTCCTACGGCGACGGCTACACGGGCAAAGACCACGGCGCCGTGGGCGCGACGATCGCTCGCGAACATGGTGTACCCGACAGCGTGACCGAGCTCGTCCGCGTACACAGCCCGTTCGCGTCGATCGGTTTGCCCGGAACGCCCGAAGGCACGATCGTGCACTACGCCGACTACATCGCCAATGATTTTGCGTCGATCCTGATGGGTGTAGAGCCCGTGCATTCAGCGATGCGCATGGTTCCGAAGGATCCGACGTACGGCAGCACGGCGCACTGACGGTGTCGGCGATCCGATTCTGCCTCGGGCCGGCCGGCCTTCCGGTTACTCGTTCCCGATCCGATGCGGCCGACTTCGTCGACTATTGCCACCGCGTGGAGGACGCAGGGTTCTATTGCATCGGCTTCGGCGACCATCTCGATGATCGGCCGGCGCCGGTTGCGGCGATCGCGGCGGCGGCCGCACACACGAGCACGCTGCGCGTCGGCGTACTGGTGATGTGCAACGAGTTCCGCAATCCCGCCCTGATCGCGCAAGAGGCGCGAACGCTGCAAGTGCTCTCGGAGGGTCGCGTCGAGTTCGGTCTGGGTGTCGGTTGGATGGCCCGCGACTTCGTGGCTGCGGCAGTCCAGCCTCGACCGTTCGCCGAACGGCTCGACCGTCTTCGCGTCACCGTCGCGGCAGTACGCGCCGCGTTCGCCACCGACCACGACGTCGCGTGCCCGCCCCTCGTGATCGGGGGCGGCGGGGCGAAGATGTTGAAAGCGGCCGCCGAGCTCGCCGACATCGTCACCATCAACATCCCCTTGCTCGCCGGTGTCAGCGTGGCCGCGAATACGGTCGCCAAGGTCGGCGAAGAACACGAAGTGCGCAACCGCATCCAGCTCGTGCGCCTCACGAATCCCTCCGTCGAGCTGCAGATCAACATTCACGACGTGTACGTCGGCGACGACTGGCGAGCGTTTGTGCGCAAGCGAGCCAACGACATCGCCATGACCGAGGAGTCGTTCCTGCGCTCGCCCCATGTGCTCGTGGGCTCGGTGCCGCTCGTCGTCGACACGCTACGAGAGCGCGCCGAGACACTCGGGGCGTCGTACTGGTCGATGACCGGCGCCGCGCTCGACATGATGCGCCCCGTCGTCGCGGCGCTGGCGGGCTAGCCGTGCGCGTCGGTGTCCATCTCCCGCAATACGGCAAGGCAGCCGGGCCCGAGGCGATCACCCGCGCCGCGCGCCACTCCGAGGAGCTGGGCTTCGCCGACGTGTGGGTCAGCGATCACCTCGTGCATCCCGCCGAGCAGGATTACCCCTCCCCGTTTCTCTACGACCCGCTGATGACGTTGTGCTGGGCGGCCGCCGCGACGCAGCGCGTCGGGCTCGGCACGAGCGTGCTGGTCGCGGCGCATCACGGCGCGCTCGAATTGGCGAACTCGCTCGCCAGCCTCGACCGCTTGAGCAACGGTCGGTTGACGTTGGGTGTCGGTGTCGGGTGGTCCGAGCGCGAGTTCATCGCACTCGGTCAGTCGTTCCACGATCGCGGTCGGCGCACCGACGAGATCATCGACATGCTCCGCGCCTGCTGGCGCGACGATCCGGTCGATTTCGCCGGCGACCACTATCGACTCGACAAGATCCGTGTGCTCCCGAAACCCGCGCACGAGATCGCGATTTGGATCGGCGGACGCGGCGAACCCGCGTTCCGACGCGCGATCGAGCGAGGCGACGGGTTCCAAGCGATCGGCCTCGACCCGGCCCAGGCGGCGGCGACGGTCGCGCGGATCCGCCAGGACAAGCCCGACCCGACCTTCACCATCTCGCTGCGTACCGGCTGGGATCCGCGGGGTATGGAGCCGTCGATCATTCGCGACGAGTTCGCGGCCTTCACCGAGGCGGGTGTTCAACACGTCGTCACTGCGCCGTGGCGCAATGATCTCGACTCGTGGCTCGGGTCGATGGATGACCTCGCCGCCATCGTGCTCTGATCACGAGCGACGAACGCGAGTCGGGGCACCTCGCCGAGGTGCCCCGAGCTACGCACAATCGTTCGAGTTACTTCTCGAGGAACGCTTTGTCGAAGAAGACATACGCGCGGTTGCCGCCGACCGCGCCTTGCAGCTTGGGTGTGAAGGTGTTGTATTCCTCGGTCGCGCCGTAGGTGACGAACGGCAACTGTGCATTCACCTCTTCGGCGATCTTCTTGAAGCCGGCCTTCTTCTCCGCGTCGGTCTTCGCCGCACGGATGTCCTTCAGCGCCTGATCGACGATCGTCGACTTGAAGCCGACACGATTGCTGGTGCCGGTGCTCTTCAAGTTCTGGTCGAGCGCCCAGACCGCACCGTCATCACCGCTCAACGCCATGCCCCACGTCGCGACATCGAATTCCTTCGTCGTGATCACGATGCCTTGTTGCGCAGTGCTGTCGTAGGTCTCGAGTGTGGCGTTCATACCCGCCGCGTTCAGCATCGTCTGGATCGCGAGGCCGGAGTTCTTGCTGAGTTCGCTGTTGACGAACACAAGACGGAGATTGCCGTTCCAACCCGTTGCTTTCGCCTCGGTGGTCAACTTCTTGGCATTGTCGAGGTTGAAAACCGGACCGGGCACGCCCGGGTCCCACGGGAAGGTGGATTGCAACATCTGGCTGCCGAGCAACAGCTTGCCGTTGTACGCACGATCATTGAGCACCTTCGGGTCGATCGCCGCCGCAATCGCTTGGCGCACTTTGAGCTCCTTGGTCTGCGGCGTCGAGGCGGTCGGGCCATCGGGCTTGCCGACGCAGAGCGGCTCGGGCTTGCCACCGGCACAGTTGACGTTCGCGCCCTCGTTCAGCAACACGATCGCACCGTTCTGCTCGAGCGTCGAGAAGCCCGCGAACTTCGCGTCTTTCGCGCCGGCCACCGCGGCGGGATCACGCAAGAACGCCGCGCCGATGGTGCCCGTCTTCAGCTTCTCGAGCGTGCCCAGGCCACCGGTGTCGCCACTGTCGAGGAAGTTGAGGCCGTCGAGATACGAGGGGCCCCCGAAGAATGTCGGGTTGCGCACCATGTTGATCGAATCGTCGGGCTTGTAGGACGCGACCATGAACGCACCGGCGCCAACCGGCGCGAGGTTGAACGGGCACGTGTTCGCGGCCTTCGTGGGATCGACACACACCTTCTTGATCGCCGTCGGCGACGGGATCATCGCGGCCTCGGCCGACAGGTTGTAATAGAACGCGGTGTACGGCTCGGTCAGTGTGAACTTCAACGTCAACTTGTCGACGACGACGATGTCTTTGACGAGCGACATGTACGCGCTCGACGACACGCCCGTGCGGGGGCAGGCGTACCACTGGGCACATTCGGTCGTCGGAATGCCGGTGCCCACACGGTGCCGGTTCATGCCGAAGCGAACCGCCTCGGCGTCGTAATCGGTGCCGTCGCTGAACTTGACGCCGGCCTTCAGCTTGACCGTCCACTCGAGCGAGTCCGCGCTCGGCGTGACCGACTCGGCGGTACGCATCTCGTACTTGTTGGTCGTCTGGTTGAAGCGAACGATGGAGTCATACAGGGCGGCCATGGGGATGCCACCCGACGTGCCTTGACCCAACCCGACGATCGGGTCCAGGCCGGAGATCTTCGAGTAGGACCCGAAGGTCAACGTCCCACCGGTCACCGGGGTCTTCGTCGTCGCCGTCGCCGTCGCCGTCGTGGTGGCGGTCGCGCCGCCGGCCGTGGTGGTGGTGTTCGGTTCGGCCCCTTTGTCGTCGCCGCACGCCGTCGCGATCAAGCCGACGGCGGCCATCACCACCAATGCCCGTTTGAGTCTCATGATCGATTTTCCTCCTGGTACGGCACCCCACCGTGTGACCATTATCTCATGCGACGGCGAAAAGCGACGTACGGCACACGTTTCGGTCACATGACGGCGACGTGCTAGAAGTCGGGTGTGTCTCGTCCCTCCTTCGCCGTCCGACCCCTCACCGCGGCCATCGGCGCCGAGATCGTCGGCATTGACCTGCGACAACCACTCGACGAAGAGGCGCTCGGGGCGCTGCGGAAGGCCCTGGTCGATCACCTCGTCGTCTTCGTACGCGATCAGGACATCAGCCTCGAAGACCAAGTGCGCTTTTCCCGGTACTTCGGCGAGGTCATCCCGGGCAAGGGCACGCGAGTCACCGACGACGTAGCCGGGGTCAACGTGCTCGATCAGGTCGCGCCCAAGGGCCAGGGGGCCGACGACTGGCACTCCGACCACATGTTCTTGCCCGAGCCCCCGATGGGTACGACACTGCGATCGGTGCAGCTCCCGAGCTATGGCGGCGACACCTGCTTCGCCAGCATGTACGCCGCGTACACCGCGCTCTCGAGTGCGATGCAACGCTTTCTCGACGAGTTGACCGCGACCAACTCCGCCGCGCCCGTCGTCGCAAAAGTGAAGGGCATGGGCATCTACGCGAACGACATCGAACGCGACATGCATCCGCCCGTCGTGCATCCCGTCATCCGGGTGCATCCCGAATCAGGCCGCAAATCGTTGTTCGTCTGTGGCAACTACACCACCCGCATCGTCGAGCTCAGCGAAGCCGAGAGCCGGCGACTGCTGGCGATGTTGTTCGAGCACATCAAGTCGCCGCAGTTCCAGTGCCGCTATCGCTGGGAGCCCAACACACTCGCGCTGTGGGACAACCGGGTCGTGCAGCATTGCGCGATCCCCGACTACCACGAACGGCGCGTGATGTACCGCACGATGATCGCGGGCACGCGGCCACAGGGCCCGAGCGGCCAGTAGGGCCCGAGCGGCCAGTAGGGCCCGAGCGAATCAAGCCCGTGCTGACGCGGCAACCGGTGTGTCGACACTTGCCGGCACCACGTCGGTGTTGGAGTCGAGCCCGCGCAAGCGATCGAAGCGGACCACGACGAAGACCAGATAGCTCAACAGCAAGCCCGCCGAGCAACACAGTGCGGAGCGTAGGCCGATCGAGTCGCCGAGCGCGCCCCACAAGAGCGCACCGATGGGCGAACCGCCGAGCAGCGCGATCAAGTAGAACGACGTGAGACGGCCGCGGTACCGCTCATCGACCTGTGCGTGGAGCGACGTGGCGATCGAAGTGCCGCCGCAAACATGGCCGGTGCCCATGATCGCAAAGCCGAGCGCGCCAATGGCAAAGCGCTGCGTTGAGACGACGACCAAGATGCCGGCGGCGTAACACGCGGCTCCGAACAACGCCGCGACCGAGCGCCGCCAGCGCGCCCCGGCCAACAAGAGGCAGACCGACGCCGACGACGCGCCGACGCCGAAGGCCGCGACGAGCAGGCCGAGGCGATCACTGTCGACGCGAAAGATCTCTGCCGCGATGCCGGCGGCGAGTTGCACGGTGCCGCTTCCACAGAGCGCGATCACGAATGCGGTGAGGATGCCGCGCGCCATCACGGGACGGTGCAGCAGATACCGAGCCCCGTCGATGAACTGCCGGTGCCACTCGCCTTCGGTCCTTGCCCGCTCGGTCTCGCGCTCGCGCACGAAAAGTAACGCCACGAGTACGGCTACGAACGAAAGTGCGTTGACGGCGAAGGTCGTGCGCACACCCCATTGGTGCAACACAAGGCCCGCGAGCGCGGGGCCGATCGCGCGCGCCAACGTGAACTGGACGTTGAACATGCGAATGCCCGCCACCCGATGTTCGTGGGGGACGAGTAGGGGCAGCAACGCTTGCGAGGGTGCGTACTGGAAACCCGCGGCCAGACCGCCGACCACGAGTGGGACGAGCATGCGCGAAGGTGTCAACGCGTCGTGCTGCGCCAGCAACCAAAGGCCCGCGGCGGCGAGCAATTGCACGGCGTTCGAGTACATCAGGATGATGCGGCGGTTCAACCGGTCGGAGATGAGTCCGGCCGCCGGCGTGACGAGCAACGATGCCGCCCAGTTGGCCAAGACACCCGCGCCTACCCACGCGTTCGACCCGGTGAGTCGGTAGAGGACGAACGGGACGCCGAGGCCCTGCATGAACGTGCCGATGTTGGAGACGAAGGACGCGAAGAAATAGACGATGAAACTGCGCTCGTTCAAGAGGTCGCGGCGCACTCCCATCTAACGCTCCGCCGTGGCCGGTTGCACGGAAAACGAACTGGAGACCGCGACCGGCGACCGACCGGGTAGTCGCAGGCAGATCAAGAAAGCGACCGTCGGCAACAGTGCGACGAGGAACCACA
>JBDTLT010000071.1:0-23378 GCA_039934635.1 Acidimicrobiales bacterium
CGTTCGTCGACACGATGATGCCTGCAGTGAGGCGCTCGACATCGCGCCCGCGCTCAGGCCCGAGCTCCGCGCAGACGTCGATGGTGATCTTGGCGAGACCGACAGCCTCGCCCGGCAGGGCACAGAGCTCGTCGACAAAATTGGCGACGCGCGCGTCGAACTCGTCGGTCGGGTAGATGTCGTGCACCAGCCCCATCGACAGTGCCTGCTCGGCCGAGACCACGCGCCCGGCCATGGCGAGCCAACGGGCCCAGCCGGTGCCGACGAGGCGCGTCAGGCGGCTCACGCCACCGCTGCTCGGCACCATGCCGAGGCGGATCTCGGGTAGGGCAAACGTCGATTGCTGTGCTGCCAGCCGGAAGTCGCACGACACCGCCAGCTCGAGGCCGGCACCCCAGCACGGGCCTTGTGCCGCGAGAACAACGGGTTTTTCGACTGCCTCGATGCGATCGAACACCGCGTGCATACGGCGTCCGTTGCGGCGAGCGTTGATCGCATTGGCGTCTTCGCCCATGGGCATCGAAGCACCGATGTCGACGCCTGACGTGAAGTAGCGCCCTTGGCCAGTGATGACCAGTACTCGCAAGTCGCTGCGCCGGTCGAGCGCGTCGACGGCGTCACCGATGGCCTCGATCATCTCCGGTGTGAGCGCGTTCAATTTCTCTGGTCGGGTGAACGACAGCGTGATGACGCCCTCACGTTCGCTGCGCCGTGTCGTCGGCGCCGCAGCGCTGGTACTTCCGAAGTCCTCAGTCATTTGTCGACGCGAACTCAGCTACCTGGCCGGTCGAGCAACGAGAGCAACGTCAACAGTTGCGGTTCGGCATCGGCCCCGTAGGCCGACACGATGATACCCGCGGCACCGCACTCGGGGCAGCGCACAGCAAGGACGATCGATGCGTCACCCGGATCGCTCGCGCCTTCGTAGCGGTAGGTCGCTTCGACCACCAACCGATCAGGCGTGTGTACGTGCGCGCACGAGGTGCAACCGAAACCGTGGTCGTCGAGGAAGAACTGACTGCCGTAGCCGGTTGCTTCGAGTAGCTGCACTGCCTCGGTGACCGTCTCGGGAGTTTCCACGAGACGAGCATATAGGTCGCCGTCGGTGACCCCGTAGGGTGCAGTTCGCGACAAATTGTGAAAGGTGCCAAATGGTCGAGGTACACGACAACCCCTCGGAGCTGCGTTTCGAGATCCACGATGACGGCAAGCTCGCCGGGTTCGCGCAATACGTCCGCCTGCCCGGTCGTATCTTCTTCGTGCACACCGAGATCGACCCGGCGTTCGAAGGACGCGGACTCGGCAGTCAACTCGCCGGCGCTGCGCTCGATGCCGTGCGCGCGACAGGCGAACAGGTCGTGCCGCTATGCCCGTTCATCGCCAAGTACATCGATCGTCACGCCGAGTACGCAGACATCGTCGACCACGAGCTCATGGCGCAACTCGAGGGCTGACTAATGCGTGTGCGCCGCCGGCAGGTTGAAGCGAGCCACGGTGTCCCGCTCGAAGTCGACTTGCACGAGAACCGCGATTTCGTCACCGAGTACCGAGGCGTCGTGACCGGGGTCGACTACCACTGCTTGCGGCGCGACGAACGAGACGGTACAGCCGTCGGGGTACTCGACGAGCATCTGGCCCTGCACGAGAAAGCCAACGTGTGCGTGCATGCACAACGCGGTGCCCACCGTCGGACCGATGTGGGTCGACCAGCGATAGCCAGGCGGATACACGACGCGCTTGATGCGGCCGTCGCCCGCCTCGACCACGTCCTCGTGGACGCCACCGACGTTGCGGTGAGTCGCTCCCTCGATCGGCGGGATGAGCGGATCTGAGTTCGAGTCAGCCATGGTGACCGCCTTTCGAGGACTGAACACCAATTCGTCGCGCAGCGTAGCCGTCGCGACACCGCGATGAGCCGGCTACCCCACCGGCAGCCGCGCGACGTGCAACTGCGCGTGCGCCACTGCGGCATCGAGATCGACGAACAAGTGGTTCGCGTGGGCGAGCCGGTCGAGCGCACCAACGGCGTCGAGCACGCGCGTGTCGGCAACATGCGGCGCGCCAACGGGGCACGCTCGATGCACGCTCGCGGCGGTCATCGTTCGCCCGCGGCGCTGCGCAAGTCGGCCAAGAGTTCGCTCGATCCGGAAAGCGAGTTGACGAGAATGCGCTTTGCCACCGCCAACAACTCGACCGTTGCCGGGTCGCGTATCGCGTAGTACACCGACGACGCTTCCTTACGGGTCGAGACGAGGCCCGCCCGGCGCAGCACCGCAAGTTGTTGGGACAGGTGCGACGACTCGATGCCCACGAGGGGTGCCATGTCGCCGACCGACCGCTCGCCGTCGGCCAGCACCTCGAGGATGCGGATGCGGGCGGGGTGAGCCAACGCCCGGAACAGGTCGGCTTTGATCTCGGATATCGGCACGTCACGCATGTGGCGACAATCGTAGAAGGTCGCGGATTCGAGTTTAGTATCTGACAGAATTGTCATATATGACGGACCGGAGTGGTCGGCGGTGCCCATCGGTGGCAGTCTGCGTCGCTCATGGACGAACAAGACGAAGTGCTCGAGCAACGTGTGCGCGCCGCGCTCGACGCGTTGCCGGCCGACTACGACATGATCGACTGCGATCCGGCCTTGGCCGATACCGCGGCCTTTTGCGCGCAGTACGGGTTCGCACTCGATCAGTCCGCGAACTGCATCATCGTCGTGGGCAAGGGCGCCGAGCGGACCTTCGTCGCCTGCCTCGCGCTCGCGGACACGCGGCTCGATGTCAACGGGTTGATCCGCAAACGCCTGGGGGTCAAGCGTTCGAGCTTTGCCAGCGCGGACGAGACGATCGCGGCGAGTGCGGGCATGCGCATCGGCGGCGTGACGCCGTTCGGCCTCCCGTCCCAAATGCCATTGTGGATCGATCACCGCGTCGTCGAGCACGACCGCGTGATCGTCGGTGGGGGCAGCCGCCGCTGCAAGGTTCACGTAGCGTCGAGTTCCCTACGCGCGATACCCAACGCGGAGGTCGTTGTCGACCTTGCGCGACCGGCCCCACCGCAAAGCTGATCGGTCGCGTCGCGTAGGTCGTGCGACGTAGTGTGCGCGGCGACATCGACAGGAAGGAACGCGCATGCCCGTTCGATTGGTCATCACCGTGCACGCCCAGCCCGGCAAAGGCGACGAGTTGGCACAGGTCATGAAGGACTACTGCCTGCGAGCCGCACAAGAGCCCGGTTGTGAACAGTTCGAGTTGTTCCACAGCGCGCACGAGCCCGACAAGATGATCGTGCTCGAGATGTGGGCCGATCAGGCCGCGCTCGATGCGCACGCCGAGCGGAATGCGGCAAGTCCGCCGTCGATCCCGCCGGGCCTGCGTGCGAGTGGCGCACGAGAAGACTACGAGTTCGACCGCAAGGTCTGAACCGGGTGCAAAACTGACGAACCGCCGGCGCAATGCCGGCGGTTCGATCAAACTGGTGCGAGTCGGTCAGACTACGCGAACGTTTTGCGCTTCTTCACCCTTACGACCGGGAGCCACGTCGAACTCGACGCGCTGTCCGACGTCGAGCGTCTTGTATCCATTGCCCTGGATGTTGGAAAAGTGAACGAACACGTCGTCACCGGATGTGCGGGAGATGAAGCCGAAGCCCTTCTCGGCATTGAAGAACTTCACGGTACCTGTTGCCATTTATTTTCTCTCTTTGTGTTGAGTAGATCCGTTTGACCGACTCGTGGAGCCAGCCTAGGCGATATCTCGACGGTCGATGCACGCAGAATCCCGTTTTGCCCGGAGGCGCCGATATTTCGGGGCCAAACCCGGCGAAAGGCCGTCCCCAGGGCCGAATCCGGGCTCACAAGGCCGCTCGGGCCGACTCTGCCCTCAGAAGGCCCCTCGGGCTCTGGGCGCGGCGCCGTTGATGCGGTAGGCCACGGCCTGGGCACTGGTGCGCAGCCGCCCGGCGACGCGCGGCATGTCTTCCACGAGGAGTTCGTGGGGGAACGCCATGACCGACAAGGTGGCGAGCACCCGACCGTCGGCACCGAACACCGGCGCAGAGATCTGCGAGACCGGTTGATCGGCTTGGTGTTCGATGTCGACCATCACGTATTCGTCATGGGCAAGCGTGTCGACCAACTGGTCGCGCCTCGCACGGGCATCGGGTGAGCGCACGGCGAGATCGAGATCACGAATGGCAGCGGCGAGGCGCGCTCTGCTGGTGCGATCGAGGGTGACGCAGTAGCCGAGGCCACGCACGACCGTCGCGGCGCGGCGCAGCCGGTCGATATCGGCATCGGAGAGGGTGTCGGTGCCACGGCGCAACCAACGATCGAACGCATCGTCGTCCCACGCGACGAATGCGAGACCAAAGGGCGGCACGAGCGGCACCGTGAGACCGACGTGCAACGAAGGTACCAATGTGCGATCGGGGCCGACCCGAGCGACGACAACCATCTGGTCGTCGGTCTTCACCGACGCAACGGCCTCGACACCGAATTCGGCGTGCAGCGATTCCAATTCGGTCTCGATGTCGTCGAGGAACGGCAACGCCGCCAACGCGGCCTGCCCCGCCACGATCGCCGACGAGCCGAGCGAGTACGCCTTTTCGTTGGTGCGGCGCACCCAGCCGGCCGACTCGAGCGACAAGAGCACCGACTGACACGTCGTGCGGTTCTGATCGAGTGCGCGCGCCAACTGCGAGGTCGTGAACGACTCGGACGGGCGGCTCGCCAGGAAGTCGAGGATCTCGACCACGCGTGTTGCGGTCGGCGAAGGGGCAAGGCTCATGGACATCCAGGGGTCGTCTCGGTAGAATACCAACGTACTTGTTGGTATTTCAACAGTGCGCCGTCGTTCGAAAGAATGCACGGTTTGGGGGGAGGCTCGGCGATGGGTCAACGAGTGGTCGTGCGCGGTGGTCGTGTCGTCGACGGCAGCGGGTTGCCCGGCTTCACTGCCGATGTCGAAATGCGCGACGGCATCATCACCGCCGTGGGTCGTGTGCCCACCAGCGGCGCGCAGGTGATCGACGCGGATGGTCTAGTGGTCGCGCCGGGCTTCATCGACGTGCACACGCACTACGACGCGCAACTGCACTTCGAGCCCACTGCATCGCCGTCCAGTTGGCACGGCGTCACGACGGTGGTCGTCGGCAACTGCGGCTTCTCCCTCGCGCCATCGAAACCTGCCGACCTCCCGTGGTTGTTGCGCATGCTCAGCCGCGTCGAGGGCATGTCCGAAGACGCACTCGCCGCCGGCGTTCCATTCACGGGCGGCTCGATGGGCGATTTCCTCGACGGGCTCGAAGGCCGCATCGGTGTCAACGTCGCGGCCTACACCGGACACGCCGCACTGCGTCGCTTCGTGATGGGCGACGCCGCGTCGCGTCGCGGCGCGACAGTCGACGAGATCACGGCGATGTGCGACTTGATGCGCGAATCGATGCAGCAAGGTTCCATCGGCCTGTCGACATCACAGCTCGACTTGCATCGCGATCACGAGGGCAACCCGGTGCCGTGCAACCTCGCGACTCGCGAAGAGCTCGTGGCGCTGTCCGCGGTACTGGGTGAATTCTCTCGTGGCGCGATCGAAATTTTCCCCCGTACCTTCGGCAACTTCGACGGATACGACGACGCGGATGCCGAGCTGCTGTTGCAGATGGCCGCGGCGTCGGCCAAACCGATACACGGCAACGTCCTCGGGGTCTTCCCCGCGTCGCCCGACGGATGGCGGCGCAACCTCGCTGTTGCAGAGACGGCCGCGTCGCGAGGGCTACGCATCTATCCGATGCTCGTCCTCAACCCAAAGGGCGTGCACTTCTCGCTCGACTCCACGTTCATCTTCGACGAGTACCCGACATGGCGCGAGATCCTGACGGCGCCGATGGCCGCGCGCTTGGCGCGCCTGCGCGATCCGCAGTGCCGGGCAATCCTGGTGGCCGAGCTGAGCGACCCTTCGACGGGCAGCCTCAATCTCACGTGGGACCAGGTCGCGGTCGTCGCGACCCGCGACGAGCGCCATCGCTCGACTGAAGGGCGCACGATTGCCGACCTCGCACTCGAATCGGGCCAGTTGCCCATCGACGCCATGCTCGACCTTGCGATCGCGGAAGACCTCGAGACGATGTTCGCCATCCGGCGCAAGATCGCCGAGCGGGAACGCGCGGTGATCGAGCAACTGGTCGATCACCCGATGTTGATGGCCGGCAGCAGCGACGGTGGAGCCCACCTCCTCACGTTCTGTGGCGCCGACTACACGACGAGACTCATCACCGACTGGGTACCGTCTCGACTCACGCTCGAACAAGCCGTGGCCAAGCTCACGTTCGTGCCCGCGATGTCAATGGGACTGTGGGATCGCGGCCTGATCCGACCGGGCATGGCCGGCGATCTCGCGGTGTTCGAACCCGATCGCCTGGGTGTCGGTCCGGTGCGCATGCAACGCGACTTCCCGGCCGGCGCGGCGCGGTTGGTGTTTCCGGCCGAGGGCTATCACGCGACGATCGTCAACGGTGAGGTGATGACGCGCAACGGCGATCCGACCGATGCGCGTCCGGGCCAAGTGCTGAGAGGTGGTGTGCGATGAGCACGACGGCGAGCGACCAACGCGACGAGACTCCCGAAGACCCGTTCGCGGCCAAAGACAAACTGTTCGGAGTCGGCGTGATGCGCGACCCGCATCCGCGCCTGCACGAACTCATGGAAACCGGCTCGGTGCATCAAGGGTCGATGTCGGGTCAGTTCGACATGATCGGGCCGGACAACTTGATCTATCCCGAAGACGATCAGGTGACCGTCGTCGGCTTCTGGGCGGTCGACGAGGGCTTCCGCGATCCTGAACGATTCTCCAACTCGTGGTACCAGCCTGCGTTGGGCAATGTCATCGGCCGCACCATCCTCGAGATGGATCCGCCCGAGCACTACCGCTTCCGGCTCTTGTTGCAGGGAGCCTTCAGCAAGAAGGAGATGCAACGGTGGGAGCGCGAGTTCGTACGCGACATCGTCCGGTCGTATCTGATGCCGCTGGTGCCGCGCGGGCGCGCTGACCTTGCGACCGAGTTCGCCTTCCACTACCCCATCACCGTCACCGCGGTGGCGGCCGGTTTGCCGGTCGAAGACGTGCCCGCGTTCTATCGCCAAGCCGCGCTGCTGACCAACGTGACGGTGCCCGAAGCGACGCGCCTGAATGCCGCGCGCGAACTCGGCGAGATGGTGCAGGTTTTGATCGACGAGCGCCGCGTCGAGCCGAGAGGCGATCTCATCGGGCTGCTGGTGCAAGCCGAGCTCAAGCAGACGGCTGACGAGAGCAAGAAGAAACTGGCCGACGACGAGATCGTCGCCTTCTTGCGTCTGCTCGTGCCGGCCGGCGCGCAAACCACCTACCGCTCACTCACCAACATCCTCTTCGGATTGTTGACGCATCCCGATCAGCTCGAGGCAGTGCGGGCCGATCGTTCGCTCATCCCTCGCGCGATCGAAGAAGGGCTGCGCTGGGAAGCACCGCTGCTTTCGTTCGGGCGCACCTGCACCCGTGACACGACGATTGCCGACCAGCCGATCGAGGCGGGCAAACACGTGAACCTCTGCGTGCACGCCGCCAACCACGACCCGTCGCGTTGGGATCATCCCGACGAGTTCGACATCTTCCGCCCCGAACTCGGCCACATCGCATTCGGTCAGGGCAACCACATCTGTCTCGGCATCCACTTTGCCCGCATGGAACTGCGCGTCGCGCTCGAAGAGATCCTCGACGAGTTGCCGAACCTGCGCCTCGACCCCGACGCCGTGGACGTGCACATCACCGGCCTCGGCACGCGCACGACCATCAACCTCCCCTGCGTCTGGGACGCCCCCGCGGTGTGACCCCGCGCAATTCACCGTTCTCGCTGTCGAACGTTGGCTGTGGACCCACGTTCGACAGCGAGTTCGGGGTTACAGAACCTGGTGGACTTCGATGACGGTGCCCGCGGGGTCGAACACGAAGATTTGATACCAGTCCTTGACCGCCCACACGCCGTAGTCCGCGTACGGTATGCCGTGTTGATCGAGGCGGCGCTTGACGGCTTCGATGTCGTCGCAGCGAAACGCGACGTGGCCCTGCGCGACCGGGTTCACGGACATCCCGTAGCGGGCGCCGAGGTACGAGTCGTTCTTGCAGAGGTGGATCTGCAACTCGTTCTTGTCGGGGCCGGCGCGTAGGAACGACGCGGGGTTCTTGACGCCGCCCTTCGACGTGTCGCTGAAGCCCTTGATCGGGATGAGCGGCAAGTCTTCCATCTGCTCGAGGCCGAGCACTTTTTGATAGAAGTCGTCGAGCCCCGGGAGATCGGGACTCACGATGTTGACGTGATGAAGGCGCATCATTGTTGTTTCCTTCTGTGGTAACGGCGGATGCCTACTGTCGTCGCAGTCTCCCCCATCGACGCGCCGAGCGGTCAGTCACGAAATATGTGGGAACAGATCGGCGCGCTCGTGCATACATACAGTTGATGGCGGTGCGCGATTCGGTCTCGACAACAGACTCCTTGCGACCGTCAGCGCAGGTAGGCCTGACCACCGTCGGCCATGATCGTCGTACCGGTGATGTAGCTGGCGTCGGGTCCGCACAGGAATACCGCGATACGCCCGATGTCGGCTTCGCTGTCGCCGATGCGCTGCAGCGGCACGGTGGCGACGAAAGCGGCCGCTTCGTCGGGCCGAGCTTGCGACCAGCCTTCGAACGCCGACGTCGACGCAAGCGGCAACAGGTTGACGACGCGGATGCCCTGCGGACCCCACTCGCAGGCGGCGGTGCGAGTGAGCGAACGCATCGCTTCTTTCACCGCGGAGTACACCCCATAACCCGCGGCGTCGGGCCGTAGCGCGGCCGATGTGACGAGGTTGATGATGACGCCGCCACTGCCGAGATGGGGATGGCACGCCTTCATGAAGCTGAACGCGGCGAGTGGGCCCGACAGCCAGCCGGACTCGAAGTCATCACGATTCATGTCGAGCAAGAGGCCGAGGGTCACCTCCTGCGCGTTGTTCACGAGGATGTCGATCGTCCCCAACTCGCGCACGACGGTCTCGACCGTGCGGGCGATGTCGGCTTCGACCTTGACGTTGCCCGGAATGGCCAGGGCCCGACCGCCGCGCCCCTCGATCTCGGCGACGGTGGCGTCGAGCTTTTCGGGGGTGCGGCCGGTGACCGCAACGGTGGCACCTTCGCCGGCGAGCGCGAGTGCGATACCGCGCCCCACCCCCTGTCCTCCACCGGTGACGATCGCGATCTTGCCGTCGAGTGTCGGCATGGCCCCCCTGTCGCGCGGGCCCGAGCGGCCTTTGAGCGGAACGATTGCGCGACACTACCCAATGTCCGACGAGGGGTGGTCATGAAGGACGAAGACGAAATCGAGCGCAACCGCCGGATCGCGATCGCGGTGAACGCGATGACCGGCATGACCGACGACGCGACATTCCTGCGTCACTTCGCCGATGACGCGGTGTGGCATCTCAACCGCCGTGTCATCCGCGGTCACGAGGGCCTGGCGCAGATCTCGGCGCGGGCCCGCGAGGCGTTCCCCGAGGGCATCGAGCGCGAGATCCGCTCGGTCGTCGCTGAGGGCGATCAGGTGGTGATCCAGCACACCAATCGCGCCATGACCAAGGACGGCATCGACTACGTCAACGAATACGTCAAGGTCTTCGAGTTCGCACCTGACGGTCTGATTCGTGCGGTGTGGGAGTACCTCGATTCGCGCTACGCCGTCGAGGTGCTGTCGGCCAAGCCGCCGCGCTTTCCGACGGAGTGGCAGGCCGCATTCGACTGGGTGGAGCAGACGATGGGCGGGCGCATTGTGCATTGGGAGGTGCAACCCCGCTGGCGGCCGGCCTGCTTCATCGATGTCGACGTCGACGGCACGATGGTGCCCCTCTACTGGCGCGGCGCACGCGGCGCGCTCGACCATGGCATCTCCGACCTTCGCTACGAATACAACGTGCTGCAGGTGCTCGAGGCGCACGGCATTCCGGTGCCCCACATCTACGGCTTTTGCGACGATCCCGAAGGTTTGCTGCTGGCGCGCCTGCCCGGTCGCACCGAGATGGTCGACGCCGCCAACGATCGCGAACGCGTCGCGTTGCTCGACGAATACGTCGAGATGATGGCGCGCATGCATGCCATTCCCGTCGAAGACTTCGAAGCGCGTGGACTACGGCGCCCGACGACGAGCGATGAGCTCGGCCTTGCCGACTTCGACGCGTGGGAGCGCGTCTATCGCGAGAAGAAGACTCGCCCGGCGCCGATGGAAGAGTTCGGCATCCGCTGGATCCGGCGCAACATGCCGCCCGATCGTTCGAAGGTCTGCTTCGTGACGGCCGATTGCGGACAGTTCCTTTTCGAGCACGGCCGCATCGTCGCGCTGCTCGACTTCGAGTTCTCGTTCCTCGGCGATCCCGCGGCGGACCTTGCGGGCCTTCGTTGCCGCGACGCGGCGCATTCGCTCGGCGACATGCGCCGGGCGATCGCCCGCTACGGCGATCTCACCGGCGACCATATCGACCCGCGCGTCATCGATTACCACACCGTTCGCTTCGGTTGGGTCAACCCGTTGTCGCTCGGTTGGATGGTTCTCGATCCGCCCAAAGCGATCAACTACGTCCAGTACAAGGCGTGGTATGTGCTCTGTTCGATGTGGTCGCTCGACGTGCTCGCCTCGTTGACCGGCGCCACCCTCGATCCACTCGACATACCCGGCGCTTCCCCCTCACCTCGCGGGCCGGCGTACCAACTCATGGTGGCCGCACTCGATCCCGACAACGCCGCTGATGCCGAGCGTGCCTACGAACTCGGTTCACTGCACCGTGTCGCGCAATACCTCGAACAGTCCGACATGTACGGCCCGGCGTTCGAACACGACAACGTGAGCGAGGTTGCCGAGATCCTGGGCCACCGTCCGGCCACCTGGCAACAGGCCGAGGTCGAGCTCGAAGCGTTCGTGCTCGCCGCCGGCCCCGAACACGATGCCGCGCTGGTGCGACTCTTCTACCGCCGCCTCGCCCGCGAAGCCGCGCTGTTGCACCCCGCGCTCGGCTACCTCACCGGCTCGCGCGTGCAACCGCTCTAATGCGGCTCCGCCGCAACGGATCGGCGGCTTCGCCGCGGAAATGATCGAGTGCGAGTTTGATTTACTTCCTGGTCCTCAGACTCACCGCGGGAAGCAGGCGGCGAGCTTTTTGGCCAGCGCGTCGGCCTGATCTTTCAGGGCGGGGTCGGTGCCGTAGGCCTTGAGCTTTTCTTGGAGGGCTTGCGCTTCGGGCGTGGCCGCCAGCGTTTCGAGGCGAGTACGCAGGTCGTTGGCGAGGGCGTCGACCTTGGCCTTGAGCGCGGGATCATTCGTGAGCGGCGCCATGCCCGCCTTGAGCTCGTCGAGCAGCTTCTGGCGCGCGGTGGGATCGCTGAGGTCGGGACGGTTGGCCGGATCGGACAGCGCCTCGACGCGTTGACGTAGCAGCGGAAGTGCGGACTCGATCTTGGCCTTGGTCGCCGGATCGTCGGTGATCGCCCGGATGCGCGGCTCGAACTCGGCGAAGAGCGCCTTGAGTTGATCGAGTTGTGGTCCGAGATCTCCCAACACCGGACCGAGCATGTCGCGCAGTGCGCCGGCGTCGATGCCGCACGCGGCAAACGGATTGGCCGCGGCGAGACCGCCGCCCGCGCACAACCTGCCCATCATCGATTGGAGTTCGCTGAGCCGGGGCGGCAACGTGACGCCAGCGGTGCTGTCACACATGCCGGCCAGCGCGGCGCCGATCGATGGCCGCGTGGTCGAACTCGAGGTCGGCGTCTCGTCGCCGGCGGCAGCCTGCACGGTCTGCGGGGCATCGTCGCGCGTCGCGACGAGCACACCGACACCGATCAAGGCCATCAGTGCCAGCGCGCCGGTGGCAACGAGGCGACGTGAGCGTGCGGGGCGCGGTAACGGCCCCGGCAGGCCGAGGTCGTGTGTCGTGGTGGTCTGCTGTGCCACCTGACGAAAGGTCGAGCGCAGTTGCTCTTCGAATGGGTCGGTCATTGCAGCTCCTGCCGTAAGGATGCCAAACCGCGATGGATCAGGGATTTGGCCGTGCCGACACGGCACCCCATCACCTTCGCGACGTCTTCGATGGAGAGGTCTTCGTAGTAACGCAGCACGAGTGCGACGCGGCGCTTGGGGCTGAGCGTCGCCAGTGCGTGCCACGTCTCGTCCATCTCGGGTGCGAGATACATCGGCGGCACCGAGGCCACCGATGTATGGCGCCGCTCGACCGCGCTGCGGCGGTGGTGAGCCCGGCAGAGATTGACGACGATCTGGCGGAGATACGCCCGCGGATCGGTGGCAGTCGACCAATTGCGCTGCAGCCGGATGAAGGCCTCGTGCACGATGTCGCAGGCGGTCTCGTTGGAGCCGCACATGAGATGGGCCAGCCGCACCATGCCCGCCCGTTCCCGCCGGTAGAGGTCGGTCAGGGCCGGTGGGGCGCCGTTCGCGGGCGTGTGCGCGTCGTTGACGGCCGCGGCATAGACCGCGGCAGCCTCGTCTCGATCCACGACGTGCTGCGACATGTACCCACCAAGATGCCTTGCGTCGGCGAAAGGTTGCACGCGGCCCGCACATTTCTTTCGGCGGGCCGAGAGCTATTGGTAGGAGACCCAGGTCGGTGGTGGGTCGAGCGCCCTGACCTCGGCCGGATCCATCAGCCGGGTGTCCTGTTGCAGGAACAGCTTGAAGCCGCTGTAGAAGGGGGCCACCGCGTGGAGCTCGCGGTATTTGGACAACTTGGCTTCGGGCGAGCCGAACCCGTCGAGCTGGATCGCGATGTCGAGCTCGGTCCGGGTGGCGAGGCGCTCCCGTTCACGGATCATGAACGGAGTGAACTGGTGCAAGACCACGAGCTTGCGGGGCAGCTGGTGCACCCGCACCAGGTCGGCGAGGTACTGCGTGGTGGCGTTGATCTCGTCGACGCCGACCGAACCGATGATGGTGCCGGGGACCTCGCCGGGGCCCATGCGCCATTCGGGGTCGAGGGCCACATGCACATCGGGCTCGAGGAGCAGGCTCTCGTAGCGCCGCAACTCCGACAGGAAATCGCTGCGGCCCGGCTGGATGTCGATGACCATGATGCCGCCCACCGACCGGATGCCCTCGAGCCAGCTGCGCAGCGTGGCGAGTTCGGAGGGTGTGCTGTAGTCGCCGTCGGGCCCAGCACCGTTCGTCGCGATACTGGCGATGTAGTTGAAGGCCGGCACGACGGGGAGACCGAAGCGGGTCCATTGCAGCGCTCGTGCCCGCACCGCTGCGGCTGACTCGAGCGGTGCCTGGGCGCCGAGCACGCCAAGGCGGCTATCGAACCCCGAGCCGTAGTGGGCCACGATCATCGCGCCGGGGAAGACGCCCTCGAGCCCGTTCGAACCACCGACCGATACATCACGGCAACCGATCAGGCGATTGGACCCGACGCCCACATTGATGCCGTAGACGCACACCACGTTGATCCCGGCGCGCGCCGGCACCGATACCGAGTAGCCGTGACGGTCGCCGAACGATGGAAACGCCGCGCCGACGTCGGCCCTCGACCGGTCGGCAACACCACCTCCGCCTAACGCGCCGTTGACGTAGACGTGCACGGCGATCGGCTCGGCCGTCTGCACGTCGAGCGCCCATCCGTGCACGACCACCGATCGCAGGCCGGCTTCGACATCGACGCGGTCGACCGAACCGAACGGCGCGTCCTCGAGTGTGACCACGCGACAGCCGATGAGACTGTTGGCGCCGGCGCCGACGTTGATGCCGTAGACGCACACGACGTTGACCCCCGCGTCGGCCGCCACCGACAACGCGTAGCCGTGCCGATCGCCGAAGGTCGGATACGCGGCGCCGACATCGACGCGTGAGCGATCCGCAGGGACTCCCGTCCGCAGCACGCCGTTGACGTAGACGTGCACGGAGATCGGATCGGCCGTCTGGCGATCGATGGCCCAGCCCTGCACGACGACGGTTCGGGCGGCGTAATCGATGTCGACCCGATCGACGAAGCCGAACGGCACTGCGTCATTCGCGTCCTGGCCTTCGACTGCGTCGTCCGCCACGACCACGACCGTCAACACGATCGCCGTGAAGGCGAACAACGCCAGCAATTTACGTCGGTGTAGCGGCGGTTTGGGCACGGTGCTTGGTTATCACATCCGCGAGGCCCCTCCGCGGCTCAATGCTCACCCGCCACGACATCGAACTCGTTGCCTTCAGGGTCGGCCAAGGTCACCCACTGCATGCCCGACTCGTCGTAACCGCCGATACGCGTCGCGCCCAGCGCGAGCACACGGTCGACATCGGCGTCCCAGTCGGCCGACGAGAGGTCCACATGCATGCGGTTTTTGGTCTTCTTGGGCTCCGGGACCTTGTTGAACATCCAAGACGGTTGCGTCCCTGAGGATTGACCGATGCTGGCGAAGGACTCGCTGGGTTCTGGGTCGACCGGTAGACCGAGCACCCCCGACCAGAAGTGCGCGAGCCCGGAGGCGTCGGCGCAATCAAAGGTCAGTGCGGTTACGGACAGATTCATGATGTTCCTCCTGGTGTTGGTCGTCGAGAGATGGGCCAGCAGACTTCGGTTCTCTGCTGAGAGACGTCGTCGGTGTCCGCATCGGTGACGAGGTAGTGCTCGCGGATCGGACCGTCGATGCCGATCGCGAGCTCGGCCACGATCGTTCCGAGCGCGCCGTACGTGCGGTCGATGTCGGCGAAGGCTCCGTAGTGGGTCATCACTGCCAATTGCGCGCCCGGCACCTCGAAGGCATGGACCCGTCGCGTCGACACGCGCCCCTGACCGTGCGGTAGTGGCACGAAGGCGACCACTTCACCGATCTCCGCTTCGAAGAACTCCTGCGCATACAGCGCACCCGCGGGCTCGGCGATGTCGATTCGCGCGTTGGCCGCGGCCTCATACAGTTCGCCGTAGGCGGCCGCGAGCCATGTGTCGCAGTCGGCGAAGCGCACGGCTTCGCGAATCGCCATCGCGGTTGTCGGCCCTACGGTGCGGTAAACGACCGCGGAGTGTGACAGCGACTCTTGCAGCAACGCTCGCAGCGACGCAACGGTCGCGCGCGTCTGCTCCAAGCGGTATTCCATACGTTCGAGGTGCGCCGCAATTGCGGCGTTGCGGGCCGCGGTGTCGGGCGCCGAGAGTACCGACCGCACATCGTCGAGCGGCATCTCGAGATCACGGAAGCGACGGATGAGTTGCGCCGTCGGCACCTGGGTGGCGGCATAGAGCCGATAGCCGCTCGACGTATCGACGTCCGCCGGCTCGAGCAGCCCGACGTCGTGGTAGTGCCGCAGCGCCTTCACGCTCAGGTGCGTCATGCGGGAGAACTCACCGATGGTCAGCAAAACCTTCATGACGCCAGCATCCACCCTCCCCCAACGGGAGTGTCAAGCAGGCAATCGGGCCGCCCCTGCCACCAGCGAGGCAAAGTCGGCGGCATCGGCGAGCTGGTCGAAGGCCAGCACGGCGTCGACGATGCGTTGTGCCTGGTGCTGGCCCATACCTGCGAGCTCGACGTTGGCCATGAACTTGTCGACGACGTCGGCCACACCAATGGGCCGCTCGACCGCTCCGCGGTTGATCTGCTCGCGGTGACGCAACTCGCGGCCGCTGGTCGTGCGAACGACCACTTCGCCCGAGTACGCGTGGGGATAGCCACTCTGAGGATCGTCAGCGTCGGTGATCCGCGAAGCCAATGAAAGTACCTGCGGATCAACCAGTGCTTCGTCGCTCAACTCGTTGAGCGAAAACCGTCCGTGGACAAAGGTCGAGGCGACCACGAACGGCAGGCTGAACTTGGCTTCGTAGTCGCTTTGCGGCACGAGCTTGCTGGCGCGGGGCTCACACACCACCGGCACCGCGTCGCGATGGATGAGACAGGTCACCGAAGCGATGTCGTCGACAGTGAGCGACTCGCGTCGTTGCAGTTCGAGCGCGCCGTCGACGAAGGCATGGGTGAAGTGACATGACGGGTACAACTTGACCGCCACCTCGGGGATCTGCCATCGCTCACCGAGGCCGCGTGTCAGCGCGTCGAGGTCAGGGCTCTCACCTTCGGGCAGGTGCGTGCGGAACAGCCCGTAACGACCCTCGTACACATGCGCCGGGCTGACGAAATTTTCGCGCGCGAACGCGGCCGCGGTGATGCCGCACGCCGCCGCCCAACCCGCGTGGGCCCGTTTGGTCCATGCGCCGCGCGCGGTGAACTCCATGGTGCCAGAGGCAAGGCTGCCGGCGAATCCCTGCGCCGTCGCGATCTGCTCGGCCGACAAGTTGTCGAGGCGCGCGGCCGCCACCGCACTGCCGAACGCACCCGCGACACCGGTTGGGTGGAAGCCGGCACGATGAAAGCCGCCCGCCGCCGCGGCACCGATGCGCCCCGCCACCTCCACCGCGAGGATGTAGCCCAACAAGAGATCCCGACCGGAGAGGTGGCGCGCACACGCGACGCCTAGCGCCGTCGGCAACGCGGTCGCCGATACGTGAACGACGCCGGCGAGGTGAGTGTCGTCGTAGTCGAGCCCGTGAATCAATAACCCGTTCATCAGCGCGGCGTCGCGCAGACCGAGGCGCAACGGAAGGCCGATCACCGGCTGATCCCCACCGCCCAACGACTGCAACGCGGCGGCCGCACTCGTTGCGAAGGGGAACGTTGTCGAGGCATATGCGATACCGACGGCGTCGACGATGAGCATCTTGGCCTGATCGATGATCGCTCGAGGTAGGTCCTCGAAGCGCAACGCCGCCGCGAAATCCGCGACCGCGAGCGACAGCGGTCGCTCGGCCGCCTCGGTCACGGCTTGCGTCCCAACCTCGCGAGATAGTCGACGTAGACCTGAGGCAGGTCCTCGATGGCGATCTTCTCGACGTCGTCGGGATCGGACGAACCGTAGGCATCTTCGCCGTAAGCCAGACCGTCGTCGTCGAAGCTCCACAAGATGTTCGTTCGCGATCGCATCAAGTAGTGCGCGTTCTCATCGTCGATGTTGTTGTAGCCGCGGTCCTTGGCGATCTTGCCGGTGCCGAGCGTGCTGATGATGCCCTCGTGCGTGATGCTGAAGTCATCGACGACAATGCGATCCTTACGCGACGTCAGCACTGCGGCGCCGCTGGCGACGAAGTCGTCATAGTATTTGCGGACACCGTCGTAGCCCTTTGGCCCAAAGTCTTTGCCGTTGCGCCAGAAGTGATACGCGGGCTCGGCGACGAGCGTCTTCATCAACCCGTCGAGGTCGAATTCGGCTTCAGCCTTCGCGTGCGCGATGACGGTCTCGATCAACTGACGTTGGCGCGGGCTCTCGGTCACTGCCAGGCGCTCTTCGAGTGCCTGCCATCCGATGCTCTGGTCGAACGTGATCATGGTGCTCCCCTGTTGTATTGCGAATCGAAATCGTCGCCGAACGCGCCCGATCGGCAGAGTTCGTCGATCTTGTCGCGCCCGTAGCCGAGTTTTGTGAGCAACTCGATCGTGTCGTGGCCGCGAGCGGGTGCCGGTGGGTACTCGTCGAGCGCGGGCGCCACACGGATCATGGGCCCGCTGTGGCGAACCGTGCCGAAGCGCGGATGTGTGGTCTCGATCTGTACGCCACCGCTCTCACGGTGCGCGACGAGACCTTGCGCGACCGTGTTGACGGGTGCACACGGCACGCGTGCGGCCCGCAAGACCTCGAGCCATTCGGCAGTCGAGCGGGTAACGAAGGCGCGGCGCAGTTCGGGCAGCAGTTCGGATGCGTGACGGCGCCGGGCATCGAAACTCGCGAAGCGATCATCATGCGCAAGCTCGGCCCGCCCGATCGCGGCAACGAGCCGCAACCAGAACTTCTCCTTCGGGCACGCCACCACGATCCAGCCGTCGGCGGTCGCGAAGTTCTGGAACGGCACCAAACTCGGGTGCGCGCTGTGCTCGGTCCGTGCGGGCTCATAGCCCGCAGTGAGGTGCCAGGTGGCGAGGTAGCCCAAGAGCCCCACTGCGGTATCGACCATGGTGACGTCGCAATCACATCCGACGCCGTCGCGCCGAGCGCCATGCACTGCAGCAACCAGTGCGAGCGCGGCGTTGAGCCCCGCCGCGAAGTCCACCACCGACGGCCCCGTCTTGGTCGGTGGCGCATCGGGCTCGCCCGTGACGCTCATCCAACCGGCGAGACCCTGCATCAGATAGTCGTAGCCCGGCTCGCTCGCCCGCGGGCCCTCGAGTGGGTACGCGGTGAGTGCGCAACACACGATGCGCGGATTCACCGGCGCGAGATCGGCATATCGCAGGCGCAACTGCACGGTAGCGTCGCCGCGGAGGTTGCTGAACACCGCGTCGGCCCCGCGCACGAGGTCTTCGAAGACGGCGCGCCCACGCTCGTTGCGAAGGTCGAGACTGATGCTGTGCTTTCCCCGGTTGAACGCTTCGAAGAAGAGGCTGTCCTCACCCTCCGCGAAGGGCGGCACGGTGCGCCCGACATCGCCGCCGGTGCGCGGATCTTCGACCTTGATGACCTCTGCGCCGAGGTCAGCCAACTGCAGCGTGCCGAACGGGCCCGCGCCGTACTGTTCGACGGCGATGATGCGCACATCGCTGAGCGGTCTCATGCGCTCACCTTACGCGGCCCGAGCGGCCCAGCAGAGCGGCGCTCGGACTCAGTCGCGCTGGGTGCCCACTTTGAGGAGCCGGAACGGCACGTCGCGATCGACCTGCGGTTCGCGCGGCAACCCGAGGAGTCGCTCACCGATCACGTTGCGTTGGATCTGCTCGCTGCCGCCCTGAATACCGTGCGCAGGAGCGATCGTGATCGTCTCGGCCACCTCATTGCCGTCGAGCATCGCGTAGGGTCCGCAGATGTCGGCCACGAGATCGCGATAGAGCCGCACGACCTTGACGCCACCGAGGTACACGATCGAGCTCTCGCCGCCGCCCGCTCGCCCACTGCGTTCGGCGGCCTGTCCGCGTACGCCGGTGAGCCGCAGCGCCTCGGACAGCGCGTGCAACCCGGCGATGCGCTGGCGTATCAGCGGATCGCCGAGGCGGTCGTAGCGACGAGCCAACTCGATGACGGCATCCACAGTGCTGATCGGTAAGCCGTTGGCCATGTTGGCCATCGACCGATCCTCGGACAACACGTCGGCAACCACGCGATCGAGGTGCCCGTACTTCGCCCCGCCCTCCACACTGCGCAGGATCGTGGAGCTGCCGCCACCGGCGAACGTCGCCCGCTCGTGCGTGAGCACCGTCATCGCCACCGACCAACCACCGTTGGCATCGCCGATGCGATTGGCATCGGGCGCACGCGCGTCGGACATGAATGCTTCGTTGAATTCGGACCGCCCGTTCATCTGTTTGATGGGACGGATCTCGACACCGGGCTGATCGACGTCGAGGATGAAGAAACCGATGCCCTTGTGCTTGGGAACATCGATGTCGGTGCGGGCCACCAGCAACGCTCGATCGGCGAACAACGTGCCGCTGTTCCACACCTTTTGCCCGTTGAACACCCATTCGTCGCCGTCACGGACCGCACGCGTCTGCACGCTCGCGAGGTCAGAACCGGCGCCGGGCTCACTGAAAAACTGGGCCCAGTACTCCTCGCCGTATGCGATGGCCGGCATCCACCGCTGTTTCTGTTCATCGCTGCCGAACAAGAACAACGTCGGTGCGCCCATCGACGGGCCCGCGCCTTCGGGCGCGCCGAGCACGCCGGCCTGTGCCAACTCGTCGTAGACAACCGTTGCCGCTTCCGCGCCCAGACCGCGACCGAACCATTCACGGGGCCACGTCGGGAAACCCCATCCGCTGTCGGCAAGCCGACGCCACCACTGGCGCACGGTCAGGCTCGGATCCCAGTTGGCGTCGATCCACGTCCGGATCTCGTGACGAAGCGCGTCTTCGTCGGGCGCGTCGCCCGTTTCGACCATTGTGTAGACCTCGTCTGCGCGAATGTGTCAGGCGATTCTTGCCGACGCAGCCATCCATGGCTCACCGGCCGGCGCAAGGGCACGCCGTTGCTGGCGCAAGCCATACGCCGCCGCGGTAAGACAGGCGATACCGCCGGTGCCGAGCGCCCACCGCGGACCGATGTGCTCGCCGATCCAACCGATGATGGGACCACCGATCGGGGTGCTACCCATGAACGCCACGGTCCACAGCGCCATCACCCTGCCGCGCATCGCCGGATCCGCGGCGAGTTGCAGCGTGGCGTTGGCACGGGAGATGAACGAGATGTTCACGGCGCCCATCAACGCCAGCGCGACCAGCGCGAGGGGCAGGCTGGGGGCGATGGCCACGGCGAGGATGAGTACGCCGAACGCGGCGCTGGTCGAGATGAGCGTGCTCAGCCCGTGGCGCTCGCGCGAAGCGGTCACAAGACCGCCCGCCACTGCACCGACACCCATCGCGGAGGTCATGAGGCCGTAGGTACCGCCGCCACCATGGAATGTGTACTTGGCGGCGAGCAAGAGGCTGACCTGGAACTCGTAGGCCAACGTTCCGACGAGCGCCATCATGATGAGGGGCGCGCGCAATGCGGGCGTGCTGTTGACATAGCGAAAGCCTTCGCGTACCTGGCCCTTGGCGCGCGGCGCACGAAGCTTTGGATAGAACTCGGACGAACGCATCGCAACGAGAGCCGCGATCACGAACAGGAACGTGCCGGCGTTCACTACGAAGCAGGGCCCTACACCGATCGTGCTGATGATCACGGCACCGATCGCCGGTCCGACGACGCGGGCCAGATTCATGTTGATCGTGTTGAGCGTGATCGCGTTGGTCAGGTGCTCGGGACCGACGAGTTGTAGGGAGAACAGCTGGCGTGCCGGGTTGTCGACGACTTGCAGCGTGCCCGCGGCGGCGGCGATCGCGTAGACCATCCACAATCGAACATCACCGGTGATCGCCAACACGCCGAGACCGAGTGCCAACACGGCCGATATTCCCTGCGTGAAGATCAGAACCCTGCGGGTGTCCATGCGATCGATGAACACACCGCCGAGGGGAGCCAGCAACAACACCGGGATGAACTGTGCGGCGGTCACCAGCCCGAGCGCGGTGCCGCTGCCCGTCAACTGCAACACGAGTACGCCGAGTGCGACCGTCTGCATCCACGTCCCCGCCAGCGACACGCCTTGACCGGCGGTGTAGATGCGGTAGTTGCGTGAGATCGACAGTGCCCGGAAAGTGGCGTCGAACCGCTTCCTCATACTTCGTCCTCGGACAACGCGATCAACACCGGCAGCGCGGCGCGCAGCAGCGCCAGGTCGTGATCGTCGAGTCGCTGCAGGCGCTGCTGCAGGAACGCCGTGCGATTGGTGCGGATGCGGCGCATCGCAGTGCGTCCGGCGGGCGTCACCGTGAGGCGCGTCGCCCGGCGGTCTTCGGAATCGTCGGTGCGCGCCACCAACCCGAGCTTTTCGATCGCTCCGACAATGCGGGTGGCGGTCGGTGCACTCACTCCCTCGGCCGCCGCGACATCGCAGAGGCGGGCGCGCCCGATGCGATCGATCGTGGCCAGCGCCGAGAGCTGCGATTGCGTCAATCCAGTGGTCTCGGAGAGCCGCACCTTGCGAGCTAGCCGGCCGACCGCCAGGCGGAGGTCAGAGGCAATGGTCGGTGTTTCGGTCGGCATTACTTAGCAAGGCTAAGCAATGATGCGCCGCTCCGATACCCCCAAGTCCGAGACGTTTGACACTTGGCCGCACAGCACCGAGGCTTGGCCGCGATGGCGCGTGTCCCCTATATCGGTCCCGAGCAGGTGGCGGAGCAATACCGCAGCCTGGTGGCCCGACCGGCCAACCTGTTCAAGGCCCTGGGCAACAGTCCCGAAGGCTTGCACAGCTTCGGCCGCCTCGGTGGTTTCATCCGCCACGACAGCACGTTGGATCACCGTCTGCGCGAATTGGCGATCCTGCAGGTCGGCTACCAGACCCGCACTGCCTACGAATGGACCCACCACATCAAACTGGCGATGGCCGAATTCGGCGTGTCGGCCGAGGACATTCGCGACATCGCCGCCGAGACCGATGGTCGACCGAACGCGCTGGCGCCCTTCGACCGGGTCGTGTTGCGGGCAGCCCGCGAAATGACGAGCAGCCTCGCGATCACCGATGCCACATGGGCCGAGTTGTCACGCGAGTTGTCGCCCGAGCATCTCGTCGATCTGGTACTGACGATCGGCTACTACAACCTCGTCGTGCGCGTGTTGCAGACGCTGCAGGTCGACGTCGAAGCGGACTACGACCAGTACCTCGCCGAGTTTCCTCTCCCCCAGTGATCGTGACGTCAGAGCGAAGGAATGAGTACACGATGACCATCGACGGCTCCGTCTGCATCGATACCCACAGCCATTGGATGCCGCGCGTGCATCTCGAAGCGGTACACGACCTGCTGCGCGAACAACCAGCGCTCCTCCGCGACTATGGCGGCATGCTGTCCACGGCGGAAAGACCCGATGCGCCACTGGTCGCGCTCGAGGGCCGTATCGCAGAGATGGACGCGTGCGGTGTCGACATCTCGGTCATCTCTCTGCCCCCACCCGCCGCTGCATTCGGGCCGACGGCCACCGCCCGTCGAGTCGCCGCGGCCGCGAACGACGCGATGCTGGCCGCCGCCGAGCGCTACCCCGGTCGATTCTCGATCTTGCTCGCCCTCCCGCTCCCCGATATCGAAGGCAGCCTGGCCGAGCTCGATCGTGTGTCATCGCATCCGCTGGCGCAAGGTGTCAGTGCGCTCACCAACGCCGAAACGTGGACGCTCGACGAGCCACAGTTCGAAGCCGTGTGGGCGCGCGCCGCGCAAAGTCGGCTGCCGTTGGTATTACATCCCGCGTTCGACTGCCGGCCCGCCAAGTTCACCGATTGGACCATCGGCGGCAGCCTGCATGCGGTGATGAGCAGCAGCCTCGGTATCGCGCGGCTCGTGATGTCAGGCATGCTCGACCGGGTACCCACGCTCGACATCGTCGTGCCCCACCTGGGCGGAACGATCCCCTACCTCGCGCAGCGCTTCGTCGACATGGGCCGAGGCGATGCCGAACACGACATGGCCCACTACCTCCGGCACCGCCTGTATCTCGACACCTGCTCGTACCATCCCCCGGCGTTCCGGTGCGCGCTCGACACCGTGGGCGCGGACCGCATCGTGCTCGGTACCGACTATCCGTTTCGCGGGTCCCTCGAGCGCGCCGTCGACGACGTCATCGAGAACGCGCCCACTGCCGAAGCCCGCGCCGCCATTCTCGGTCAAACTGCGTCGCAGTGGTTCAGCGGTGGGTCGTGATCGGGCGCGACAGTCGAGCTATCGAAAGCGACGGAAGAACGCTCGAACGTCGTCCACGAGCAACTC
>JBDTLT010000072.1:0-23261 GCA_039934635.1 Acidimicrobiales bacterium
AGGGTGCCGGTGGCGGCCGTCCGCGTAAGCCCGAGGGCATGGCGCGACACAAGAACCCGTCGACACGCGGAACGATCACGATCGACGCCGACGCCAAGGTCGATGTGATCCCCGAACCGTCGTTGCCGTTGACCGGCGTGCGTCGCGAAATATGGGATGAGATGTGGGCGCAACCGATCGCCACGTTGTGGAACCGCTCCGACCTAGCGGCGTTGACGCGGCTAGTGATCATTCAAACCACGTTGGCCGCCTACGACGACAAAGGGTTGTTGGCCGAAATGCGCCAACTCGAGGATCGGTTCTTGTTGAACCCGTATTCGAGGGCGCAGCAACGTGTCGTCATCGGTGGCGATGTCGACGACCGCATCGGTGGCGATGTCGCATGGTTCAACGATGCCAAGCGCCGTCTTCGTGGCCCCGCGTAGGGGATGGCCGCGTCAGCGCCGTTTCCGGTCGGGCCAGCCGAAAACAAGGCTTTTTGCGGGTCTCTGACCAGGGGGTTCGCGAGGCCCGAAACGCTAGGAAGGCTTCTAAGCAACCAAGTCGGGTTTGGGGGTACTTGGGGTAAGGGTCCGGCCGAGTCGATGCTTAGAACGGCTCTCAGCGTGACGGCCTGGCCACGTGACGCACGTGCGTCACGTGACGGCCTGGCCGCGCGCCACGCGCAGTGCGCGCGTCCGCACGGTGTACGTACACCGTGCGCGCCGTTCGCCGTGTGCAACCGTTTCCACGGCACCGACCGCTTCAAGCGGACTGACTGGCTACTCGGGCTCGTCGGTGGCGGGCGCCCATTGCTCGTGGACCAGCGACGAACGGATGAACGCCTCGACCGTGCGCATATCATCCAAACGCGGGTTCAGGGGCACCCGATTCATCGAGCCGACGTCGTTGCGCAAAACCGTTCGCACGTACACACCGGACCACGGCGGCTGCACCATCCAGCCGGGATCGTCGCGCCCCGGCATCGGCATCATCTGCTCGGGGTAGTCGGCCGACCCGTACTTCGAATCGGCGACAATCAACGCTTGGCGTGCGGCGAGCAGATTCCCGAGGGCGCCAACGAAACGCCCGTGTTCCGCGATCGCACGGTCTTGCTCGACGGTGATCCGTTCGAGAAGCTCGCGACGCCACCCGGCGCGCCAGTGAGCCCGCAACGCATCCCGCACGGCCGCAACCGCGTCGGCGGCGAGCGCAAGACGTGCCCCGTAGTTGCGCACCGCTTCGACCGCTGCGGCCTCTACGGCGGGGGCGGTCGGTGGCGGAATCTTCTTGCCCTCGCGCACCGCCACATACGCGGCCTTCTCGTCGTCAGCGATTGCGTGACGGATGCGTTGTGCGCCCGCGTGCGCGGTGTGTAGTGCGTCGCGCATCGCCTCGTCGGCTTGCATCCACGCGTCAATTTCGGGGACGGCGGTCTCGAGTTCTGCGCCCCTCGGGACGATGCCCTCGTACGACTGATACGCCGACGAGAGGTCACGCAATCGGTCGGTGATCTGTTGACCTATTGGACGTGCGACCGTCGGTTGCGCGCGGTCGAGATGCGTGTCGGTCGTGGTGTCGCCAGCAATGAGTGCGGCGATAGCGGTCGGGTCGATCGCGGGTTCCTGGTCCGTGTAGCTATAGCTCATAGTCATCCTTCGTTGTTGGGAGAGGTTGCGGCGGCGGGTTGCCACTGGCCACCGAGGCCAAGCCCCGCCGCCGCGGTTTTGCGTGCAGCGAACGGTCGTGGCCGCCCCCGTTCGCTGCGCACATCTTGGAGGTTCATCGCCGGTGCTTCGCTTTCGTATTGGCCGCAACGCGCACGCCGTCATTTGACCCGGCACGGGCACTCCCCGTCGTCGCATTCGAGGTTGCGTATCAGCACGTCGAGGAACCATCGGTCGTCGTCGTAGTCGAGTCGGAAGACTGGACCGACGTTCGCTGGCCACGTCTCGGTGTGGTCGACCTGGAACCAGAACAGCGCCAACCGCTCATCGTCGACGCCGGCGAGCACCCACACATCGAAGTCGGCGTCGTAGCGGATCGACGCGCCCGCGAACTCGGGCCAGTCGCAGACTTCGCGAACGCGGTCCAACCATCGTTCGGCGGAGTGGGCGTCGTCGCGGTCGAAGTCGAATAGGTCAGTCATGGTCTGCTCGGTTTCACCGCGACGAGTTGGGTTGCCCAGATGTGGCAGCACGGGCCTTTGGCGGGGCAGGTGCAGCGCCAGCCGTCTGCGCCGGCGGTGACGATGTAGATCTCGCCTGCGCCCTTCACGTTGGCTGTCACGGTGGTGGGCGTGATCGAGATGACGGTGACCCTGCCCTCGGCCAAATAGGCCAAGGCCTTGGTCTTGTAGTTGCCGCTCATAGCGATGACTCGAATAAGTCGGGGTAGTCGCGCTCGTAGTCGACAAGGTCGATGTGGTCGTGGTCGTCGTGAGATGGCCCGTATTCCTGACCCGCGAGACCCGCGAGACCCGCAGAATCCGGTTTCTTGCGGGTCTGCGGGTCACGCGGGTCTAAATTGCAGACCGTCTCTGGAGGACTGATCGTCCATGTGGTGATCTTGTCGTGGTTGATTCCGCCGTCGTCGGTGACGGTCCAGCCGGCCTTGCGCATCACCGGGGCCTGCTGCCGCAGCAACCGTGTTACCGCGCGCGCATTGCCGGGCCATCCCTTCGGTGCCCGCCACTCGTCGGCCGGCGTGACCCGCTTCAACAACTCGGCAGACGTGCCGGCAAAGGTGCCGACGATCGCCGTCTTCGCCATCACGATGAAGTCGACGCCCTCAAGCGAATCCACGGCCATCGTGCTCTGCTTCGACAGATAGGTCGCCAGGCCGGTGGTGCCGAGCACCATGTCGGTCGCGGCCAACACCTTGGCGAAGTCGGCCATGCGTGGTTTGGTCGTTAGCTTGACAGATGGAAGTACCCCTTCGATCCCCGCCAGCAGATCCAACAGGGCACCGAGGATTCGCGGGTGCAGTTGTTCCCACCGCAGCCACATTTGCTCTTCGTCTACCCGCGCAGTGTCGTCGATGGTGTACAACCCGATCGGCAGCATGCGGTCGGCGAGATCGCCACGCAACGCCCCGAAGTCGATACCGGACAGCACGACGCAGCGGCGGAAGCTGAACACGGCGAGGTCGCCGTCGGTGTAGAGCTTGCGACGAACATCGCCTTCACCGGTCACCGCGCGACAGATCGAATCGGACAACCACGGCTGGATTTCCGAGAGGTTGTCGAGACCGACGAACCACGAACCCGCCGCGGCGGTCACCCACGACTCGGCATCGCGCGGGGCCTTGCGTGCCGGCACCGGCGACGGATCAACAATCAACGTAATCACCTTCATCGCGGTGGTCTTCCCGGTGCCCTGCTCGCCGTTCAACGCGATCACTGGATGCGGCATATCGGGATAGAAACTCGCGACGACCGCCGCCAAGATCAACGGGCGATCATCCAGTTCGACGTTGAGCATCAACCACAACACGTCGAGCGACCCGCCCTTGATCGGTGTGGGCAACGCTGCGTTGAGCGCGGTGCGTTTGAACAACACCGGTGCCTTGTCTTCGATCGTCCAGCCGGCCGCCGTGATCCTGATCGCCCGGCCGGTCGCGTCAGCAAGATCGAGCCACAACGCATCGGCGTAACGCGCGACCCGCAAATGAAGGACATGTTCCTCATCGGATTCCTGAGCGATGCCCTCGATCACCATGAGGGCATCGGCGAGGGCTTGCTGGGGCGCCGCCTTACCCGTCCGTCGGAAGTACTCGCGTGCAAGTTGTGCCCGTAGCGACTGGCGGCCACCACGAAGTAACACCACGACCTTGGCCCCGGACCGCGGCACCGCGAACGTCTCGCCGGCATCGGACAACCCGAACCTGTACATGCTCTCGGCGAGGTCGACGATGACCGTCGACGCAGACTTGCGCCCTTGGGAGTCTTCAGATGGTGTACGTACACCATCAGAGCCGTTGCGGGTCATGCGGGCCGCCGATCACAGCAGCAACGCGGCGCGTTCCAGCGGGCTTCGTAGTGCGCCCAAAACCGGTCGAACTTGGCTTGCTCGACAGCGTTGCTTTGGTCGGTCGTGCGCGGCATCGGCTTGCGCTCGCGCGTGGTCCATCGACTCCGGGTCTGTTCGCCGCCGGGCACATCGTCCGTTGTATGATCCACGTGCGTTCCTTTCGGTAGACGACGACCGGTTCCTTTTGTGGGGTTGCCGGTCGTTCGTCGTTTTTGCTGCTGGGCGTTTCGGCCGTGCTCGGCCTCATCGGTGCGGCGTGCATCACGCCACAGACGCCTGCCCTCAAGCGCTCGCGCCGCGCTCGTTCGCCTCGACGAACGCCTGGACCTTGCGCGGGTCGTACCGGCGGTGCTTACCGATCTTCGAGAACGGCGGCCCACCGCCGCGGTGCGCCCACTGATCCAACGTGCCCGCGGGAATGCGTAGGTACTCGGCAGTTGTCTTCGAATCCCACAATGGCTGTAGTGCGTGTTTCACGGTTCTTGGTTCCATAAATTGACATTGTGCGCCCCCTAATCGTAGCGTTCAACGCATGACCAAAAAAGGCACAATTGCAACCCGGGTTCCATCCCGCCTTTTCGGCACGCCCATGCCGCGAGACGAAATGCGCGACCGACTCGATAAGTGGCGCCGGGGCGAGGGCGGCGGCAAACAGCAGTACACCGTCGCGGTCCGCTCGGATGGTCTCGCGATGGAGAGCGCCACCACGGCAGCGTTCGTGTCGAGCGGCGTGGTGACCTTGCACAACTGGTTCGGCTTCGACATCACCGTCGTAGTCGAAGTCGTTACCGAACCTCAACCGCATGTCGTCGTCGACGACCTACACATCCGCCGACGCAAGGACGGCCACGACATTTCGGCGAGAGCACTTCAGGCAGCGCACATCGGCGAAGCGACGCGAACAGCGATCGCCCTATTGACCACCGCCGACAAACCGCAACAGCACGTCGTGCCGGCCCTGCGATCACAGCCGCCACGGCGTGATCGCAGCGGGCTCGACCGCGAGATCAAAGAAATCGCGAAGGTATACAACGCCGCGCTCAAGGCGGGACGGCCGACAAGAGCAGCAGTCGAGCGCCGCCTCGCCGAATTGCGGGGCGTAAACGTTGCCGATGTCAACGATGCCGGCCACCGCACCCGCCAAGCCCGCAAGGCCGGGGCCATCCCACCAACCGGTGGCACGACTCGGCCCCGCGCCAACACGAAGGGAACACGATGAGCAGCATCACGAAATGGAAGAACGGCAAGTGGCGCGCCCGTACCCGCACACCCGAAGGCGAGTCACGCTCCAAAGTCTTCGACCGCAAGATTGACGCCGAGAAATGGGTCACGGCCGTCGAGCATTCCAAGCTCATCGGTGGCTACGTGGACACCCACAAGGGCAGGGTCACGGTGGCCCAATACTGGGCGACCTGGTCGGAGGCGCAAGAGTGGCGCGCGTCGTCACGCCTCGGTGTCACGAGTTACTTCCGAAATCACATCCTGCCGGCGTTCGGTCGGCGACCACTCAACACGCTTCGACGCACCGAGATCGAGACGTGGGCGCGGCGTCTACCGGTGAGCGCTCGCACCGCGGGCCTCTGTGCGCAGTACCTCTCAACGATGCTTGAGGCCGCTGTCCACGACGGCCTCCTTGCCACTAATCCAGCGCACGGGGCGAAGCGACCGAAGGTGGAGACAAAGCCCGTGGTGCCGTTCACGATTGACGAACTCGACGCGCTTCGTGATGCGTGCCCGGCGTGGTTCGCGGTCGCTATCGACCTCGGCGTCGGTGTCGGGTTGCGACAGTCCGAAGCGACGGGACTAACACTCGACCGCATCGACTTCCTACGGCGCACGGTGCGGGTCGATCAGCAGTTGGTGTCGCCCGCGAGCGGCGACCCTACCCTCGGACCACCGAAGACGAGAACCTCGTATCGGACCATTCCCCTCGCCGATGTCGTCGTCGAAGCGCTCGCTCGTCATGTCGAGCACTACGGCGCCGGGGACCACGGGTTGGTGCTCCACCTCCCCGACGGGCGACCGATTCGACGCCAGCACTTCGGGGTGATCTGGCGCAAGGTGCGCACTAGCGCCGGGCAGTCGCAAGCGCGTTTCCACGACACGCGGCACACGTTCGCCAGCACCTTGCTTGCCGGCGGGGTGTCGGTTCCCGCCTGCGCAGAATGGCTCGGGCACACCCCCGGCGTGCTCCTATCGACGTACGCTCACTTGTTACCCGGTGACGATGATCGAGCGCGTGCGATTGTGCAAAACGCCTTCACCCCAGCATCGCCACCTGTGCGCGTTCAGGGTCACAATCGCAAAACGCCGCGTGTCACGGGTGTGTCACGGGCGTCCCTGCCGAATAGTCATTAGGCCCCCTGAACTGCGGTTATGGCCCCACCGATACCCATAGGTGTTTCATGCCGTTGATGAAGTTCGATCGCACGCGCTGCGGTGGTGCCGTCAACTTCATCGACAAAAGCAACGGACGCAGGGTTTCGAAGGTGACGATGCTCTCGAGACGGGCGAGATGCGAGCCGAGGCAGAAGTGCGGCCCGCCACCACCGAGTGCGACGTGGTGATTGGGGTTGCGACCGATGTCGAAAACGTCGGCATGCTCGAAGGCCCCTTCGTCGTGGTTGGCGGACACCATCCAGAGGGTGAGGCGATCGCCGGCATTGATCGCCTTGCCCGCGACTTCGGCAGTGCGGGTGCACCAACGTGAGTGGTGAAGCACCGGCGTCACCCATCGTAAGAGCTCTTCGACCATCGTGGCCGAATCCACCTCACCGTCGACGAAACGCTGTGTCTGCTCCGGATGCTCGAGCAATACCAACAGCGCCTGCGCGATGAGATTGCGCGTGGTCTCCGTGCCGCCGAGCAGATAGTTGACGGCGAAACCGCGAAGGTCGGCCTCGGGCAAGGGCTGGTCGCCCCGTCGCACCTGCAACAGGTGCGACAACAAGTCGTCGGCCGGCGCGCCGCGCCGCGCCTCGAACTGCTCACCGAGGTAGTCACCCAGCGCGTCGTTGGCCTCGCTGGCCGCGTTGGGATTGCTGCGGTACTCAGGATCGGAGTTCGGCGCTATGGCATTGCCCCACCGCATGACCATGCGCTCGGCCGAGCGGGGCACTCCGGTCAGATCGGCCATCACACGGAACGGAATCGCCGATGCAACATCGATGACGAAATCACCGCCGCCATTGTGCGCGAAGTCGTCGACCGCCTCTTGGGCGATCGCGCGGACGTTGGCTTCGATCGCCGAGATCGATCGCGGCACGAACGACTTGATCACCATGCGCCGATATTCGGTGTGCAGCGGTGGATCCATCGCCAACAACACCGACGGGTTTATGTTGGCGCCGGCCGGAGGGACGATGCCGCCTTCGCTCGAGTAGGTCTCGTAGTCACGGTTCATCATCTCGACGAGCTCGTGGGTGGTAACCACCCAGCACGATCCTTCGGGCCACCACCACACCGGGTCGTGCTCGCGCAGATAGGTCAACGTCTCGAACGGGACGCCCCGCTCGAAGCGGCTGTCGCTCAGATCGATCGAAACCGTCTGCATCCGATTACTCCCCAGGCCAGGACCACCAGTGACTGCTGCTGATTCTCGCGCATCGTCGTGCGCCGGCGGTGCTCGAGCCCATCTAGGATCCCGCGCCGTGAGCGATGATCAGCTTCCGGCCAGCGCCGATGCCATCGAACCGGCTTGGCTGAGCGATGCACTGGCGCCGCGTTTTCCCGGTGTGCGCGTGCACGCGATCGAAATCCTCGAACGCCACGAGGTCACGAACAGCCACGCCCGCTTGCGCATCCACTACGACGATGCGGCCGGAGCACCCGAGATCATGTTCGCGAAGGTGCCACCGTCAGAACCGGCGCGGCGCGAGACCATCGCAAAGACGAACATGGGGCGGCGAGAGGCGCTGTTCTACGCAACCCTCGCATCGACATTGAGCCTCCGTGTGCCCGACGCATATGTCGCCCTGCACGATGACCGTGACGGTTCGTTCCTGCTGTTGCTCGAAGATCTCGTCACGACCGGTTGCGCAGTATCCGACGGCACTTGGGGCATTGCCCCCGATGCCGCCGCGACGGCGCTCGACGAACTCGCCGATCTACACGTGCGTTTCGAAGACCCGGCGCGGCGTGCGGAGCAAGCACCGTGGGTGCCACGCGCCTCGCACGGCAGCAACTACGGCGCCACCATGTTGCGTTACGGGCTCGATCATCATCGCGATCGTCTCAGCGACGACTTCGCCGCCGTGGCAGAGATGTATATCGACCATAGCGATGTCCTGCACGCGTTGTGGCAAGCGGGACCATCCACGGTCATCCATGGCGACCCGCACATCGGCAATCTCTTCGACGATCATGGCCGCGCCGGATTTCTCGACTGGGGCATCATCAACGTGAGCACTCCGATGCGCGACGTCAGCTACTTCCTCAACATGGCGATGTCGATCGAAGATCGACGCGGCAACGAACGCGACCTGCTGCGCCACTACCTCGCACGGCGCGCCGCTGTCGGTGGCACCGAGATCAGCTTCGACGAGGCATGGCACGCGCATCGCATCCACGGCGCGTACACGGTGCCGGCTTCGTGTCAGGTCGTGATGTTTCCGGACAACGCGACACCGCGGCGCCGCGTGTTCGCCAACGCGTTCCTGGCGCGCGCCGAGGCCGCTCTCGCTGATCTCGAGGTCACGAGCCTGCTGCGCCAGACGGCAGGGCTGTGAGACCGTAGAGCCGGGCCCAGTTGTCCCAGAGGATCTTCTTCTTTGATTCCTCGCTGATCGGCAACTTCAAGAAGTTGGCCACCGCCAGCGGATATTTCGAATCGCCGTGCGGATAGTCGGTCGAGAACACGAGGTTGTCGTCGCCGAACCAATCGATGAAGTACTTCGCGGTCGTCTCGTCGGACTCGACGCTCAGATAGCAGTTCGTGCGGAAGTACTCCGATGGCGCACGATCCAAGTCGGGTGCCTCTTGGCTGCCCAACCACTCCCAATGTTCGTCGAGTCGCTGCAGCAACCATGGCGCCCAACCACAGTTGCCTTCGAGAAGGCCGACGCGCAGATTGGGGAATCGTTGCAGCACACCACCGCCGGCGAAACTCACGGTCACCGCCATGATGCCGAGCGGCTGCCCGAACGTGTGCCACATCATCATCGTGTCGAAGATCTCGAGTGAGAAGTCCGGGCGTAGGTAGTTCTGACCTCCGCCGTGAAAGCTGATCGGCACACCGAGGCGTTCGCACTCGCGCCACAACGGGTCGTAGCACGGGTCGTGCCACGCCCGCCGATTGACACACCCAGGATAGAGCATCACCGTTTTGAAGCCGAGCTCCTCGACACAGCGGCGGGTCTCGGTGATCGCGGCGTCGATGTCGTGCGGCGCCAAGAGTCCCGCACCCAACAGACGGTTCGGGTCCTCGGCGCAGAAGTCGTGCAGCCAGTCGTTGTAGGCCCGAGCGATCGCCGATGCGAACTCGGGCTCGAGGCCATCGGTGCCCATCTGCTCCGCGCTGTCGAGACCGAGGACGAACAGGCCACGACTGGGGAACAACACCGCGACGTCGAGACCTTCGGCATCCATGGCCTCGAGTTGCGAAACCGAGTCCCATCCACGTGCCTCGGCCGGCGCGTACGCAGAGCTCTGCTGCGGCTTCCACCCCACCGTCGCGACTACGGGGTTGGCTCGCACCTTGCCCGTGCGGGTCAGGTTGTGATTCTTGACGCGCACGCGCATGTCGCGTTGCAGTTCGCTGAGCCCCATCGGCGCCGCATGACGCCATGCCGGGTCGATGTAGCGCGTCCACAGATCGGGCGGTTCCATCAAGTGCATGTCGCTGTCGGCGACACGCCAGCCGTTGACACCCATCGCGGCTCCTTCTCCCTGGTACTGCTCCGCGCAGTATTCCATGTACGACGGACGACCGCCCCGCACGTGATCTATTCTCCAAACGGTGGGCGGGGCGCTGGGGGAAGAACGGTGGCAACGCGTGCCCGTCCTCTCTCTGGCAATCGTGCTGATCGCTGTCGCGATGACTACTGCGTCGATTTGGAACACGGTTGAACTTGTCCGCGGCTCGAGCCTCGGCGCGGCCGATCAACTGCGCGCCGTGATGTCATCGCTGCCGTCGGAGCCATGTCTCGTCGCCATTGTGAGCCTGCTTCTGCTTCACACGGCGCAACTGATCCGCCCACAGCGAGCGTCTCCGGTAGCCATTGCCGCGCTGATCGTCGGTCGAGTGCTCGCAGCCGTCTATGTGATTGGAGGTGTCGCCGCGGCCACCGACGTCTTGGTCAGGAAGTCCAAATCCAACTTTCCAACCACCTTTCGTGGACCAGTTGTCCTGAGCGAATTGTCGCTAGCGGTGCTTGGCGCCGCGGTCTGGCTCGTCGCGTCGTCGGACGCATCGCCTCGCGCGCCTCGCCGTCGGAGGCCAATCTCGAACGTCGTCGAGATCGAGGCCGTCACCGATGGATGATCTCGCAGCACGACTCTCATCGCTGTTCGCACGCGCCGGCCTTGCGGTCCTGCTGGCCTTCATACTCGCCGTCTCGGCGTTGACGTGGCTGAGCTGGCCGGACCGCACGACGACTAGGTTCTCTTCTTCGGAGTCCTCCACCGCCGGCGCTGGCGCCATCTCGCTGTTCGGCGTCAAGGAGGACTCGCTCATCGATCGTTTGCGTCGACTCGAAGCAATCCCCCGTCCCGAGCTGACCTTGCTCATTCTCGTTGGCGTCACATTGGCGTGCGCGGTTCCCCTCGTCACCCACAACTCGACTGTCACTTACGTCGGCCGTATGACGTGTCGCCTCGGGCAACTATTAGGCGCGTTGTTCGCCTTCGCCGGCGTGGTCGCCGCCATCGACGTTCTGCGCCAGCAGCACGGGTTCGACACCCTCGCGCGGCCGTTCAGCCATCTGAATGCTGCCGCTCTGGCCGCGGCCAGCGCCGTGTTGGCTCGATTCGGCGCGAAACCGAACGAAACCAAACGCGTGCGGGTGAAGCGACCGGTGCCTCGCCCGCTCGGCGTTCCCCGCAATTCTCGCCTCAGCTGAGAGGGATTCGCGAGGAGACCCGCGGCCGGCAACTCTCGGAATTTTCAGCACCCCGTCGAATCGCGCAGACGTTGACACGCCTGCGTCATTCGCACGGGTCGCAGCTTGACGATCAGTCGTCGGCAGGCCGCGCGCTCGATCGCGTGGATGTTGTCGAAGTTCACGACACAGTCGCTTGGCAGACCATCCTCGGCGACGGTTAGTTCGAGTTCGGATATCAATCCGCGGCGAGTGCGGGTCAAGGCGGCGACCACCACGCTGCCGATTCGATCGGCGACCGGATCGCGCGTCAGGACCAGTACGGGTCGGTCGCCTCCGGGTGTTGCCGCGAACCAGATCTCACCGCGCTGCATCGGCCCAATCCGACCAATCCTCCGCAGGGCCCCAGTCGGCGACCGATTTCAGTGCGCCCTCGTCGTCGGTGAGTGGCATCTGAGCCCAGCGCTCCGCGTCGATCTCCGACGACAATTGGACAAGGTGGCGATGGAGTGCCTCTCGCAGCAGTTCCGATTTGTCCACACCAAGGCGGTCGGCCCATCGCTGCGCTTCTTCGGCCTCACTGTCGTCGACTCGAAAGCTCAGCATTGTCATACACAAACCATACCGTGTATGACGGCGGATCGGCCGGCCGCATACGTTAGGTGTACAGCAATGAACCCGGGGTGGTGAGCAATTGGCCGGTCTCGAGCCACGTCTTGAGGCCCGACAGGATCATCGGCCATCCGCCATAGAGTTCGTCGTTCGCGCCCTCGCGGAGTTGGTCGTGCGTGACTACGAGGCGACATGAATCGCCGACGGGTTCGATCTCCCACGTCACTCGCGTCGTGCCCTCGCTCTTCACGTCGTCGCTCCAAAGTGCGACCATGCTCTGCACGAGCCGGCGGGGCGGATCGACTTCGAGGTTGACGCCCTCGCCCAAGAGTTCGTTTGCTTTGGGATTGCCCATTTCGAATCGGGAGCCGGGCGTCCAGTCGGAGGTGATGCGGCTGCCGAATTGGTACTTGCTGCGAGTCTCGCTATCGGTGATCGCCTCCCACAGGCGCTCGGGCGTCGTGCGAATGTAGATCTCGAAGATCTTCTCCATGGTCGTCTCCAGTTCGTTCTTGAGGTCACTGAGCGCGGCGGCCCAGGGTTCGGCGTACTTGCTCACCCAGCGGTCGTGGACGAGCCGAATCGGGACGGGGTTCAAGAAATGCAGCTTCTCCCGGCCCCGCCGCCGGGTGACGACAAGGCCGGCTTCTTCGAGTTGCTTGAGATGCTTCATCACGCCGAAGCGCGTCATCGCGACGCGAGCTTCGAGTGCGCTCAACGTCTGGCCATCCTCCCGAAAGAGCTCATCGAGCAGGCTCCGTCGCGTCGGGTCGGCCAGCGCCTTGAACACTTCGTCCACGTCGCTGACTATATGTGACTAAATGGTCACATGTCAATCAGGTCGGGGCCGGAAATGCGGAATTGTCCACGCGTCGTCGAGACGTTCGTAGACGACCTCGACCGGCATCTCGACGAACACCGCTGACGGATCGCAGTCGACGATGTCGCTGTGGAAGAACGGTCCTTCGTCGAGCGTGATCACTGCGATGACATACGGCAGGCGATCGACGAAGGCCCGGTCGTACGCGTGGTGATACACGGTGAATGTGTGCACGATCCCCTGCCCGCTCGCCTCCACCCAACGCATCGAGGCGGCGCCGTGGGTGACGCAACACGACGCGGGCCAATACGCGCGGCCGCAGAGCTCACAGCGATGCACGAGAAACCGTTCTTCTGCGCAGGCGCGCCAGAACGGCAGGTCGAGTTCGTCGGCCATCACGTCGGATGGGTTCAGGCGCGGCGTCGTCATCGCGACACTCCGAGCACCATCGTCGCGTGCGACCACGTGTTCTGGACGCCGACGTTGCCACCGTGCCCACTGATCAACGCGATCTCCGCGTCGGCCACCTGGGTCGCTCCACCTTCGCCGCGCAACTGCCAGATGCCTTCGGTGATGGCGGTGAATCCTGTCGTGTAGAAGCCCGACAATTGCCCGCCTCCGGTGTTGGTCGGGATGGGCCCACCAATTCGCGTCGCGCCCGATTCGACGAAGGGACCACCGTCGCCCACATCGCAGAACCCGTATGCCTCGAGTTGCATCAGCACCGAGATCGTGAACGGATCATAGAGCGATGCGACATCGATGTCATCGACGGTGATACCCGCCTGACCGAATGCGGTCGCCTTTGCCGGCGCGATGTCATCGTGCAGATCGAAGGCGTCGCCGGTCCACCAATTGCGAAGGTTGTGACCGCAGCCGACGCCGAGAATCTCGATGCCTCGGCCTTTCATGTCTCGGGCTCGTTCAGTGGTGGTCACGAGCACTGCCACACCACCATCGGTATCACGACAACAATCGAGCAACCGCAGTGGATCGACCACGAGGCGTGATGCCTGATGATCGTCGATCGTGATCGGTTGACCGAAGCCCACCGTGCCGGGCCGCACCGAAGCATGGTCACGTTGCGCAACGGCGACCGCGCCGAGATGCCGCGAGGTCATACCGAATCGGTGCATGTGGCGACGGGCATGCAGCGCGTGCGCACCGGCCGCACCGACGAGCCCGTACATGCGGCCGTAGCCATAGCCGAAGTTGCCGTAGCCGCCTCGTGTGCCATCGGCACGCGTCAACAAACCCGCCGTCGGAGCCGACGCGTACACGCACGCGACGAGGTCGGCTAGTCCCGTGCTGATCGCCCCCATGGCGTTCACGAGCGACAAGATCGAACTAGCGCCACCGGCCTGCATCGTGTACGCGAACTTCGGTCCGATGCCGAGGTAGCGGATGTCGTCGAACATCTCGCTCGACGTCCCGATGTAGCCGTCGATCTCGGCGCGTGTCGCGCCGGCATCGGCCAGGGCCAACTCCAACGCCTCGCGTCGCAACTCACGCGGTGCGACGCCGAGGTTGCGCCCCTGTTTGGTGAGGCCGAGACCCACGATGGCGAACTGACCCGAAGGATTCACCGGTCACTCCACGAAGCCATACACATCTGCCGCGGCCGCGCGTGAGATCTTGCCCGCCCGTACATCAGCAGCAACTGCGGCGCGCGATCGCCGCAGCGGATCCCCAACACCGCCGCCGCCCGAAGTCTCAATGACGAACGCATCGCCTCGATCGAGCCGCACGTTGACGGCTTTCGAACCGATGTCGACCTGCCGTCCATCGGCGGTGATGCGATAGAACGCGCCCGCGCGCGCCGAATGACCGCCATCGATGCCCTCGGGGGGCGAACGAAAGCGGTCGGTGCGGACGCTGATCAAACAGTCGTCGAGCAAGCGAAAGATCGTTCGCGCACCCAGACCACCACGCGACTCCCCCGCACCACCGGAATCCACGATGAGCTCCACCGCCTCCACGCGCAGCTTGCATCGGCGTTCGACGGGCTCGACTTGCGGGATGCCATTGCGGCCGACACCGAAGTGCAGACCTGTCGCGTCGACGCCGTCCTTGCCGACGCGTGCGCCGACACCACCGAAGTCATACGAGTTGTGGAGCCAATAGGTCGCACCGATACCGGCGATCGAGAACCCTTGCAAGATGCCCGACCGAGCGATGCGCCTCGCCGGCACCGCAACGGAGAGCGCTTCGATGATCGCGTCGACGATCGCGTAGACGGCCATCATCCGCCCGCCGCAAGGGTTCGGCGGGTCAGGGTTGAGTAACGAGCCGCGGGGAAACTTCGCGGTCACCGGCCGAAAGCTGCCTGAGTTGGTGGGGATGTCCTTGTCGAGGAAACAGCGCACGGCGAACATCGCCGCGTCGTATGCCTGCGAGGCGCTCGAGTTGATCGGTGCGCGAACTTGCGGGCTCGTACCCTCGAAGTCGAGTTCGATCGAGTCGCCCGCAACCCGCACCTCTACGTGGATCTCATAGGTGCGCCCCGGATTGATGCCGTCGTCGTCGATGACGGCGCTGCCGCGGTAGACGCCGTCATCGATCGCCGCGATGTCGGCTCGGGTACGCGCCTCGGTGGCATCGAGATACCGCTCGACGATTGCCGCGAACACATCGGCACCATGCTCACGGATCATCGATTCGACGCGGTGCGCCGCGACGAGCGTGCCGGCAGCGAGCGCGTCGATGTCGCCGATCGTCTCGGCGGGTGAACGACTGTTGAGGCCGATCAGCCGCACGAGGTCCTCGTTGCGCACGCCGCCTCGCTCCCAGTAGAGCGGCGGCAACTGCAGGCCTTCTTCGAACGTCTCCAACGCCGACGCGTTGATGCCGCCGTGTGCCGAGCCCCCGAGGTCGAGCACGTGGATCAAGCTGGCGGTGAAATACCGAACCACACCATCGACGAACACCGGACGGCACACCATCACGTCGTTCGCGTGCACGCCGCCGCGATACGGGTCGTTGGTGATGAACACGTCACCGGGTTGCATCGTGTCGATCGGGATGTCGTCGAGCACCGCGACGAGTTGCTCGACGATGCCGCCGCTGTGCAGGATCGAGGTGGCCGCCGCTTGCGCGATGAGCTGTCCCGTACGATCGAGGATGCCGATACCCGCGTCGGATCCTTCGACGATGAACTGCGAGTGCGCGGCGCGCACCACCGCGATGGCCGCCTCTTCGGCCGCGACGAGCAGCCCGTAGCGCACGACGTCGTCTTCGACCCCATCACTCATTGGTCGGCCTCGAGAAGGACCGCACCGCTCGGCGCGACCGATGCCGTCCAGCCGGGCGCCACGAGCACCGTCGACTCGGGCGCCTCGAGCAGCGCCGGCCCCGCGATGGGGCGCCCGGCGGGACAATCGTCGAGCTGATGCACGGGCGTCACGACGTAGCCACCTCGCTCGGAGAACCACGCGTCGCGCGTGGCCGGGTCGCGCCGGGACTGCGAACCGTTCGACGACGGTCGCGAAAAGCTCGCGTGGGGCACCGACTGCGTGGCGCGCATTCGGACGTTGACAACCTCGATCGGCCCGCCCGAGCCGACACCGAAGGCGTCGCGGTGACTCTGGTAGAAGTCGGCCCGCAAGCGAGCGAGCGTCTCGGCGGTGACGTCGGCGCCCGCCAGGACGACGTTGAGCTCGTGCGATTGTCCGCGATAGCGCACATCGACCGATCGCCGGAACGACACCGCGCCGCCGCTCGTCAACGCGACCTCGTCCGCAGCCGCGCGCTCCAATTCAGCGAAGCGCTGCGCCAGCAGACCGGTGGACAAGTCGGCGTCATCGAGGTTGACCGTGCGTACTCGATCGGAGCGAAGGTCCGACGCCAGCAAGCCGAGCGCCGACGCGACTCCGCACGCGGGCGGAACCACGATCGATGTGATGCCGAAGCGCTCGGCGATACGCGTCGCGTGCAGTGGCCCCGCGCCGCCTGACGTCACCAATACATAGCGGCGGGGATCAACGCCGCGCTGGACGGTCACGACATGGATCGCCCCCGCCATCGTCGCATTGGCGATCTCGTGTACCGCGGCGGCCGCCCGTTCGGCAGAAATGCCGAGCGGCTCGGCCAACCGAGCCTCGATCGCGGCGCGGCTGGCGGCGGCATCGAAGGGCAACGAGCCGGCCGTGAAGCCGGCGGGATCGAGATAGCCCAGCACCACGCTGGCGTCGGTCACCGTCGGATCGACCCCACCGCGCCCGTAGCAGACCGGGCCGGGGTCGGAGCCCGCCGAACGGGGGCCGACGTGCAGCGCGGCTTGGTCGTCGACCCACGCAATGCTGCCACCGCCCGCGCCGACCTCGGCGAGGTCGATGGTCGGCGCCTTGATCGGTATGCCCGTGCCGGAGCGACGGCTGCCGAAGCTGCCCTTGCCGCCGACTTGGAACTGATGGGTCACATCGGGTTCGCCGTCGGTGACCAGTGCGGCCTTGGCGGTGGTGCCGCCCATGTCGAATGCGATCACGTTGTCAAAGCCGTGGTCGGCGCCGGCCACCTTGGCCGCGATGACACCGGCCGCGGGGCCCGACTCGATCGTGGACACCGCACGGCGGCGCGCCAACGACGCCGACATCACGCCACCGGCCGACTCCATCACGAACAACGGCGCATGGATGCCGATCGCGTGCAGGCGCGTCTCGAGGTCGGTGAGATAGCCAGACATGATGGGCCCGACGAAGGCCGACATCACCGTAGTGGTCGCGCGTTCGTACTCGCGGACCTCCGGCCATACGTCGCACGACAAGACGACATCGACACCATCGCCGAGCGCCTCGCGCAAGATGTCCCCGATGCGGCGCTCGTGTTGCGCGTTCACATACGAGTGCAGCAGGCACACCGCGACCGAGCGCACTCCGAGCTCGCCGATGCGCTCGGCCAATGCGGTGACGGCCGCGTCGTCGAGCGCGTCGATGATCTCGCCGGTGGCCGAGATGCGCTCTGCCACTTCGAAGGTGAGTGCCGCTTCGACGGGCGGTGCCGGCGATTCGAACGCGAGGTCATAGCGTTCGTCCTCGACGCGGGCATGCCGTCCGAGTTGCAGAAGGCTGCCGAAGCCTCGTGTCGTGACGTACGCGACCGGCACGTCGCGGCGCTCGAGGATGGCGTTGGTGGCCAACGTGGTGCCGTGTACCACCCGCGTGATGCGATCGGGCGAGATGCCGGCATTGGCGAGCGCAATCTGGGCCCCTGCTACTGCCGCGTCGGCCGGTTGCCGCGGTGTGGTGAGCTGCTTGACGACGGATACCACGCCATCGGGCCCGGCCACCACGATGTCGGTGAACGTGCCGCCGATGTCGATCCCGAGTGCGAGCGAGCCGGCCATCGTGCGCTCGCTCTGACGGGCCACTCGGGTCACTAGCCGACCGCGCCGCGCTCGTCGCGAAAGCGCTTTGGCTTGGGCGATGTCGCAAATTCGGTCAGTTCGTCGATCTCTCCCGGCCTCACGACCACCGCGGCAATCTTCAACCCGAGCTGTTGTTGCAGCCGCCGCTCGATCTCTACCTTCAGCGAGTCGAAGGTGGACGTTTCGCGGTCGCTGACGACCGAGATGACGAGCTCGTCGCGGTTGTTCTCGCGTACTGCGCGCACGAAGTAGTCGGGCAACGTTCCCTCGACCGAACACGCGATATCGCCGACGGCCTCGGGCCAGATGTTGACGCCGCGCAACTTGACCATGTTGTCGCCGCGCCCGGCGAAGGGACCCATGCGGCGCAGCCAGCTGCCGCACTCGCACTGTCCGGGCGGATAGAGATACGACAAGTCCATGATGTTGTAGCGGAACTGCGGGCTGCCGGTCTTGCATACCTCTGTCGCACACACCGACCCGAGCTCGCCGTCGGGCATGGGCGCGCCGGTCTCGGGATCGACGATCTGCACGATGAACGCATCTTCGAAGATGTGCAGCCCGTCGTGCACGTGGCACTCGACCGCGATGTTGCCGACTTCGTGGAACCCGTATGTCTTGAAGTACTCGAGACCGAAGGTCTTGGTCAGCAGTTCGGCGTCGCCGATGTTGGGAATGGCCCGTAGCTTGAGATCTTTGATGGGGTCGTAGCCCATCTGCTTGGCCACGTCGACCAGTCGCAACAAGAAGTCACCGGTCGTGAGCACCGCGCTCACGCCGTACTCGATCGCCAACTGAACCTGCTTTTCGCTGCTGGTCACGTTGCCGGTACTCGTCGTGATGACGACGCAGTTGAGCCAGTCGTAGACGGCCTCGTCGAAGCAGAACGCACCGTTGTGCAAGCCGTAGGCCCAAGAGTTGAGCACCACATCGCCGGGCCGTAGGCCTTGCATGTAGAGGAAGCGCGCATTCATGACGGCCTGCACTTCGCGGTCCCACGCGGTGTAGAAGGTCGGCCGAGACTTCCCGGTCGTGCCGCCCGACATGTACACGCGCATCGGTTCACGTCGAGCAAGGTCGGGCGTGACGCCTTGGTAGTCGCCGTACGGCGGGTGGTCATCGATGCTCTGACGGATGTCGTCGACGGTGTAGTACGGCGCCTTCCACAAGTCGTCGAGCGTCTTGATGTGCGTCGGATGAAAGCCGGCCTCGTCCCACCGGCGACGGAAGAACGGCACTTCGTAGGCGGTCAGTGCCCGCTCTCGCAACCGCGCCAACTGGCGGCGCTGGATCAACTCAGGAGGGTCGAACCACGCCGTCTCGAAGTACTCGGGCGGCGGTGGGTACATCCGCTCGATCGCGGCGTAGTCGACGGCCTCGTGCCGGCGTCTGATCGGTCCAGCCATCGTGCGCTCACAGTCGAGAATGGGGTCAGGCGGCGGACGGTAGCCGGGCGGTAACGCCGGTTCAAACTACCGTTTCAATGGCGCGGGCCGGTCAGACGCGCCGTACCGGTTTGGTCACCGAGTTGGTGCCGCCGAAGCAGAACTGGCTGCGCCCCGCCGACGCGCCGACGACGAAGAACTCGAAACAGTCAGGCGACGGATTGACGGTGACCATGGTTTCCGGTGCGTCGAGCAACCACAACAGTTCGGGATGCGACGTCTTGAACGCTTCGTATTCCTGGTTGAGCATGATCTCGCGGAACGTGAGCTTGGTCCGCCGGTGAATCGCCTGCTTGATGTCGTCGGGCGACCATCCGGCATTGGCGAACACATTGGCGTGATCGGGTGCCATCAACAACAGGTTCGAGAATGTGCCGTGGAACGGATAGCCGGCCTCGAGGGGCGCGTTGACCTTGATCAACCACGCGCCGGCCGCGGGTGTGCCGCACGCCTGCGACGTCAACGTCGACCACGTTTCGATGAGCAACTCAGGGTCAGAGTTCTTGAAGTCGAAGAACTCGGTCATGCCGTAGGGCACGTTGACCGTCACGGTCGACTCGTCGAGCCCAAAGCCTTGCTGCACCCGCCACGGCGCCCATGGCGTCTTGGCTTCGTTCTCGGCGACGCACGCGGAGAACTTCATCGGCGTGCCGATCGTGTCCATGTCGCTGATGCCCGGATACGAGAGGCCGACGTTCATCATGATGAGGCGCAGCGCGCGCCCGATCGACACATTGACTTGCGAGATCGAACCCGGGCCGAGCGCACAGATGCCACGGTTCATGCCGATCTCATCCGCGATCGCTCCACTGACGAGAACGATCGGTGCTTGTGGCCCGGTCGACATCGCCCACGTGCGCAGACCGATCGAGGGTTCGAGCACGCAGTCCATCATGGCCATGATCACGGGCATCGACTCGGGCTTGCACCCCGCCATCACCGCATTGGCCGCGATCTTGCGCACGGTGCCGATGCCGAAGCCCGGAGCGAACAACCCCACGACTTCGCTGCCGTCGCAGCCCGACGCGGCGATCATGGCTTCGACCTTGGCGTGAGTGGGCGGCACGAGCGGAAGGCCGTCGCTCCATCCGTTGCCGATGAACGAAGTCTGCATCGCGTCGAACGCGTCGAGGAGATCGCTGCCGCGGAAGATGAGCTCGGGTGCGCTCTCGAGGACCATCTGCGAGAACTGCGGTAGTTCGGTGAACAACGTCCGGTCGCGTGTCAGGTAGTCGAGAACGGTCGGCATGGCGTCGTCGACCATGTCCGCGATCTGATCGGCCGTCTTGTTGGAGAAACATTCGGGCACGATCACGGGGCACGCTTCGGGCACACCAAATGTCTTGAGGCTGAAGCGTGCGTCTTCGTCGAAGATGGCGGCGGTGTAACCCACGGCGGGGATACCCCGCCGTTCGAGCTCGCAGAGATCCCGCATCAACCACGAACAGCAGCTGCCGCAGTCGGCCGACGTACAGACCGCGACGTCGACCTCGGCTTCGAGCATGTCGAGTTGGCCCGACGAGAGATAGCGGTTGGTGCCACCGAGCTCACCGGTCAACTCCACGAACCGGATCTCGTTGAACATCTTGGTCAGCTGCTGCTTGGTGCGGTCGAGTGCGTCGAGGCCGTTCTGCTTGCCGTTCCAATACAACGCCACGGTCTTGCCCTCGAGCGTGGCGGGGCGCGGTGCCGGCGCGTAGCGCTCGGCGTCGTCGTCGTGGGCTTGCGGTTCCGCGACCGGGTTGACGATGGTCAACAGGGCCGACTGCTCGCTGGATCCAACCATCAAATTCCCCTTGTAGATCAGCTGACCAATTCGACGACTACGCGCACGTCTTTCGTCCGACGCGCCAATGTCTCGGCCATGAGTTGCTGCAGCTCGAGATGGGGCAGAACACACGAGCCTTCGTCGCACGTCGGGTCGATGCCCGGCTTGTAACCCACGCGGATGATCGCATCGTCGGCGCCGAGCAGCGACAGCGATCCGCCGTCGCGCTTGACCATTCGGTCGAACTGGCGCACCAGCGTCTCGGCAGTATCCGCGATGGTCATGGCTGTTTCCTATCGTACAACGGAGGTCGACCCGCACCGCTCACGTGGTGCGGTAGACGGGTGGGCGTCCTTCGGCACGGGCCTTCTTGAACTCGGCGAAGTCGTCGGATTTGTAGATCAGCATCTGGGCGGACAGCTCGTCGTGGAGTGATTTGCTCACGAGCGGCATCGACATGTCGAGCAGGTTCTGCCGCCACGCCCGTACTGCCAGCGGCGGTGCGGCGGCAATGGCCGTGGCGATCTCCCTCGCTTCGTCGTCGAGCCGGTCGCGCTCTACCAGTCGCGAGACGATGCCATGCCGCAACGCCTCGTCGGCGTCGAGGGTGCGTCCGGTGAAGACGAGGTCGCTCACGAGACCGTGACCGCACATCTGGAACAAGCGAGCGGTGCCACCGGAATCGGGCACCAGGCCATGTGCGAGTTCGGGCAGGCGGAACTTCGCGTCGGTCGATGCGATGCGCAGATCACAGAGCAGCGTGCGTTCGAAGACACCGCCGATGCACCACCCCTGGATCGCGCACACCACCGGCACCTTGGGCGGGACGAGCAGACGATGCGTCGCCGCGTGCCCGCGCTGGATGTAGTGATAGTCGCTCTGACCCGGTGCGCGGTTGCCAAGGTCTTTCAGGTCGCGGCCAGATGAGAACGCGCGCCCTTCGGCCCGCCACAGGACGCACCGCACGTCTTCGTTCGCATCTATCTCGGCGAGCGCAGCGAAGAACTTGTCTTCCATAGCGTCGCTCATCGCGTTGAGCCGATCGGGACGATCGACGGTCAGGACCGCAATGTGCCCTTCGTGGTCGACGCGGACCGATCCCTCCGTGGTCGTCATGCCACCTTGCTTTCTGTAGTCGGGTTCAAACCGGCGCCGGCACGCCGGCCCCGAAGCGCAACAATTGTCCGGACGGGGCACCCGTCTCGGTGTCGTTCTCGATCGTCACGACTCCGTTGACGAGGACGTAGCGGTAGCCCTGCGCCCGCTGCACGCGGCGCCAGTCACCGCCCGGTAGGTCGTGCACGACCTCGGTCTCGGTGATCGTGAGGTTGTCGTAGTCGTACACGATGATGTCGGCCGGCGCGCCGAGCACGAGCGTGCCGCGATCGCGAAAGCCCGCGCACATTGCGGGCAACGTGGACAGCCGCCAATGCGCTTCTTCGAGCTCGCACAGACCATTGTCGCGGACGAGGCGGGTGATGAATTCCGTTGGATAACGACCCGAGGTCGCGAACTTCGTGTGCGCTCCGCCATCGGACACGCCCGGTATCGCCCACTGATAGCCGATGATGTCGCGGAGTGGTTCGATCTGGTGCGACATCGTGTCGACGTAGAACGTGGTCTTGAGCTGGTCGCCCGCGGCGATGTCGAGGAACGCGTCGATGTAGTGCTTGCCGAGGATGCGCCCGATGTCGGCGACGGTGTGGTTCTCGAAGCGCTTTGCCTCGGGGGCGTGCGCGCGGATGACGACGATGCTGTCGAGTGCCGCCGTGCCGGCGTAGGGCAGTCGGTTCTTGAGCGCCTCGCGGCGAGACTGGTCGCTGACCTTCGCCAATCGTTCTTCGACACTGCCGACAAGCATCTCGCGCCAAGGGTCTGCGTCGTCGAAGAGGTTGAAGTCTTCGAGGGTGAAGGTGAATCCGAAGTCGGAGGTCGTTGCCTGACCGTAGACCCGCAGTCCCTTCAATCGGCACCGTTCGAGCCATGCGATCGTGTCGAGGTGCGAATCCGGCGCGCGATCGACCGCGCCCAACACGTTGAAGATCACGGGGCGTCCGCTGATCGCAGCCATCTCTTCGAAACGGAGCCGATCGGCGTCGCGGTCCCCCGACGAGATCGTCATCTGGATGAAGCCCTCGCCCCGACGGGCGAGCACCCGCGCCAGCACGCGACAGGTCTCGTCGTGCATGACGTCGGTCGGCATGGGA
>JBDTLT010000073.1:0-23094 GCA_039934635.1 Acidimicrobiales bacterium
CGACGACGACAAAGAGACGGGCACTTCGCCCGGCCAGCTGCTGCGCGCGCGCTGATCCGCGTCGCAACCGACAAAGGCGGTTTCGCCTCTTCTTTGTGCATTTGGCGCGCTATGAGCGCGCCAAATGCACAAAGTTCGAATCTCAGAGGGCCGCGACCAGTGCGCGCACCGCTTGCGCCTGCGCGTCCTTGGCCTTGTCGAGGATCGACGTCATGCTGAAGAAGCCGTGGATCATGCCTGCGTAGCACGTCGATGTCGTCGGCACGCCGGCGGCCTGCAACAAGCGGGCGTAGTCATTGCCCTCGTCGCGCAGCGGATCGTATTCGGCGGTGATGACGAGCGCCGGAGGCAGACCTGTCAGCTCGGCACGAATGGGAGCCGCGAAGTGGTGCGCGCGATCGTCGTCACCGGCGAGGTAGTGGCCGTAGAACCAGTCCATCGCCGCGCTCGTCAAGAAGTAGCCGTCGCCGTTGTCGATCATCGATCGCCGCGTCAGGTCGAAATCAGTGCACGGGTAGATGAGCAACTGGAACTTGATCGCGGGGCCACCCCGCTCGCGCGCCATCAACGCGACCGCGGCTGCGAGGTTGCCGCCGGCGCTGTCCCCCGCAACGGCGAGGCGCGATGCGTCGACACCGAGCTCAGTCGCGTTTTCGACCACCCACTTCGTGGCGGCAAAGCAATCCTCGGGCGGGGTCGGGAACTTGTACTCGGGGGCGAGGCGATAGTCGACCGACACGAACACCATGCCGGACGCGGCGGCCAGTGACTTGACCGTTGCGTCGTGGCTCTCGATGCTGCCGATCACCCAGCCGCCACCGTGGAAGAAGACGACCACAGGGTGCGGACCCGGCGCATCGGTGGGCCAGTAGATGCGGATGGGGATCTGGCCCCCGTCGGACGCCGTGAACTTGCGGTCCTCGACCTTGGCCATCTCAGGCACGTCGACCGGTGGAACCTTGCGCTCTTCCATCTGACGGCGCATGTCTTCGGGCGTGATCCCGGGCGTGTGAAGCTCGAAGCCCATCGCCTTCATCCCGTCGATCATCATCTTGGCCTGCGCGTCGAGTGGCATCGTTCCCCCATCCAGTCGTTCAGGCAAGCAGAGTAGCGTGGCGCGGTGTCTGGGGGGATCCGAACCGAACCGCGGCGCAACGCGGCCGGGCTGACGCCCAAACAAGTGCGCTTGGCGGTGGCGGGCATCTTCATCGCCAGCTTTGTGGCGACTATCGACGCGACCATCGTCGCCACCTCCTTACAGACGATCACCGGCGAGCTCGGCCGACCGGAGCAGGGCCCGCTCATCGTGTTGTCGTACCTCTTGGCGACAACGGCCTCGACACCTTTTTGGGGCCGGTTCGGCGACGTGCGCGGCCGCAAGTTCACGATGCAAATCCTCGTCGCGATGTTCTCGATCTCTTCGCTGGCGGTCGCGTTGTCCCAGTCGATGACCCAACTCGTCGGCGCGCGCCTGTTGCAGGGCTTGGCCGGCGGTGGCGTGATCACGATGTTCCGCTCGCTCATCGGCGACATCGCTTCACCGCGCGAGCGAGGCCGTTACCAGTGGATGGCGTCGGGCGTCTGGATCGCGGCGACCGCGATGGGGCCGCTCGTCGGTGGGTACTTCGTCGACCATTCGTCATGGCGATGGTCATTCGCGATCAACATCCCACTCGGCGCGATCGCGATGGTCGTGTTGCACTACGGCGTCCCCCCGTCGAGGCGCAATGCCGACCGCAGCCTCGACATCGGCGGCACGCTCTTGCTCGGTGCGTCGGTGACCTCGCTCTCTGCGGCAATGCTGACGTGGGGCGGTGAGGCGGGCGACTGGGGCAACGAAGTCATTGTCGCGTTCGTCGTTTTGACGGTGGTCTGCTTCGGCGCCTTCGTCCTGTGGGAACGGCGCGAGGACGAACCGCTCGTGCCCAGCCGCCACCTCCGCAACCGCAACGTGGTCACGACGAACTTGATCACGTTCGTGAGTGCAGTGTTCACGTATCAGGTCGTCGTGTTCGCCCCGATCTTCGTGCAAGTCGTCAAACTCGACGGCGCGACCCGCTCGGGCCTGGTCATCATGCCGCTCATCGCCGGCAACTTCGTGAGCTCGTTCGTCAGCGGCCGCATCATCACACGCACCGGCCGCTATCGCGAGTTGGTGATCCTCGGCTCCGCATTGTCGTGCCTCGGCACATTCTTGTTGTCGGGCATCGACGCAGCCAGCGGACGAGCGACTCTCGCGATCGCGATCGGGGTCATGGGTTTCGGCAACGGCATGGTCAGCCCGACCATGTTCCTCGTCAACCAGAACTCGGTGCCCCAACGCGACCTCGGCACGGCCTCGTCGATCAACACGTTGTTCCGCAGCATCGGCAACGTGATCGGTGTCGGGCTCGTCGGCGCGGTCTTCGCCAACACGCTCACGTCGAAGTTGCGCGCCGCAGGACTCGCCGAACTCGACCCGGAGCGCCTGCGCGCCCGGCCAACCGACATCGCCGCGCTTCCTCCGGATCAACGGCGCGTCGTGATCAACGCGTTCGACAGCGGGCTCTCTGCGGGCTTCCGAATGGTCGTGATATTCGGCATCATCGGGCTCGCGCTGGCCTTCGCCTTGCGCCAAGAGCCGCTACGTGAGTCCATGGATTAGCGTGAGAAAAGATCGTCCGTGAAAGACCCGTCCGTGAAAGACGAGGTGTGCTCGTGAAGTTCGCCATGTTCTACGAGATCCCCGTGGCCCGCCCCTGGGATCGAGAGTCCGAATTCCGGGCCTACCAAGAGACCATCGAGCAGGTGCAGCTGGGCGACAAGCTCGGGTTCCACAGCTTTTGGACGGTCGAGCATCACTTCCTCGACGAGTACTCGCACTGCTCCAACCCCGAGGTGCTCTACGGGCACATCGCCGCGCTGACCAAGAACATCCGCATCGGCTACGGCGTGCGGCTCTTGCCAAAACCGTATAACCACCCCGTGCGCACCGCCGAGAGTGTCGCGGTGCTCGATCTGGTCAGCAACGGTCGCGTCGAGTTCGGTACGGGTCGATCGTCGACGAGGGCCGAGCTCGAAGGCTTCGGTGTCAACCCGCGCGAAACCCGCGAGATGTGGGACGAGGCACTGCATCACATCGTCGGCTGTTGGACCAACGACGAGTACGAATTCGACGGCAAGTACTGGTCGATGCCAAGGCGCCGCGTGCACCCCAAGCCGCGGCAAGACCCGCATCCACCGATCTGGGGCGCCACTTCATCGGTCGAGGGCCACTACGAGATCGGCAAGCGCGGCATCGGGCTGTTGTCGTTCACGGTGGGCAACCCTCCCGAACAACTCGCCGAACGACTCGAGAACTATCGAAAGGGCCAGGCCGACTGCGATCAACCGGTGGGCAAGTTCCGCAACGCGACGGCGGCGACGTTCACCATGGTCCACTGCAACGACACGAACGAAAAGGCGAAGGCGGTCGCCGAAGAATCGTTCGTCTGGTACCCCGGTGCCGCGGGTCGCGAGATCGCGTCATTGGCCGATTGGATGGAAGAACGTGAAGGCAAAGGTGGCGACCTCGGCAACTACACCTACGCCGCCGACGCCAAACAGCGGCGCGATTCGGGTCAAATGGGCCAGCTGACCATGGACTACCTCTACGACTCCGGCGCCGGCGTCGTGGGTGATCCGGATCGCTGCATCGAGATCTGCAAGCGCTACGAGGCGGTCGGCTGCGAACTGCTCTTCTGCCTGCTCAACCCGTACAAGATCCCGCACGCCGAGGTCATGCGGTCCATCGAGTTGCTGGGCAAGCACGTCATCCCCGAGTTCGACAAGTGACGCGCGGAACCCCCGCGGCCTGCCCGAGGGGGAACTGGGACCGCCGGTAGCCTGGAAGAGGTGTCACGATTCGACTTCATTCGCCTACGGGGCACAGTCATCGCCATCTCGACGTTCTTCACGATCGTGTCGTTGTACGTGATCATCGATCAGCGACCAGGGGGGCCGGTGTCGTCGGCCGAGCCCGGCACGCAGACCACCACGAGGCCGCTCGAGACGGCGACGACGATTCCGATCGACAATCGCCTCTGTGGCCTCGCGCAACGGCTGCTCAACGCCATGCCCAAAGACCAGCCGGGCATCGCGGTGGCGATGCAGGGGTTCTACACCGAGGCCGCCACCTTCACCGACGGCGATCTGCGGGGCGACCTCACGGCGGCTGCTCGCTTCTACAAAGAGGTCAACGACATCGCGGTCAAAGCGACTTGGGACGTCGATCGCATCGTTCGCAACAACGACGGCGCGCGGTGGAAAGCGTTGCTGACCGGCACACCCACCGGTATCGCGGAGTCGCGCCAGGACATCCGCGACCGCTGCCGTGTGAACCTCCCCGACCCGCCGTCGATCGAGGTCGACTCCGCCGGCCTGATACGCGACCCGAGGCTGGCAAAGTTGCTCGAGCAAGTCGACAAGGAACTCCCCGAGTCGGCACGCGCATCCACCACCACGCGGCCATAGCGATGTACCCGCCCGAGCGCCACGTACTCCGCGACTTCGCGGTCACCTCCGAGCGCGTCTCCCCCGCGCTCACGATCTGTTCCGCCCCCCTCGCTCCCGCGATCGCGCACGCCTCGGGGCGCCCTCGTGTCGGCGCGCTCGCCGCCATCATCGATCTCGCGGGCGCGGCAACCGCGCTCTCGTCGGTGCGACCCGACTGGATCGCGACCGCCGACCTCTCGTTCACCTCGGGCGAGCCCGTCTCCGAAGGCCCGATCGTGGTTGCCGCGCATCTCGTGCGCGCCGGTGCCAATGTCGTCGTCGTGCGCGTCGATGTCGGGGACGGGCACGGCCGCGACGACATCGCGGTGATGCGCCCCGCGGGGCGCGGCCTGATGACGTTCGCCCGCATTCCCGGGTCGGCGAGTGCCGTCTCGTACCGCGATACTCCCCCGACGAGCCCCAAGCAATCGATGGCCCTGCCGACATCGGGCTTTGGCGTTCCCTTGCTCGAACAGCTCGGCATTCGGGTGCTCGATCCGGCCGCCGGCGTGATCGAGATCGACCGCACCGACTACACGCGCAACAGCTTCGGGTCGCTCAACGGCGGCGTCGTCGCCATCGCCGCCGAGGCCGCGGCCGAGGTCCTCGTCGCGTCGCGCGGACTCCCATTCGAAGGCGTCGACATCTCGGTGAACTATCTGAGCCAGACGCGGGTGGGCCCGGGTCGCACCACTGCAAGCCTCGTGCGTCTCGACGTGCATCACGCAGTCGTCGAAGTGCAACTCGTCGATGCCGGCAACGACAATCAGCTGCTGGCGTTGAGCACGGTCGTGCTGCAGGCGCTCTGACGCGCCCTAGCCGATGAGGGCCGGCGCGAGCTCGCGCCAACCGACGGCCGGCGACTCGGTGCTACCCCGCGGCACCAACACCTGGATGCACACATGATCGGCGCCCGCGTCGTGATGCGCCTTGACCATCGCGGCGACACGGTCGACACCGCCCCACGCGACGAGCGCATCGATCAGACGATCGCTGCCGCCGTCGGCGAAATCGTCGTCGCCAAAGCCGAGAGCGCGGAGGTTGTTGGTGTAGTTGGGCAGGTTGAGGTAGTACGAGAGATGCATGCGACCCAGCTCGCGCGCTTTGGTCGCGTCACGTTCGATGGTGACGGCGACTTCGGGCGCCAGCAGCTTGTCGGGCCCGAGTACCTGCCGCGCGTGCGCCGTGTGTTCGGGCGGCACGTTGTAAGGATGCGCACCGTCGCTCAGCTCGGCGGCCAAGGTCATCATGCGGTCGCGCAGCGCACCGATCACCCGTACCGGTGCCATCGACGGCGGCGGACCGAGATACATCGCGGCGTCCATTCCTTCGAGGTAGCCGCGCATCGTGGCAATCGGCTTGTCGTAGGTGTGACCGCGCATTCCTTCGACCATCGGCCGATGGCTCACGCCGAGCCCCAAGACGAAACGACCGGGGAAGGCCTCGGTCACTGTCTTGTGGCCCTGCGCCATCGAAATCGGATCACGGGCGTAGATGTTGGCGATACCGGTCGCCGCGGCCAGTGTCGTCGTACCCGCGAGCACGAGCGCGCACGCCACCAACGGGTCTTTGCCGACAGCCTCGGGCACCCAAACTGCGCCGTAACCGAGCGATTCGATCTCGTTCGCGATCTCGATTGCCTGGGCATAGGGCGCACGATCGAGCGCTCCGGTCCACACGCCGACCCTGCCGATGCTCACGTCGCTTGCCATCTCAGCCTCGATCTATGCGGCGCTGCTCGCGCCGGTACCGCTTGCCGCGCCCTACATAGTGCTCCGCGTCGCGCAGGTTCTGCTCGAGGCTGGCCCCACCCTCACGGATCTTCGCCGGCACGCCGAGCGCCATCGCACCCGCGGGCACCCGCAAGCGGTTGGTGACGACGGCGTTGGCCCCGACCAACGCACCGGTTTCGACCACTGCTTCGTGCAGGATGATCGACGCGGTGCCGATCAAGACGGCGTTGTGCACCGTGCAGCCTTCGAGGTGCGCCATGTGCCCGACCGTGCAGTCGTCGCCGATCACCGTCGGCAGCACCTCGGTGTTGTGCACGATGGCACCGTCCTGGATCGACGTGCGCGCGCCGACGACGATGCCGGCACCATCGCCGCGCAAGACCGCGCCGGGCCAGATCGTCGACTCCGCGCCGATGGTGACCTTGCCGATCACGACCGCGTCAGGATGGACGAACGCGGTGGGGTCGATCTGTGGAGTGATTTCGCCGAGGGCGTAGATGGGCATCGAGTTCGCCTACGCGTCGTATCTTCCGTAGCCACCCTTGAAGAAGACGAGCGGGCTACCACTCTCGGAGTAGCCCAGATCTTCGACCCGACCGACGACGATGTGATGATCGCCACCTTCGAGCACCTCGGTGATCGTGCAATCGATCCACGCGAGGACACCGTCGATGACGGGCGAGCCGGTGACCTTGGTGGACCACGGTACGTTCGCGAACTTGTCGGGTTCTTTGCTGGCCATCACCTTGCAGACATCGACCTGATCGTCGCCGAGGATGTTGACGCAGAACACTCCGGCAGCATGAATGCGGGGCCAACTCGACGACGTGTTGCCCGGGCAGAACAGGACCAGCGGTGGATCGAGCGACAACGACGTGAACGATCCAACGGCCAGGCCGACCGGGCCGCCCTCGTCGGACGCGGTGATCACGGTGACGCCGGTCGGAAAGTGTCCGAGCGTCTGGCGGTATTGCGCGCTGTCGAAGCGATGGGTGCTCACGATGACTCCTGGTGGCCGCGTGTCGGGGTAACGGGTGTCTAGCCCGTCGAGAGACGGATCGCCGCGTTGCGCTCGTGCGGCTTGGCACAAAGGTCGCGCAAATCGATCGCCACGTTGGGGTCGTGGCCCGATGGACCGAGCGTGACCCGCAAACCCTCATATGCAGTGAACACGGCTCCGAGCCCGAGCTCGGCGCTGCGTCGCGACGCGTCGGCGGCCACGCGGTCGAGGAAGTCGTCGTGATGACTCGGATCGTGGTGGAACAGCACCAAGGCGCGCACCTTTGCCTGCCCTGCGACTTCGAGCGCGTAATCGATGGTGCTGTGACCCCAATGGGCGCGATCGGCGAACTCGTCGTCGGTGTATTGCGCGTCATGGATCAACAGGTCGACGCCGTCGCACAATTCGAGGACGGCCTCGTCGACGAATGTGCGATCGTCTCTCGGCTGTTGATGATCGCTGACATACGCCACGCTGGCGCCGGCCCAGTCGACGCGGTACCCGTTGGTCGCACCCACATGCGGCACCGATCGAACAGTGACGACCGCTTCGCCGATCGTCAACCGTTCGTTGTGGACTTCGCGAAACGACACATTGCCGGTGAGGTCGTCGACCCGAATGGGGAAATACGGCGGTGTCATGAATTCACCGAACGCGTCGCTCAGCGTGCGCTCGCCGCCCGTACCGATGATGTCGAGGTGTGCCCCCGGCGTGTGCAACGGGTGAAAAAACGGCAAGCCCTGCACGTGATCCCAATGCAGGTGCGTGACGAGCGCGGTGCCCTTGAACGGTGCGGTTGCCGTACGCGAGAAGACGTCGCCGAAATATCGCAAACCGGTGCCGAGATCGAAGATGATCGGATCTTGGTCAGGCACCTGCAGCAGCACGCACGACGTGTTGCCTCCGTAACGGACGCTGCGTTCGTCACAACAGGGTGTGGAGCCGCGGACTCCGTAGAAGGTTACGTCGAGCACCTTGGCCTACCGTCCCCTCGCCGAACCCCTCGTTGGCGTGGTGGGAAACCGTAGATGGTGCATGCCAACTACGACTAGATCTGTGACCTAATTCTCCGTTGTTCCATGGAAGACTGTGCACATGTCAGGTCTTCGCCCATTCGTCGCGCTACCGGGCCGGGACGCGGAGTCGGCCGCCGGCCTGCGCACCGAAGTCGTCGCGGCGGGCGCGCGTTACACCTCGGCCGTCGAGCGCGCCGGTGGCCAACCGGTGGTGGTGCCCCCTTTCGCCGACGATGACGACGCCGCGATGCTCACCCGGGCGCGGCTCATCCTCTCGCGGGTCGATGCGCTGGTCATGGTGGGCGGCGCCGACATCGACCCGGGCCTTTACGGCGCGGACCCCCACCCGCGGACCGACGGCGTCGATCGCCGGCAGGATTCCTTCGAGCTGGCCCTCCTCGGCGCGGCCATCGCCGACGACATACCCGTGTTGGCCATCTGTCGTGGCATGCAGGTGCTCAACGTCGCGTGCGGCGGCACGCTCGTGCAGCACCTACCCGACCTCCCCTCGATCGGCTCGCACGGCAAGGTCCATCATGAGGTGCATCTCGCTTCGGGGTCGCTCGTCGCGGACGCCATCGGCGCCACCGAGGTGTGCGGGCATTCGGTCCACCATCAGGCCGTCGATCGGCTCGGCAAGGGCCTGCGCATCACGGGCCGCGCCGCCGACGGCACGATCGAAGCGGTCGAGCTCGAGCGGGGATGGGTCGTGGGCACCCAGTGGCATCCCGAAGACACCGCGGTCGACGACGCGCATCAATCAGCGTTGTTCGACGCCCTGATCGTGCGGGCGCATCGACGGGCAGCTCGCCGCTAGCACGGTAGGACGAGCTGGTCGCCGGCCCAACACGCCAAGCCGTCGGTCACGAGCGTCTGCGCGATCCGTTGCGCTCGCTCCTCGTCGTCGGGCCAACCCGCACTGACCGCCAGGTCGCCCCGTTGCACCGGGCCTCGGCGCAAGGCGTCGACGAGGCGGCCCCGACCCTGGCGATCGCTGCCGGCAAAACGTGATTGGCCTCGGCTGACTCCGAACGACGAGCGCGCCGGGTCGACGCCTTCGCCGCGCCACCGGCACACACTGTGGACCGGGCACTGCGCACAGCGGGGAGACTGCGCTACGCACACGAGCGCCCCCAGGTCGAGCATCGACTGGTTCCATTCCCATCCGCCGCCCGCGGGTACCAGCCGATCGGCGAGCTGCTGCGCCGCCGACGCGCGCAATCGGCAACCGGACAATCGGGCCAACACGCGGCCGATGTTGGTGTCGATGACGCCCACGTCGCGTTCGAACGCGAACGCCAGCACGGCACGCGCGGTGTAGGCACCGATGCCCGGCAATGCCAACAGCGCATCGATGTCATCGGGGATCTGCCCTCCGTGGCGTTCGACGACGGCCACGGCGAGTCGATGCAAGAAGACCGCGCGCCGGTTGTAACCGAGACCGGCCCATCGGTCGACGACCTCACCTACGCTGGCCTGCGCACATTCAGTGACCGTAGGAAAACGGGCCAGAAAACTCTCGTATTTCGGCACGACACGGGGGGCTTGGGTCTGTTGCAGCATCGTCTCGGACACGAGGACGGCCCACGGATCACGCGTCGAGCGCCAGGGCAGATCGCGACGCACCAGTGGGGCCCAATCACCGACCGAGTCGCGCACGCGCGTCACCGTTTCGTCAATAAGCACCGGCTCGTCTAGTGCCGCTGGTGTGTCGTCGACGCGCACGTACGAAACCTTCTCACGTTCTGGCTCCCGCGCGCCGATACCTCCCGGAATCGGGAGGACGGCGGACACTTTGTTTCCAGGGCGATGGACGGTGTGGCAGCGGCGAAGCCACACGGCGTGGGATCCCACGGCGCACGACAACGGACACGAATTACGCACGTGGCAGACGGTCCTCGCGATCCGCCACGTTGCCGTTGTCGCGCTTTGTGTGATTGCGATCGCCGCCGCTCGCGACCGCACGTTGACCGCGTTCGCCGTGCTCGCGTGCGTGCCGTATCAGGCATTGCTGCAACTCTGGACGTGGCGCACGAAACGGCCCGTCAGCGCGGCCCTGGTGATCGGCGATCACGCGCTTGCCGCGATCGCCCTCCTGATCGTCCCGGCGGCATCGGCCGTGTCACCGCTGATCGCCGTCACCGCGGTCGCCCACTCGGCGACGGTGAGCGTGCGCCGCACCTACGTCGCCCTCGCCATAAGCGGCCCGATCCTCATCGCGACGAGCGCGATCGCGGGCCACCAGACCATTGTCGTCATCCCGATCTACTGCCTCTCCGCGACCGTCATTCCGTATCTCGTCAGCCGTGTCGGCCACGACAAGCGGGAGGAGCGTGACCGGTACCGGGCGCTGCTCGACGGCGTCGACGCGCTCGTGTGGGAGAGCCCGACGGGTCGATTGGCCGGTCATCTGGTCACCGGAAACATCGACCGCATCCTCGGCTATTCGCCTGACCAATGGGCAGCGCGCCGCCATTGGGCCGACCATATCCACATTGGCGACCGGGAGCGCGTGCTCAAGGAACTCGCTCGCGGCGAAGAGGCGGGCGGCATCTTCGAGCTGAGCTACCGCATGGTCGACGCCGCGGGCAGGACCGTCCACATCACCGACCATGTCCGGTGCGAACGCGACACCTGGGGCACCGTCTACCGACTCCGAGGCGTGATGCTCGACGTCACCAAACAACTCGAGACCGAGAGCAAGAACCGGCGCTACGGCACGATCGTGGAACATCTACCCATCGGCATCGTCGTACTCCGCGCCACGAGCGCGGGGGCATCCGACGGCGCTGCGACCGAACTCGTCGTCGTCGACGCGAACAGCAATGCGTTGACGTTGTTGCGACGTGACCGTACAGAAGTGATCGATCACACCGCGGAGTCGCTCCTGGGTAGCCGCCGGGATATCGCATCGGACCTCTTGCGGGTATTGGAGACGGGCGAGCCCTTACGAGTCGACCGCAGCGCGTTCGTGCAAACGAGTGGCGACCTCGTGCTGTCGTGGCAGGCATTCCGGCTGGCCTCCGATGCCATCGGCGTCATCATCGAAGACGTCACCGATCAAGCCGTGGCCGCCGCGGCGTTGCGGCATCAGGCACTGCACGACGCGCTCACGGGACTGCCGAATCGCTCACTCTTGATGGAGCGCTTGCGCCACGCGCTCGCCGACGCGCGCCGGCGCCAGACGCAGTGCGCGGTGCTGGTGATGGACCTCGACCAGTTCAAGGAGATCAACGACACTCTCGGTCACGACCACGGCGACCGATTGCTCATTGCGCTAGCCGATCGGCTTCGTCTCTCGCTGCGAGAATGCGACACCATCGCCCGGTTGGGGGGCGACGAGTTCGCGCTTCTGTTCGACGATGCGACCCTCGGCGGCGCGCTCAGCGTGGCCGAGAAGGTGCTCTCGTGCGCGTTCGCGCCGTTCGACTTCGAAGGACTGAGCCTGCAGACCGGGGCCAGTGTCGGTGTCGCGCTGTTCCCCGATCACGCCACCGATCCCGAGATGCTGCTCAAGCGGGCCGATATCGCGATGTACACGGCCAAGCGCTCAGGCGGTGGGGTCACCGTGTACGAGGCCGAACACGACCGGTCGAGCTTGCATCGCCTCACCCTCGTCGGCGACTTACGCCATGCGATCGAACAGGACGAATTGCGCGTCGTCTATCAGCCGATCGCCGATCTGCAGACCGGCGCCGTCGAACAGATCGAAGCGCTCACGCGTTGGGCGCACCCCCGCCACGGGGTCGTGCCACCGACCGAGTTCATACCGCTGGCCGAAGTGTCAGGTGCGATCAAGCCGCTCACGCGTTGGATGATGAACAAGGCGCTGAGCGAGTTGGTCGACTGGAGAGCGCGCGGCATCCCGCTCATGGTGAGCATCAACCTGTCGATGCGCAATCTCTACGAACCCACGCTCGTCAAGGACATCGCAGAAGCGCTCCGCGTCAACGGCCTGCCCGGCTCTTCGCTGGCGTTCGAATTGACCGAGCGCGAGCTGATGGACGACGCGTCGCTCGCCCACGAAGTGATCGATCAGTTCCACGCACTCGGTGTGCGCACGATCATCGACGACTTCGGCACGGGCTACTCCTCGTTGTCGTTCCTCCAGACACTGCCCATCCACGGCATCAAGATCGACCGCAGCTTCGTCGGGCAGATGGGCGCGGGCGACAGCGGCGCCGAGACCATCGTGCGATCGATCATCGATCTCGGTCGCAATCTCGGCCTCGAAGTCGTCGCCGTGGGCGTGCAGAGTGCCGACCTCCACCAGCGACTCGACGAGCTGGGATGCACCAAGGCGCAGGGCTTCCACATCGGCCGACCGATGACCGCGAGCGAGCTCACACAGTGGCTCGGTCCCGATCGCATCGGGCGATGACGCGCCAACTACTCTGCGGACGATGCCATCGCGTGTTGAGCCAGCAGGCTTCGACCTCGAACAAATTGCGACCGCCATCTCGCACGGTCAGCGGGTGGTGAATGCGGCGATCCAGTCCATTCGCAATCACTCGGCCGACCAGCCCGACATGCAAGTCATCGAATACGACTTGGCGCATGCCGCGTCGGCGATGCAGGCCGCGTCGTGCATGGTCGACTACGGGCGGCGGGGCGCAGACGAAGCCCGACTGTGCGCCGCGTTCGCGGCTGACGCGTTGCACGACCTCGCATCGAAGATTCTCGGGCGCGAGCACCTCTGGGGTGTCGCGGTCGGCGCGCTCGATGCGGTGCACGAGGTCGTGTCCACCTATCGCGACCCGCGTTTCGTGGCCGCCTTGGCCACCACCGAAGGCGACCGCGGGCTCGACGACGACTTCCAACTCGTCGCCGCAACGTTCCGCCGCTTTGCCGACGACAAAGTGCGCCCCGCGGCAGAGCGGGTGCACCGCCACAACGACGACGTGCCCGAAGAGGTGATCGAAGGCCTCGCGGCAATCGGCGGGTTCGGCCTGTCGGTGCCCGAAGAGTTCGGCGGCTTCGCGGCCGGCGGCGCCGACGACTACCTGGCAATGGTGGTCGCTACCGAAGAGCTCTCGCGGGCGTCACTGGGTATCGGCGGGTCCCTCATCACCCGCCCCGAGATACTCACGAGGGCCCTGATGCGCGGCGGTACCGACGCACAGAAACGCCAGTGGCTACCGCGCATCGCCACGGGCGACGCGATGGTCGCCATCGCAGTCACCGAACCCGACTATGGCTCCGACGTTGCCGGTGTGCGGGTCAGCGCCACCGCGCAAAGCGACGGTGGCTATCGCATCAACGGCACCAAGACGTGGTGCACGTTCGCGGCGCGCGCCGATGTGCTGATGTTGCTGGCCCGCACCGATCCGACGAGCAACAACCATCGCGGCCTGTCGACGTTCATCGTGCCCAAAGAACGCGGCGAGGGCCACGGCTTCTCCTTCGACCAGCCGCAAGGCGGCACGATGCAAGGGCGGGCCATCGATACCATCGGCTATCGCGGCATGCACAGCTACGAAGTCGCGTTCGACAACTGGTGGGTGCCCGGCGAAAACCTCATCGGTCTCGATGACGGCATCGGCCGCGGCTTCTACCTACAGATGGAAGGATTCGAGAACGGCCGCCTGCAAACCGCGGCCCGCGCTGTCGGGCTCATGCAAGCCGCCTATGAAGCAGCCCGCGACTACGCACGCGATCGCGTCGTGTTCGGACAACCCATCGCGGAGTACCAACTCACGCAGGCCAAACTCGGCCGCATGGCGATGCTCATCCAGGCGGGGCGCCAATTCGCCTATCGCGTTTCGCGAATGATGGCCGAAGGCACCGGCATGCTCGAAGCCAGCATGGTCAAGGCCTACGTCTGCCGCGCCGCCGAATGGGTCACGCGCGAAGCCATGCAGATCCACGGCGGCATGGGCTACGCCGAGGAATACCCCGTCAGCCGCTACTTCGTCGACGCACGAGTGCTCTCGATCTTCGAAGGCGCCGACGAAACACTCTGCATCAAAGTCATCACACGCCGCCTCACCGCGGAGTAGTAGTTGGTTGAGTTAGCTGTTAGATTCCGCGCTGGATCGAACCCTTCCCGCGGCGAAGCCGCCGATCCGTTGCGGCGGAGCCGCACTAGCGAGCCACAGGATCGTGGCCAGGTGCAACAGCAGTGCGCTCGACTGAAGGTAGAACTGCCCGTAGTACGCCATGGAGAAGCGCGTCGCGAGCGCGACTTGCGCGGCGCGCATATAGGCCGCGCCGAGCAACACGAGCCCCGCGACCACCGGCGCCGTGCAACGGCGGCGCAACAAGACGACCCCCGCGCCGAGACCGGCAATGCGCAGCACGGGCATCGCGACCGCGGCGATCGCCAGCATCACACGGTCCCACCACCACGCAATGCCACTCGAACTGGAATACATCACGAGCTCGCCTTCGGCCGAGAGCGACGCGCCTCGCGGGTTTTGATTACTCACGTTCTCGAAGTCGTCCACGATCGCGACCGGTCCCGCGTCGGCGGCGCTCTTGTCGCGGGCGACGTCGACGGTGAACAGCATCGCCGGGTCGGCGAAGGGCCGAGCCGCCGCGTGGACCACATCGCGCGCCCGCACCACGCCCATCGGCACCGGGCCGGTGAACGCATGGCAGGCGGGCCGTCCTTCGGCCTCACAAAGCGCGGAAACCTCATCGGCGATCGCGTCGAGGAGCGCGTTGCGGTCTCGCCGTTCGCCGATCAGATCTGCACCGGAGAGCGCGTCCGCCAGCCCGAAGCGGAAGTAGTCGACCTCGAGCACGCCGGCCGGGTCGCGCCACCGAGCCATCACGGGGGCGACGCGCGCGTAGGCGGGGCTCGCCTGCGCAACGTGTTCTTGGAGCTCGGCGGTGAACGTGAACGGCGACGAACTGCCGTCGTTGACGTACCGCGCCAGCGCCTGATGGGCCCGGCCGAAGTGCTTGTCGTCGAACAGCGTGCGGGCGGGCAGGCCATAATGCGCGTTGAGCGCGATCACACCCAATTGCGGCCCGATCATGGCCAGTAAGGCGACCAACAGCAGCGGTGCGACGCGCCGGATGCCGCCCGCGGCCAGTACGCGGCGAGCGTGCAGGTAAATGACGGCGACCGCGGCCGGCGCGAGCCACAGCGCGTCTTCGCGCAGTATCGACATTGCGCCCAGTGCGAGACAGAACGACAACAACGATCGGTGCCGCGAGTCGCGCCACGCCGCGAAACCCAGCGCGACAACCACGAGCAACGCAACGTGCATCAGGTTGTCGCGGATCAGGTGGCTGCCCGACCACGTCTCTTGGAATGGGAACAGCAGGACGAGTAGGTAGACACCTGCGGTCGTCTTGCGGCCGTTGCCGGCGAAGTGAGCGATCTCGCGCGCCACCCAGAACGACGCGGCACAGATCAACAACTGCTCGACGATCGAAAGGGGCAGACCGCTACGACCGATGAACGCGAGGTATAGCGGGTAGAGCGGTCCTCGCATGAACGTGTACTGGTCGAGTACGCCGACCCAATGCCCCTGCATCATCTGCACGGCCCGCCCCACGTACAAGGCGTCGTCGTGCGGGGTGAGCGGGCGGAAGTGCAGCGGGTTGAGCGCCGCGCCCACGAGCTTGGCCACGGTGAGCGCCACTGCCGCGGCGGTGGTGACGTCGAACGACGAGCGGCCCGCCTCGAGTTTCGCCCGCATCGTTCTCACGCGCGGGAAACCTTACGGCACGTCGGTGGGCGCGACGCCCTTGTCCGCGGCGCCGTTGGCGTTGATCGCCGTGGTCGTGCGCTGCCACGATTGTTGCAAGACGGACTTGGTCGCGGCCGGTGTCGCGGCGTCTTTCAACGCGGCGGCGACGGGAGTGATGACGTAGCCGCTGCGATCGACCCACGTCGGCGTGAAGGCGACCTTCGTCGTCTTGAACGCGCCGCTGGCACCCGTCTCGGTGAACGTCACGTCGACGATGACGCCGTCTTGGGACGCCGCCGGCAACGTGGGGTCCGCCTGGGGCGACTGGTTCGACAAGAAGTTGCCCACCCCGAAGAGCACGTACTTCTCGCCCACTCGGTCGATCGGCTGGATCACGTGCACGTGCGCACCGACGATCAAGTCGATGTCAGGCGACGCCAACAGCGTGTTGGCCAACGTCACCTGCGCCGGTGTCGGCTTGGACTGATATTCCGCGCCCCAGTGAAGGCTGACAACGACGAGGTCGGCGCCGGCCGCCTTGGCTGCTTTGGCATCGGCGAGGACGTACTGCGGGTTGTACGGCTGATCGATGGGTGAATCCTTGTCCTTGTTGATGAGCCGCACCAACCACTGTTTGTCGGCGGGCAACACATAGCCGTTGAGCCCGTACGCATACGCGAGGTGCGCGATCGTCACGCCGTTCGCCGTGTACATCGTGGCCTTTGCGTTCTCCTCCGGCGTGCGGGCCATGCCGGATTGCTTGAGGCCCACCTGGTCGAACACGTTCGCGGTGTCGGTGATGCCCTGCACGTTGCGATCGAACGAATGGTTCGACGCGGTCGAACATCCGTCGTAGCCGGTGTCGAACAGTGCGTCGGCGATCTCGTGGGGTGTGCTGAAGACCGGATAGCCCGACAGCTGCTTGTCGTCGGCGGAAAGTGGCGTCTCTTGGTGACAGATCGCGACATCGGCCGACGAAATGATCGGACGCACTTTGGCGAACATGGGTCGGAAGTCGTACGCCTTGCCCGACTTGGAGCCATAGCTCTGTGCCTGTTGGTACACCGCGCCATGCACCAAGGTGTCGCCCGTGAACATCATCGTGACCACCCGGGGCGGTCGGGTCGTCGTCGCGCCGCCGGGCTTACCTTGCGCGGTCGGCTGTGTCGGCTGTGAGCCACCGGCCGACACATCACCGTCGCCGGAATCGCCACCGCCCCGTGAACCGGCGAACGCGAAGCCGGCGACCACAAGGACGCTGACGATCGCCATCGCCACCAGGCGACGGCGGCGATAGACGTCGGCGGGCGCCCGCGGCGGGCGGGGGCCGCTGCTGTCAGGCGCCATGCGGGGAACTCCGACGGACCAGACCCGCGCGCTCGCCGCGGGCGACGAACTTGGCGGCCATCTTGCGCGATGCCTCGTCGATCATCTCACCCTCGAACCACACCGCACCGCGCCCATCGACGGCGATGGCCTGTTCGTAGGCCTCGAGCATTGCGCACGCCCTTTCGAACTGTTCGGGTGTCGGCGAGAACAGTTCGTTGATGATCGCGATCTGATCGGGATGCAGCGCCCATTTGCCATCGAAGCCGAGTACCCGGGGGCGTTGGGTGTAGTCGCGCAACCCATCGAGGTCTTTGATGCGGAAGTACGGCCCGTCGAGTGCTTGAAGCCCGTTTGCCCGCGCCGCGACGAGGATGCGACTGAATACGTAGTGAAAGTGGTCGCCCGGGTATTCGTCGAGATGTACGCCCCCGGAGATGACGGGCATCTCCAACGACGCCGCCATGTCACCGGGCCCGAGATGCACCGCTTCGATGCGGGGCGACACGGCGCAGATTCGTTCGACATCGACGAGGCCCCGCGCGGTTTCGATCTGGATCTCGATGCCGATGTGACCGCGTGAAAGGCCGGCGGATTGCTCGAGTTGGTTGAGCATCAACGACAGGGCTTCGACCTCGCCGGGCGTCTGCACCTTGGGCAACATGATGATGTCGAGACGCGCGCTCGTCGCAGTGATGATTGCGACGAGATCATCGACCGTGAACGGCGAGTCCCACGCGTTGACGCGTACACCGACCACCTTGTCGTGCCACTCGATGTCGCGCAGCGCGGCAACGGCGCGCTGGCGTGCTGCGGGTTTTTCGGGCGCCGTCACGGAGTCTTCGAGATCGAGGAAGATCATGTCGGCGGCGAGTGTCGCGGCCTTGGCCACCATCTTGTCGCTCGACGCCGGCACCGAGAGGCACGAGCGCCGCGGAAGGTGGCGCGAGCGGCTGGACATTGCGCCGATTGTAATGGCCGTGCCGGATTCTCTCGGTCACCCGTCGTCGAGGTTGCCGAATAGCTCAGGGGCGATCGGACACGAGCACTCACGCAACGCTTGAGCGCTCGGCCGCACACCCGAAGGCCCCACGATGTGATCGACGAAATCGATCGGAACCAGCTCGTCTTCGTCGTTCCACGGCTCGGAGGCGTCGCCCACGCGGGACGCCACTGCGTCGAAGACCCGTGCCGGCAAAACGCGACCCACGCCACCGACGAGCCATACGGGAACATCGAGCGCACGAGCGAGAGCGGCAGCCGAGAACGAACCGGCAACCGCCACGAATTGCTGTGGGCCGATCGCGCTCGCCTCGAGTAGCACGATGTCACACGCCGCGATCGCGGCGGCGATGCCTTCGCACGGGATCGACGCGGCGCACGCGTCGCCTTGTTCGAGCCGGCGAGCGAACGCCGACCCTTCGCCGTGAGCGTCGATCGCAAGCACTTCGATGTCGCCGCGCCGCACGAGCGCACGGGCGATGACCTCGGGCCACCCGATCACGACCACGCTCGCGTCGTCGCTGAGCGCGTAGGACAGTTCGTCGGCCGTCGGGTCCCCGTCGAGCTCGGCAGCGGCCGCCCGCGCCTCGCTGCGGGGGTCGCCCGCCGTCAAGACACGCGACGCCAGCCAGATCATCGGGCCCGATCGAGGGTGGCGGGTGACCAGCCGGCGGCAGGCGTTCAGCAACCCCCGAGGATCATCGTCGAAGGTCATCAATGCACCAATCGACTCGCGGGCCACGGCGGCCGGTGGCGCGCCCGACGCCCGGGCGACGTAGCGCAGACGTTCGATCGGATGCATCGACACGCGAGCCTAACGCTCGGACTCCGGCAGCGGTTGGGCGCTGGATGCGGCGTTCGGAAAGTGTCGTGCGCTACCGTCTGCCGCCGTGGCAACGGCTCCAGATCCCGCACTCGATCTCGAGCACCTGTCGGGCGAGGCTCGGCCGCTCTCCAACTGGCTCACGACATTCCCCCTGGTCCTCGCCGTCATCGACCCCTACACCCACGAGAGCGCGTGGCTGCTGGCCACGGTCAAGCGCATCTTCGAGACGTTTCGGGGGGCCGACTGCCGAGTCGCGTGGCTGGTCACGGCCGACCGCGAAGGCGCCAAACAATTCCTCGGCCCGCTGGCCGACGAGTTTCTCACCTACATCGATCCCCACCGGGCGCTCGTCAAATCACTTGGCCTCTCGGTACTGCCATCGTTGGTCGTCCTGCGCCAAGACTGCTCGCTGCTCGGCGTGGCCGAAGGTTGGGACCCGGCAACGTGGCGACCGCTGGCCGAAGAGTTGGCCCGCTTCACGAGTTGGAGCAAGCCGACGATCCCGGCAAAGGGCGACCCTGTCGCCTACCCCGGCACCCCTGCACTCGCCTCCTGAGTCACTGGGGAGAGGCGAGTCGCTGCACATCGAGCAGCGCATCGAGTTCGCGTGCGCTCAACCATCCGCGTTCGCGCACGACCTCGCGCACGGTGACGCCTTGTCGTTCGGCCTCGTGCACTGCTTCGGCGACTCGGTCGTAGCCGAGGCGTTCGTTGAGTGCAGCCGCGATGGCCGGCGAACGTTCGGCGTAGTCGCGACAGACTTCTTCGTGCGCGATGATCCCACTGACACAACGCTCGGTGAACTCTCTGGTTGCATTCGTCAACAGCGTGATCGACTCGAGCACGTTGTGGGCGATGACGGGCAGATAGGTGTTGAGCTCGAACGAACCCTGTGATCCGGCGAAGGCCACCGAGGCATCGTTGCCGAACACCTGCACCGCGACTTGTGTGACCACTTCACACAGCACGGGATTGACTTTGCCCGGCATGATCGAAGAGCCGGCTTGCAGCGCGGGCAGCTCGATCTCGTTCAGCCCGCTGTGCGGGCCCGACGCCATCCAGCGCACGTCGTTGGCCACCTTGACCAGGGACATCGCCAGAGTGCGAAGATGACTCGAGAGCTCGACCAGTTCGTCTTGCGCTGATTGCCGCGCCACGCGATCACGCGCGACCCGCAACGGAAGCGACGTCGAGTTGGCAAGACGGCGCACCACGCGAGGCGCGAACTGGCGAGGCGCGTTGATGCCCGTGCCGACCGCGGTCCCACCGAGCGGCAGCATGCAGACGCGCGGGATGCACGCACGCAATCGGTCGATGTTGAGATCGATCTGCGTCGCGTACGCGCCGAACTCCGCGCCGAGCGTGATCGGCGTGGCGTCCATGAGGTGTGTTCGTCCGGCTTTGACGACGGTGGCGAACTCGCGCGACTTGCGCCGGAGCACGCGCGTCAGCCGTTCGAGTACCGGAAGCAACTCGTCGACCACCCCCGCCGCCGCGGCGATACGGATGGCCGATGGAATCACATCGTTCGACGACTGCGAAGCGTTGACGTGATCGTTGGGATGCACCGCGCGACCGAGCCGGCGACTCGCGAACGTTGCGACGACCTCGTTCATGTTCATGTTGGTCGACGTACCCGAGCCGGTCTGGAACACGTCGATGGGGAACTGATCGAGCGATGCGCCATCGGCGATTTCGCTCGCGATTTCCGCGATGACGCGACCCATCGCCGTATCGACAGTGGGCACGTCAGCGAGCGCACCGTTGACGGTGCCTGCCGCCGCCTTGATGCGCGCCAGCGCGCGCAACAGCCGGGGGTCGACCGGCCGACCCGAGATCGGGAAGTTCTCTATCGCCAGCTGTGTCTGGGCGCCCCAGGCGATCTCGGCGGGTGTCTGCTCAATTCCGACCATTTGCGCCAACCTCCGTTGAACCGTCCGGACCATTGCCCGCACCGGGGGCGTTGCACCATTCTCGACGTTTCGGGGTCGAAGTCCCGCCAGTCGACTGAAGTCACAGCCGGGGGGTGCTGGAGCGGCCGCGACACATACACACCAACCAGTTGGCGGGGCGTCAGCCCCGCCAACGAGGTGTACGGACGGGGCGTAAGCCCCGCCAACGAGGTGTACGGCCGGGGCGTGGGCCCCGGCAACGAGGTGTAGAACTCTCCCATGAAGATCCGCATCGGATTGGGCTTGGGCGCGGCGACCGATCTCGCCGATGGGGCCACCCTCGGCCATATCGTCGACGAACTCGAGCGGCTCGGCTTCGATTCGCTGTGGTTCACCGAGCGCATCAACGGGCCCAGCCTCGATCCGCTGGTAGCCATGACGTTCACCGTCGCCCGTACGCGCAAGCTCAAGGTGGGCACGGCCGTCATGGTGCTGCCGGGGCGCAATCCGGTCGTGCTGGCCAAGGCGTTGGCGAGTCTCGACCGCCTTTCCAACGGCCGTGCGTTCCCCGCCGTCGGCCTCGGTGCCGTCAATCCGCTCGAACAACAGGCATTCGGCTTGCTGCGCAACGAACGCGCGCCATGGTTCGAAGAAGCGCTGCCACTGATGCGGCGGCTGTGGGCAGAAGACCAAGTCGTGCATCACGGCAGCCGCTTCCACCTCGACGGCGTGACCGTCGAGCCCAAGCCCCTCTCCAAACACATCGATGTATGGCTCGGTGGCGCGTCTGCGGTCGAGCTCCAACGATGCGGGCGACTAGGTGACGGTTGGCTGCCGTCGTTCTGCACACCCGACTCCGTGCGCAAAGGCATCACGATCGTCAACCGTGCCGCAGAACAAGCGGGTCGGCTCGTCGATCAAGAGCACTTCGGGGTGTTGTTGCCGTATATCGAAGGCCCGCTGCCGCAAGGCATCGTCGACATCATCCGTAAGCGTGAGCCCGAAGCATCACCGAGCGACATCGTGGCCAGCAGCCGCGATCAGCTGTGCGGCATGATCGAACGATTCATCGATGCCGGGGCGTCCAAGTTCGTGGTGCTGCCCTACGGCGACCCGCCGGCCGGCTGGACCGAAGAGCTCGAAAGCCTGGCGTCGATCCTGCTGCCGCTACAGAACTAGGGCCCGAGCGGCCCGGCGGAGCCGCACAAGTTGGTCAGCTCTTCATCAAGAACTCGGCGGCGTCATCGCCGAGGATCAACTCGACTTCGTCGCGCAGCAACGTGAACTCGGACTGCAGACCGGGGTCGTGATCGACGAGCTCGAATGCCGCTTCGCGCGCGGCGACGACCCACTCACGATCACGCCGCAGCGACGCCAACTTGAGATCGTTGCGTCCCTTTTGCCGCTCCCCCATGATCGTGCCCTCGCCGCGCAGATCGAGATCGACTTCGGCCAACGCGAACCCGTCGGTCGAGGCCACGAGCGCCTCGATGCGAGCGACGCCGTCAGGAGTCGTTGCCTCGCCGACGAGGTAGCAGTACGACTGTTGCGCGCCGCGACCGACACGACCGCGCAATTGGTGCAGCTGTGCGATGCCGAACCGGTACGCGTCGAGGATGACCATGATCGTCGCGTTCGGCACGTCGACACCGACTTCGATCACCGTGGTCGCGACGAGCACGTCGAGCTTGCCCGCGCGGAACAGCGTCATCACCTGTTCCTTTTCGGCCGACGACAAACGTCCGTGCAACAAACCCAGTTTCAAGCCGGTCAACTCGACGTTGGACAACTGCGCGTAGGTCTCCTCGGCCGAGCGCACTTCGAGCGTTTCGGATTCGTCGATGAGGGGGCACACGACATACACCTGACGTCCTCCCGCGACTTCATCCCGCACGTGCTGCCACACAGCCTCTTCTTCGAGCGGCGTTTGGGCCCACACCGTGGTGATGGGCGTACGTCCCGGGGGCAACTCGTCGAGCACCGAGACGTCGAGATCACCGTAGACGGTCATCGCCGCCGTGCGCGGAATTGGTGTCGCGGTCATCACCAGCACGTCGGGAGTGAGATCAGTGGCACTCTTCTCCCGCAGCGCGGCGCGCTGTTCGACGCCGAAGCGATGCTGCTCGTCGATGACCACCATGCCG
>JBDTLT010000074.1:0-22985 GCA_039934635.1 Acidimicrobiales bacterium
CGACTGGCACGCCTGTGGGCTCGAGCACGAGAGCGAGATTCCCGACCTGTTCACGCGGCCGTTCTATTTCGGGTGTGAGGGCGACGACCGCATGGTCGCGGCGGCGTTCGACGAACGGCTCAATCCATTCGGTGTTCGCCTGAACGCGATGCTCGGGTCCGACATCGGGCACTTCGACGTGCCCGACATGCGCGAGGTCGTGCCCAAGGCGTTCGAGATGGTCGAGCAAGAACTGATCGATGCCCGCGGCTTCCGCGACTTCGCGTTCGCCAACGCCGTACGTCTGCACGGCGGCATGAATCCCGACTTCTTCAAAGGCACCGTCGTAGAAAAGGCCGCCGCCGATCTGCTCGCCGAGGGGTAGCGGCAGGGCGGCTTCACCGTGGCCGCGAGCTGCGGCATCACGCGAACTCTCGTAGCAAGAAAGCATGCCCACCGTGCGGTTTTGCTACCAGAGTCTGAAAGCAGATGGATCGCGGCAGCGTTTCGCGGCGAAGCAGAACGCGAAGCCGATGCAGATGAGCGGCATCGCCGCGCCAAGCGCCGACAAGTCGTCGCCGGTTGCTGCGAGCGTCCGAGATGCGACGCGAGCGCGAATCGAGACGGGCGCGCCCGTCGGCTCGAGATCCCAGACGACGCAACCGAGCCGCTCCGACCCGCTCGCCGTGAAGCTGTCCCCGGTCGTATCACAGAGCGAGAGCTTGAGATGCTTGACCCTTCGCTCCGCTGCGAGTCGCTGTAGTTGTGCCGTGTCGATGCGAAGCTCCCCGCGACCGGCATTGCTGTACGCCTCGCGAACTCGGACAGTGAATCCCACTTCGTGATGGCGGTCGCTCGACGCGGCGTTGATACTCGTGTTTGCCGGGTCGACGCTGACTGACTGAATGATCGCACTCGCAACATCGCGGCGCTCGTCCTCGGACGGGAACGGCTCGTAGCTGGGTCCCGGCGCGGAATTCAACGCCGCGTCGATCACACCCAGGGCTAACTGTGCGGCTCCGCCGCACCGGATGGGCGGCTTCGCCGCGACAAGAGCGCTCGTGAAATGGGTGGTTCCGCGGCGCAGCCGCCCCAGCGTCGCGGCGCAGCCGCACTAGGTCGCGGCGAATTGCTCTTGCAGTTTGAATTTCAGCACTTTGCCGCTGGCGTTGCGGGGTAGGTCGGGCAGGATCTCGAGTTGCTCGGGGATCTTCTGCGTCGCGAGGCCGGCGTCGCGGCAGTACGTAACGATCTCGCTCAAGTCGAGTGTCGCACCGTCGCGGAGCACGACGACTGCGCAGCACCGCTCGCCGAGCAGATCATCGGGCAAACCGATGACGGCGATATCTGCGACCGAAGGATGTTCGTAGAGGATGTCTTCGATCTCCTTGGCCGCGATGTTTTCGCCTTTGCGAATGATGATGTCCTTGAGCCGCCCAGTGATGGTGAGAAACCCGTTTTCGTCGAGCCGGCCGAGGTCGCCGGTGCGGAACCATCCCTCGTCGTCGAACGCGTCGACGTTGCGTGTGGAGTCGAGATAGCCGCGACAGATCTGCGGCCCCTTGGCCCGCACCTCGCCGCTCTCGCCGGGTGGGCAGAGCAGACCCTCGGCGTCGATGACGCGCAGGACCGCACCACCGATGGGGCGGCCGACCGTCTGCGACCGCTGCTCGTCGGTGTCCTTGTACGAATTCACCGTGAGGAACGGCGCCTCGGTGAGGCCATAGCAGGCAAGCGCGCCGGTGCCGCCGAGCTCTCGACGAAGTTCGGCGTGCAGGCCGGGAGGGGTAGTGGCCGCGCCGGTCATGGCGAAGCGCACGTCGGGGAACAGCGGCGTGTCGGGGTGCTTGCGTTGCTGCTGCAGGTAGATGAGCGCCAGCGGCGTGCCGCCCGCGGCGATGGTGAGACCGTGCTTCGCGAGGATCGGCGGGGTGCGTTCGGCGTCGAATTGCTCGACGGCGATCGCGCCGCAACCCGTGGCGAGTTGGATGAAGAGCATGCCGATGCCACCAACGTGGGTGAACGGAAACACGATGGGGTAGCGATCGCGTTCGGTGATGGCGTAGGAGTCGATGACGCCGGCCGCGCCGGCAAGGATCGCGGCGTCGCTGTGCAACGCGCCCTTTGGATCGCCGGTCGTGCCTGATGTGTAGAAGACCCAGCGAGTCGGGTCATCGAGCGTCGGCGGGGGAGGCGGCAGGTGCGAGGGATCGTCTTCGGGCAGTGATCGGTCGGCGGTCATGACAACGCAAGGGTTGGGCAGCTCTGCCGTCACTTGGTCGGCGAGCGACCGGTAGTCGAACCCCCGCCACACGCCCGGCACGATGAACACCTGCGGCTCGGTCTGGCGCAGGATGAAGCGCACCTCACGCTCGCGGTAGATCGGCAGCATCGGTATCTGCGTGACACCGAGTCGAGCGAGCGCGCCGACGAGCACCATCGATTCGATCCACGTCGGCAGTTGCCAGGCCACGCGCGTCTCGGCGTGCACACCCAATGTGTGGAGGTGCGCGGCGACCCGCTCGGCCTGGGCGCGGTAGTCGCCGAAGGTGAGTGAGCGGTCGTTGTCGTCGACGACGAGAACCTTGTCGGGCGACAGTGCGGCGCGCGCTTCGATCATCGCCCAGAGTTGTGGCTTGCTGTCGAGCATCGGCAGTCTCAGGGGGCGATCGTGGCTCGGCCGCGATCGACGAGTACCTCGCGTCGCTGGTTGAGCACCCGGAACAACACCACATCATTGCCGCGCTCGTCGCGACCGAGGTCACCGCCGTGCCACATCTCGGTGACGAGGATGTCGCCGTTGTAGCCCGGGGCGGCAAACCGGCCGCCGATCGACTTCAACCGTGTCGGGTCGCCGTCACCCAATTCGTGGACGAGCGCACGACAGGCGAAGCCGATGGTGTTTTGACCCATGAGGATCGGCTCGCGGTACCCGGCCTTCCACGCGACATCGCGGTCGGCGTGAATCGGATTGCGGTCGTTGCCGGCATAGCGGTAGATGAGTGTCTGCACCCGCGACGTCTCGGACCACGACGACGCGTCGGGACGCCGATCGGGCGGGTTCGTGCGCAACGCGTTGGCCGGGCCGCGCTCGCCGCCGAAAGACCCGTGGCCGGTGACGAAGACCCCGGTCGACGCGGTGAACATCGGTTGGCCCGTCGTGTTGTCACGGGCGAGGCTCTCGAGCACGACGAGCGCGCCCGAACCCTTGTCGTAGATGGCCGCGACCTTTGTCGTCACGTTGACGTCGCCGCGCGCCGGGATCGGTGCGTGGAAGACGATGCCCTGCTCGCCGAGCACCAACTCGTGCGGCGAATAGTCGCCCGTTTGGAAGCAGGGATCGGGCCACGACATCGACTCGGCGGCGAGTACACCCGAGAGCACGAAGGTGGGATATACGAGTTGGTCGCGCCCGTCGTAGGTGTCGAGCGTGAAGCTGGTGTCGTCGACACCGGCTCCGACCGCCACGGCGTAGAGCGCGCACGCGGCGGGCTCCCATGTGTGACGCTTGGGATTGGAGACGGCGCCTACACGATGCAGGTACATCGTCATCGTCGTACCCCCGTTCGCCGACGTGTCCTCGTTGGTATCGTCGGACGAGAACGAGAGGAAGTTAGCAACTCGCACAACGGGGGACAAGATCTAGTACTCCGCTCTCAGGGGCCGCTCGGGCCCTAGTCTCGGCCCGTGCGCATACTCGGCCAACGCGTCCTCCGGCGAGAAGACCCACGGTTCCTCACCGCCGGCGGCACCTACGTCGCCGATGTACGCGATCCGTTGCTCGACGATTGTGTACATCTCCACTTCGTGCGATCGACGCAGCCCCACGCCGAGCTCGTGGCCATCGACGTCGCACCGGCCCTCGGTCAGCCGGGCGTGCGCGCGGTGTACACCGCGCATGATCTCGACGTCGGCGACATGCCACCGGTGCTGCCGCGCTTCGACCCCGTGCTCTCGGCCCGGCTACTGGCGCGCGATCGCGTTCGCTATGTCGGCGAACCGGTCGCAGTGATCGCGGCCAACTCGATGGTGGCCGCTGTCGATGCCGCCGAACACGTGACTGTCGAGTACGCGCCTTGCAGTCGCGACACGCTGCTGTTCCCCGAGCGCGATACGGATCTGGCCGCGAGCTACGAGGTCGGCGATCCGCTCGATGGATTGTTCGCCGAGTGCACGGTCGTCGTCACCACCGAAGTCGTGCACCAACGGATGGCGGCCTGCCCGCTCGAAACGCGTTCGGCCGCATCGGCATGGGACAGCGCGGGCCGGTTGCACCATTGGGTCAGCGTGCAGGCGCCACACGCGGTCAAGATGGGGCTGCAATCGATCTTCGGTCTCGACCCCGCGATGGTGCGGGTCATCGCTCCCGATGTCGGTGGAGGCTTCGGGCCGAAGTTCAGCAACTATCCCGAAGACGTGGTCACGGCGTGGGTGGCGCGCCGTCTCGGCCGACCGGCACGGTGGAGCGAGACTCGCACCGAGAGCATGATGGCGATGCACCACGGGCGCGGACAACGGCACCGGGTCACCTTGGGCGGCACGCGCGAGGGCAAGTTGCTCGCATACCTCCTCGAGATCGAACAGGACGCCGGTGCCTACGCCAGCCTTGGTGCGTATGCGCCCGAAGCAACCGTGCGCATGACGACGGGCGTCTACGCAATCGCGCGGGCGCGGGCGACTGCGCGCGCGACGTTTTCCGCGACGACGCCCGTGTCGGCGTATCGCGGCAGCGGACGTCCCGAGGCGACCGGCGCGATAGAGCGAGCCGTCGACGTCTTCGCCCGCACGATCGACATCGACCCCATCGAATTGCGCCGGCGCAACCTCGTGGCCCGCGACTCGTTTCCGTACACCACGCCCGTCGGCACCGTCTACGACACCGGCGACTACGAGCGCGCGTTGGACGAGCTGATACGAGTCTCGGACTACGACGCGCTGCGACGCGAGCAACGACGCCGGCGCGACGCGGGCGACCGTCGTCGTCTCGGCATCGGCGTCGCGGTCTATGTCGAGTCGACGGCGGCCGGCCCGGCCATGGAGTTCGGCACCGTCACCGTGCACGGCGATCGTCGCCGGGTCGTCGTGCGCACGGGCTCGTCACCGCACGGACAGGGCCACGTCACGACGTGGTCGATGATCGCGAGCGAGTTGCTCGGCATCGCGATGGACGACGTCGACGTCGTCAGCGGTGACACCGACCAGGTGCCGATGGGTCTGGGCACCTATGCGTCGCGGTCGGTGCAACTCGCCGGCTCGGCGGTCAAACAGGCGTGCGATGCACTCGTGAACAAGGCGCTGCCGGTTGCTGCCGCGCTGCTCGAAGCGGACATCGCCGATGTCGTGCTCGATGCCACGCGCGGGGTATTCCATGTCGTGGGCACGCCGGCGCGGGTGATCGATTGGTGGACCGTGGCGCGTGAAGGGAACGACCATGCGCTGGGCGAGACGACGATGTTCACCGGTTCGATGACGTTCCCCTTTGGTGCGCACCTCGCAGTCGTCGAGATCGATGACGAGACCGGAGACGCACGTGTCGTACAACTTGTCGCGGTCGACGATGCCGGCACGATCATCAACCCGGTGATCGCCGACGGGCAGTTGCACGGGGGTCTCGCTCAGGGCATCGCCGAGGCGCTCTACGAGGGCGTCGCCTTCGACGATGACGGGCAACCACTGACGACCAACTTCACCGACTATGCCATCGTGTCGGCCGCCGAGTTGCCGTCGTTCACGTTGCACTCGATCGAGACACCCACACCGGCCAACCCGCTCGGCGCGAAGGGCATCGGCGAGTCAGGCACGATCGGCGCGGTCGCGGCCGTACGCAACGCGGTGTGTGACGCGCTCGGTGCCGAGGTCGAGACGCCGTTGACCCCCGAGCGGGTGTGGCGCGCGTTGTCAGGTCGCGACGAACGCCATCAGTGACGGATCAAGGCGCAGTTCGCGACGGGCCATCGCCTCCCAAAACCCGTCGAACTTGGCCTTGCCGAGCGTGTCGAGCACGTCCGGTGCGAGCTCGATACCCTCACCGATCTGCTCGACCTGGTAGGCCTCGCGGCAGCGTTGCTCGAACGCGACGCAGCGCAGATGCGCCTCGGCGATGTCGCATCCGGTGACAAACAGGCCGTGGCCGGCCAACAACGCGATGTCGGCGTCGCCGATGGCCTTGGCCGCGATGCGCGCCTTGTCGGCATCGGCGACGGTGCCGTCGTATTCGTTGACGACCTCGACTTTGCCGCCACCGAGCCCCGATGTTTGATCGAGACACGGCGGGATGCGGCGGGCATTGGCCCACAGTGTGGCGAAACGGGGATGGTTGTGCACGGCGACATCGACGTCGTCGCGCAGCTTGTGCAACTCGAGATGCAACTTGACACCCGGGGCCGCGGGCCAGCGGCCTTCGAGCACGTTGCCCTCGATGTCGATGCGCACGACATCGTCGGGTGTGAACTCGTCCCATAGCAAGAACCACGGGTTGGTATAGAACGTGCCGTCGGGCTGCTTGTGGGTGATGTGGCCGGCGAGATGGTCGTCGTAGCCTTCGCGCCACAGTGTGCGGGCCAACAGCACGACCTCGAGTTGCGGGGTCATGGGGGGCAGCAGCGCGTCGGTCGAAACCCGGTACGTCATTGCAGGGCCTCCAGCGTCTTGATCACACGATACGCGCCGCGGGCGGTGGGTACCGCCACATGGTGTCGATCGGCGGCGGCGAGGTAGGTGCCGAGACCGTCTTCGACCTCGGTCGGCCGGCCCTGCACGATGTCCTCGTGCAGCGACGGTCGACCGATGATGCCGTTGGCGACCATGGTGGTGCCGAGCGCATGCGCGTTGTCGACCGCCTCCTCGAACGTCGCCCCGGCGAGCGCGCGGAACTGTGAGAACGGCGCGAAGAAGTCGCGGGGCTCGAAACCCATCGCCCGATACACCGCCAGTAGTTCGGTGGCGATCGTTACGTAGTGTTCGGCGCCGCTGCGAGTGGCGATGCCGTGCGCGAACGCAGAGCCCTCGCGAAAGCCGAGGGTCGACGCCGAGAACCCGGCGACGACCGAGATCTGCAGCAACTTCTCCCATTCGGCCTGGCGGATATCGGTGGTGGCCTGCGCGCCCATGCCGGCCTTGGTGAAGGTATCGGCGAGTATCTGTGCGCGTGTCGATTCTCGACCGTCGAGCTCGCCGAAGTAGAACGAGGTCGGTGCAGTGGCCGTGTGCCGCACTCGCCCGGGGCCGACCAACGTGGCGGCCTCGACCGTCGTTGCGCCGAGCACACGATCGGCGCCGATCCAATCGGCCAGCCGGTCATCTTTGGTGACCGAGTTCTGCAACGACAGCGCGACCGCGGTGCGTTCGCGCAGAGACGCCGCCGACTCGAGTGCGACGTCGGTGCCCCGGGTCTTGGTCAACAAGATGAGATAGTCGATCGGACCCTCGACCTCGCGCGGATCGACAACCGCGCGCATCGGCACGCTGCGGTCACCGCGGATGCCGGTGATCTGCAAGCCGTCGCGGAGGATGGACTCGACATGTTGTGGCCGCGCGACGAGCGAGACATCGACGCCGTTTTCGGCGAGGCACGCGCCGATCACGCAGCCGAGGCCGCCGGCACCCAAGATGACAACGTGCATGGGGCTGTCAGTCGACCTTGGCGTCGGCGATGCTGTCCATGAACATGCCGCGGTGACCCCACATCTCGCCACGGCCGGTGTAGGTGCGTACGGTCCAGTTGGAGTCGTCGACCATGAGGCCTTTCCAGCCGAGCTCGACGTTGAAGCCGGAAGGACTCTGCACGTAGAACGACAGCATCGGGTCGTTGCTGTGCTGCCCGAGCGAGTTGACGATATTGACGTGCGCGTCCATCGCACGGTCGTACGCGCGGCCGACGTCTTCGAGCGTCTTGGCCTCGATCATGAAATGGTTGAGGCCCGGGCCGCCGGGGATCGGCAGGTCGATGTACGCAAGGCTGTGGTGGCGCGGCGTCGAGCGCATGAACACGGCGCCGTTGGGTCCCCACGAGAACTTGTCGGTGACCCTGAAGCCCATGACCCGCCCGAAGAAGTCGGTGGCGTCGCCGCACGACGGAACGACGTAGAGCGCGTGACCGAGGCCGACACCGTCGGTGACGAATCCCGATCCGCCGTTGGGCGGAGCGAAGACGAACTCGTCGACCATGGGGCCGTAGAACAGCTCGTGGTGATTGCCGAACGGGTCGTCGAACTGTGCGACGTCGAGCACGCCGCGTGCGGCGCGGAGCGCGTCGGTGCCGGATCGCACCTTGACGCCCGAACGCTGCAAGTGCGCGACGGCTTCGTCGAACTCGTCTTCGCCGGGCACTTCCCAACCGGCATAGGCGCATGACTCGTCTTCGCCCGCGTGCACGGCGATGCGCCAGCTGCGGTCGTCCATCTTGAGATAGAGCGTGTCGCCATTGGATCCGGGAGGGCCGGCCGATTCGCCGACGCCGAGCACGTCGACCATGAGCGAGCGCCAGGCCGCGACGTCGCGCGTGGCGATGCCGAGATAGCCGAGTCCACGCATCTCCATTTGATGCCTCCCCTAGGTTGTGAAGTCAGAACAGTTGGTCGGTATACCTATCGGTACCGGGGACCGTCGGGATGAATGGTGCGACCATCAAGGTGCGACAGCGGTTCGTGGCGGCTAGCTCATCCCCGAGGCCGGCGAAGTGTTCGGGCCAGATCTGGCGCACGTCGCCGTCGAGAAAGAACGTGATGAACACGCGCTCGCCTACACCGGGTACCTCGGGCGCGGCAGCCGGCCACCATGGCTCTTTGGCCCGCGGTGTGAACATGGGTGCCACCTCGACGGGCGAGGACGCAAAGTGCGCCGGCAGGAAGTCATCGGCCAACCACTGCGCGAGGTCGGCGACCGACTCGTCGCCGGTGCGTTCGACCGCCACCCACACGACGCCGCTATAGCGACGATCGAGTGCCTGGAACGGCGGTACGCCGTCGGGGTCGCGCCGCCATGATCCGAGGTAGTCGTAACTGGTCGCCGTTTGCACGGACCGTTGATCGAACGTGCGGCCGGCCGCGTTGAGCAGCTTCATCTGATCGCTGACCCACGCCTGCTGCTCGTCGAGCTTGCCGGCGACGATCCAATACATCGTCAGATACGAGCCCTCTTGGATCGGTCCGAACGGACCGTCCGCGGGGTAGCGCAATCGTTTGAGGTCGGCCGTCGCGACGAAGCGCGTACCGGCGATGGTCCATGGCGCCAGAATGCACGCCGCGTACATGTGGTCACGTTCGTAGTAGCGGTTGAAGTCGCGCTCGTGCCCGGGGTGCGGATCGTGCAGGGCGAAGATCCCTGATCCGAGGTCGACGATCGGTGGTTCGTTCATTGGCCCGCCGTCAGTAGTAGATGCTCGTGCGTTGGCCGATGCGAACCAGCTCGTCGCGTTGATTGGTCCAGCGTGACTCGTCGACGAGAAAGAGCATGGTGCCCATGCGCCCTTCCTTTTCGAACGCATCGATCAGCATGACGTTGTTGGTGATGACGTCGCCGACGCGCATCGGTGCGAAGTACCACGACTTTTGCCCGCCGTTGAGTCCGCGTCGACCGGGCTCGGTGCCCATGCCGCGCATCCACGGATAGATGTCGGGCCGGAACGCGTGATTCCACGCGAACGGATTGAAGTCGCGCAGCGCCACCAACTCGTGCCACGGACCGGCCGTCGCGTCGGCGATCTCGGTGAGCTCGCGCGGCGCCGGCTCTGGGTAGTAGGCGGTCAGGGCCCACCGGCGGATGTCGTTGGCGTCGATCGGGTACGAGTTCAATGGCTCGAGTGGGCGTCCCAACCACGAGATGGTGTCGGCATCGAGATGCACGCCGGGTTGGCGCGTCGCGATCTGTGGCTGCGGCGGAGGCGCCGGCATCGCCGCGTGATCACCGAACAACACGACCTGCGCGCTGCCGGGCATCGTCTCGTCACCGTTCTGGTTGGTGACACCGAGAGCGACATCGACGAGCATGTGGCCGTCGACGCGCGCCTTGCCGGTCACGCTCGCGTGCATGTCGAGAACATCGCCGAGAAAGTTGAGTTGGCGGAACTGGCAGGCGAACTGTGCGATGTCGCCGCGGTTGCCCACCCAGTCGTGCAACATCGCGTGAACGTACGCGACACGCAAGTTGCCCATGCCGAAGACGTCGGTCTGACCCGCAGCCTGCGCCGCTTCTTTGCTCATGTGCACGTCGATGAACTCGTCATTGACGGCGGCATAGCGATTCCAGTTTGAAAAATGGGTCTCGCGAGAGAAGATCGGCAGAGCATCACCGATCACGATGTCGTCGAACATCACCACCCCCGGCTGCGGACTATGGCCGTCACCGTCTGGTCTGTCAAGCGTTGTGGTAAGAACGCGCCGTGCTACCTGAGCGGATCATCTCGGCCGACGATCACATGGACATGAACGTGCTGCCACCCGACCTGTTCGTCGCCGGCGTGCCCGTGGCCATGCGCCCGTCGGTGCCGGTGGTCGTCGATTCCGATGACGGTCCGATGTGGTCACTCGGCGGAGCGCTCCTCGGCCCGAGCGGGCGTCGTTCCAAGAGCCTGATCACGCAGAACGACCCGGGCTTTCGTCCTGGTACCCCCCGTGATCGCCTCGCCGACATGGACCGCGACGGCATCCACGCGCACGTTGTCTATGGCCCTCCATTGTCGCTGCCGATCCCCGATCTCGAGGTGCGCGCGGCCTGCCTGCGGGCGTACAACGACTGGGCGGCGGACTTCAATCGCACCGACCCCAATCGGCTCGTGGTGCTGGCATTGTTGCCGTCGCACACACCCGCGGCCGCGACCGCCGAACTCGAACGGGCTGCCGCGCTCGGCCACCGAGGTGCGATCGTCGACTTTCTCGCCGGGCCGGATCCCGCGTTCGAAGACGCCTGGGAGGGCTTCTGGGCCTTGGCCAACGAGCTCGCGATCCCGATCAGCTTCCACCTCGGCAAGGGCATGCACAGCATCGAGGTCAGGCCGGGCAGTTGGCGCATGGCCGCGGGTGTTGCGGTGTCGCCGATGCAGCTCGACGAAGTGATCACGGGGATGATTCTCTCGGGCTTGCTCGAGCGCTATCCCAACGTGCGCGTCGTGTTCGGCGAGGCCGGTCTCGGCTGGGTGCCCTATCTGCTGGCCCGGCTCGACCACGAGTACGAGAAGTATCGCGACCTCATCCACGACGCGGTGCTGACGATGCGACCGCGCGACTACTTCCGCCGGCAAGTGTTCCTCACCTACGAAGAAGACCACCTCGGCGTCGAGCTGCTCCCGCACATCGGCGCGAGCAACGTGTTGTGGGCGTCCGACTATCCGCACGGCGATAGCACATGGCCGCATTCACGTGAAGCGATCGCGGCATCGGGTCTCGCGCAGCTCGACGAAGCCGACCGGCGCATGATCCTGTGGGACAACGCCGCAAGCCTCTACAACATCGTGTAGACGCCGGCGCGGGGACGCTTTCGGGTGGCCGCGAGCGCTGGGTGTCGGTCCCATTTCAATGCCGCGCCCAGTGTTGACGAAGTTGACCAGTATCGACGAAACGTTCGTGCTCGTTAGTGCGTATTAGTGCTAGCAAAAGCGTCCCCGCGGGGACGTCCCCACCACACATGCCGGCGGAGTTGCAGGTGGTGCGCTCGGGTTCGTTTGTGGTGATTGGTGCGCGTAAGCGCGCGCAAAAGTGTCCCCGCGGGGACGTCGGGGACATCGCCCGCGCTGATCGAGATCAGGCGCCGTTGAAGCGAATGGTGCGGCCCGGCAACGCGCCCGTGTGCTTGCCGCCGTCCATCAGTAGCTCGCCGTTGACGACCATCTGGTGATAGCCGCGCGCGCCGAAGATCAACCGTGACGCGCCGGTGGGGAAGTCGCGTACGAAGCGGATGGGTTCGACGCCGAGCTCTTGCGGATCCAACACGTTGATGTCCGCGTAGGCACCGGGACGCAACATGCCCCGATCCCATAAGCCGTGCAGCACGGCGGGTTGCAGTGTGAGGCGCGAGACGGCCTGCTCGAAGCTGAGCACGTCTGGCACCATGTCGGTGAACAATCGGGTCGTGTAGTCGGCACCGCAGAACGTCTGCAAGTGCGCGCCACCGTCGCTGCTGCCGGCCATTGTGAGCGGATGGCGGATGATCGCGTGCGTCGTCTCGGTGATGAGCGGATCAGGCCTGCGCTCCCACACGAACACGGTCTCGAGTTGCTCGGACAGCGCGGCGTCGATGAGCCAGTCGAGCCCGTCGACGCCGCCGTCGCGCTTGGCGAGATCGGCGACGGAGCGTCCGATCCATTCGTGATGGGCCGGGTCGGACGCCGAGGCGATCTTGACTTCGTCCCATCCGAAGATGAGCGCGCGGCCCGTGGGATCGGCGAACTCACGATGCAGCTGCTGGCGTGTCGCCGGGTCACGCAACGCCACGACTCGCTCGTCGAACGGCAACGTGAGTACGCGCCGGAACGTGAGCATCTCGTCGAGAACAAAGGTCGATTCGAGCGCGAAATGAATGCCCTTGATGTTGACCATGAACATCGGGTGTATGCGGTGACCTTCGCGCTGCGCTTGTTCGACGAAGTCGAGTGAGACGCGCCAGGCCTCGGGGTTAGCGGGGAACCGGGTCAGCGGGTTCACGTTCATCGGCTTGGCCGATGCGGTGCACATTGCCAGCATCAACGCGCGGTCGGCCGGCGAGTAACCCTCGCTGCCCGTGCGCGGCAGGAACTCGATGATGCCCTGGTCGAATTCGGCGAGCACCTTCGACAGCGCGATCAACTCGTCGGCCTCGGCGAGGTTGGGCGGAACGGGCTTGCCTTCGTGGTCGGCGTGGATGTCGAGTTGCGATGTCGAGAACCCGACGGCGCCCTCGCGCATCGCCTGGCGCAACATGATGACCATGTGCTCGATTTCGGCCGCGGTGGCCGCCCGCTCGGACGCGGCCGCGCCCATCACCGCGCGCCGGATCGGCGCGTGCCCGGCGAAGAGCGCCATGTTGACGCCGATACGTCCGTCGAGACCATCGAGGTACTCGGCGAGTGAGCCGCCGCTGAAATCCACGCCTTGGATGAGCGCGTCGTACGACATGCCCTCGACCCGCGACAACATGTTGACGAGCCAGGGCACGTCGCCGGGCTTGGACGGCGCAAGCGTGAACCCACAGTTGCCGGTGAGCACAGTGGTCACGCCGTGCCACGACGACGGCGACGCCGTCGGCTCGAAGTAGAGCTGCGCGTCGTAATGCGTGTGGATGTCGATGAATCCCGGCGTCACGACGAGACCATCGGCATCGATCACTCGGCGGGCCTTGTCGGTGATGCGCCCGATGCGCGAGATGCGACCGTCGACGACTTCGACATCGGCGGTGTACCCGCCGTGGCCGGTGCCGTCGACGACGCGACCGCCCTTGATCAACAGGTCTGCCGCCATGGCGCGGCTCAGGCGAGCGCGCGGTCGATGGCCTCGAGAACGCTGGGATCGTCGGGGGCGACCGTGGGCGCGAATCGGGCGACGACCGAGCCGTTGCGATCGATCACGAACTTTTCGAAGTTCCAACGGATGTCGCCGCTATGGCCGCTGCTGTCCGCGGTGCCGGTGATGGCTTTGTAGACGGGATGCTGCGGCGTGCCGTTGACATCGATCTTTTCGCTGAGCGGGAACTTGACGTTGTAGTTGGTCGAGCAGAACTCGGCGATCTCTGCGGCCGTGCCCGGCTCTTGTCCGCCGAACTGGTTGCACGGGAAGCCGACGACGGAGAAGCCTTTGTCACCGAGCTTTTCGTGCAGCGCCTCGAGCGCCGTGTACTGAGGTGTCAAGCCACACTTGGAAGCGACGTTGACGAACAGGGCCGCTTTGCCCTTGAGCCCCTCGAGCAACGCAGGCCCGCCGTCGAGCCCTTTGATATCGATGTCGTAAACGCTCATCGCGTACTCCCTCACAGGTTGGATCTGTCGCACTGTATAGCCGAGATGCAGGGTCGATGGCCCGTGCCATGATGTCGGCCATGGCAGACACATGGCGAAGCATCGGCGTCAACGACGTGCAACCAGGCGACCGCATCCGACACCGGGAGCAGGAGTTCACCGTCGCACGGGTCGACTCACCCTTCCTTGGTTTGGACGCAATGGTGTGCTTCATCGAAAACACTCCAACCCGCTGGCACGCGTACCCGGCGGCCCGTAGTCAAGAAGTCGAGATCACGGGGCGCTGACCCTCCACTACTGCGGGCGGAACCGCAACAGCGTGATGCCGTCGTCGCCGTGCTCGAAGACGGCCTGCACGGATTGACCAACGCGCACGTCGTCGGCATCGATCCCGACGATGGTCGTGGTGACGCGCGGGCCGTCGTCGAGCGTGACCACCGCGATCACCTGTGGCGTCTCGTCGAGGAACTGCGGTGTCGTCGGTTGGCGAGCGACGCTGAACGTGTACACGGTGCCGGTGCCCGCGAGCTCGTGCCACGTGAGCCGATCGCTGAGGCAGTGCGAGCAACGCGTCCTCGGATAGTGCACCCACCCGTGGCACGCCTCGCAGCGCTGCATGCGGATGCGCTCGTCGCGCAGCGCGTCCCAGAACGGTTGCGAAGTCGGCGTGGGTACCGGTCGAGGTTTGGCGGGCGTTGGTATCGAAGCAGTCATGATCACGCGCCCTGAAGGATCAGCGCGGCTTGTTCGCTCATGATCCCGCCGGTGCCCGATACGTACGCGGTGTCGTGCTTGCGCAACTGGCGGTTGTCGCTGACCCCTTGGATCTGCCGAGCCGCTTCGACCACCATCGACATGCCACCGGCAAAGCCGGGTTGGCCGGCGCCCAACATCCCCCCATGCGTGTTGCAGGGGAAGTCGCCTTGGTACGACAGGTCGTGGTCGCGCACGAACTGCATTCCTTCACCGGCGCCGCAGAACCCTGACTGCTCGATCGTGAGTAACACGGTGATCGTGTAGCAGTCGTAGAGCTGCACCATATCGATGTCTTTGCGGCCCAGCCCGCTCATGGCAAACGCCTTGTCGGCGACGTGCGAAATCGGTGTGCGGGGCACTTCGTCGACGGAATAGGTCGGGGTCTTGTGCGAAAGGTGTTCACCGCAACCGGTGAGGAAGACTGGGCGCTTGGGGCAACGTTGCGCCCGCTCCTTGCTGGCGAGCACGACCGACGCGCCACCGTGGCAGAGCATCACGATCTCGAAGATGTGCAGTGGGTCCGCGATCATGCGGCTGTCGAGTACCTCGTCGGTCGTGATCGGCTTGTCGAAGAACACCGCGTTCGGATTCACGCATGCGCTCGTGCGTTGATCGGCGGCGATCTTCGCGCGCGCCCAATGATCTGCGCCGTAGAGCGCGTGGTAGCGGGTGGCGTACATGGCGAAGCCGATGTTGGGCGGCACGTCGCCGTAGGGCACTTCGAACTCTGCTTGCGGCGAACCGTAGATCCAGCTCGATGCGTTGACCGATCGCGCACGAGCCTGTGGCGTCGCCGCCGGAGGGTCGGGACGGGGCCGTCCGGTGCACGTCACGACGACCACGTCGCACATGCCGAGCTCGATCGCGGCAGCGGCGCGCCACACCGCGGCGACCGCCGACGCGCCTCCGAGATCGACGCGCTCCGCGAAGTCGACCGACCACCCGCAGTACTCGGCGATCGTCGCCGGATGGAACATCGCGGACTCGCCGGTGTCGCCGACACACACGAGGCCGTTCACTTCGTGCGATTCGATGCCGGCATCGGCGAGCGAGCGGGCGCTGAGGTCGGCCCACTGTTCGAGGGAGAACTGGCGCGGGCCGTTGAACGTCCGCTCTGACTTGTAGTCGGCGACCCCGACGATGGCGGCCTGTCCTCGAAAGCTCATGGATGCGCGACGTTAGTGTTCGCGAAATGGGCCCGCTTGGCTCCTTCGATCTGGAGGGTCAGCGGCCGTAGCGGCGCAATGCACCGCGACGGCGGCGGTCGAGTTGATCGGCGCGCTCGGCCGGTGTGATGGCGGGTGTACTCGGCGGCAGCTCACGCGCGAGCGCGGCGAACGGAACGACGCGGGCGCTCGGTGTCGGCACCTCTTCCCGGGCAACGCGCGGCAGCTGCCATCGGTAGGTCGCCGGCACGATGCGATTGCCCGCGGTGTCGAGCCAGTTCCACACGCCCGGGTCGTGGTGGGCGATGACACCTATGAATTTGCCGTCGTCGAGGCGCGCTTGGAAGCCGTTGAGCGAACCCATGCGGTAGATGAAGTCGAGTGATTCGAACCAGTACGAGCCGATCTGGAGGTTCCAGTAGTGACACGGCGGCGGAATGAACTCGACGATCACGGCGTCGTCGGGCCCGATCTCGAAGTAACCGGAGCCGTAGACATTGTCGGGCGTGCCGCCGTACGTCGACGATTGCAGGTTGGGCGGCGCGAAGGTGTTGAGACAGCGGCGGCGTAGTCCCTCGACGAAGTCGGTCCATAGCTTGGCCGAGCTGGTCATGAACGAACCGAGCGCGTCGACGCGCCGGGTCATCTCCTCTGCGGTGAACGACATACCCGTGGTCGGCCGATCGAGGCGTTCGATCGACATCACGGAGGCGGTCTCGTTCTCCCAGTCGTAGAGGAACTGCCGGATACTCACGTGCACGACCTCCGGTGGCGTCTCGATCCAGTTGCCTTCGTGGGGGTCGGGCGAGAACACGACGACGAAGCTGCCGTCGTCGGCAATCGCGAGGTCGCCCGGCTTCGCGAGGTTGCCGAGACCGCGGACGCCCGCGCTGCCGAGGCTGCCGGCGGAGACCGCGATACCGACGTAGTGGGCGCTGCCCGGCGCGCCGCGCAGCCGGTAGGTGCCGGCGCCGTCGATGGTCGTGCGGCCGTAGAGCGCGTCGGGGCAGTCGAGCCCCCACTTCTTGGTGGCGTCTTGCGGTCGTCCGATCTCGGGGTGATCCGGATCGACCGACATCGTGGTGAGCTCGAGGCCGCTGTTCAACAAGTTGAGCAGGTAGTTGAGCCCGTAGGCCTGCGTACTCGCGTCCTGCGGGGCTCTCGGATCGGACAAGATCTGGCCGGCCTCTCGCAGCCGATCGCAGAGCTGGTTCCAGACATCGACCAATGAATCGCTCATGGGCGGATTATCGCCGCTCTGCGGGAGAGCCGTTGGGGCCGACTTCTTCTACTATGCGATACTCAAGCCACATCAGGGGGTTCGACCATGAGCGAACAGCGCATCGGCGTCGTCTACAACATCCCGCCCGAACCGCCGAAGGAAGCCAACACCAAATGGTTCCCGGCCGGGGCGATCACGATCGGGCTCGAGTACCGCGACCTCGATCCTGACTCGCTGCACGAGCTCTACAAGGACAACCCTGACCATCTCAAGGAGATGCTCGAGAAGGCGCCCGAGGGGGGCTTCACCGACGAGGGTGTCTCGATCCACGTCCGGGGCACCGAGGATGGCCACGAATACCTGCGCTTCGACGTCTTCGAGGGCGAGCCGCACTACCACTACGTGTTCAACTCGCCCGAGATCATGAACAACGTGGTCGTGTTCGACACGCTCGCGCACGGCGACATGATGCCGTTCGCCTTCCATTGCCTGCGTCACCGCCTCGGCGAGATGTTGCCGCGTGCTCTGGGCGGCCACCTCGTCGATCAACTCGACGAGACGCTCATCAACAAGGTCGTCGACGAAGTGCAGGTGCTGGCCGTCAAGGCGCAGTCCGACATGCGCTCGGCGCGCGTCTGAGCGACGTGTTGTCGGTCGAGGTGTGGCGCGCCCCGACACCGATCCCGCGGCCGGTCCTCACCGTCGTCGGCATCTACGACACGTACTTCCATCTCGTCGTGATCGTCCGCGACGGCGATCTCTCCGGTTGGGGCATGTCGGGCATGGCCACGTTGCCCCACCTCGATGCCGCGGTCGAATGCGCGAAGCGTTTCGTCGACGGGCAACCGGATCTTGCGCGACTGCTCGGTATCGAACAAGCCGGCAACGACACGCCGAGCCGCGGCGCGACCAACGCCATCGCGCTCGCCGCCTGGGACTTCGCGGCGCGCCGTTTGGGCGTGTCGTGTGCCGATCTCTGGGGGCGTCAACGCGACACCGCCAAATTGCCGTGCTACGGCAGCGGGTTCTTCCTCGACGCGACGATCGATCAACTCCGCGAAGAGGCACGTGCCTACCGAGACGCGGGCTACCGACTGATCAAGATGCGCACCGGACTTTCGGTCGACGAAGACCTCGCCCGCTTCGACGCGGTGCGCGAGGTCTTTCCCGAGCCCGGTACCGTCGCCGTCGACTCGGTCAACAATTGGCAGCCGGCCGACGCGCGCGCCTTTGTCGAGCGGGCCTCGGCCCCATTGCTCTGGCTCGAGGACGCCACGCCCTACGCGCAACTGGGCGAATTGAAAGGCCTCGGCGCCCCGATCGCGGCCGGCGAGTCACTGGAGACGATCCCTGATCTCGATGAGCTGCGCGACCCCGGGGGCATGCAGTACGCGCTGCTCGACGTGCAGCGCCTCGGCGGCCCGTTGTTGTGGCTGCGTGCCGCGTCCGCGCTGGCGGCCAAAGGTGCGCGCATCGGTTCACACGTCTACACCCCACATTCGGTGCATCTGATGGCGTGCATCGACGATCCTCTCCCGGTCGAAGTCTTCGACTGGTCCGATCCGCTCTTCGTGGTGCCGCCCGCGCCCGACCGAAACGGTGAGTTGACCGTCCAGGGTCCAGGCTTTGGCATCGACCTCGACTACGACTTCTTGCGCGCGCACGGTGAAATGGTGTTCGCCGCATGAGCGTCACCGTCGTCACCGGAGCGGCGACCGGCATCGGTCGGGCGTTGTGCGAGCGGTTGTTGGCCGCCGGCGGACAGGTAGTGGCCGTCGACATCAACAAAGAAGATCTCTCGTGGGTCGGCGTGCGCGATGATGCGTTCGCCTGTGTCACCGACGTCGCGACCGAAGAAGGCAATGCCACGATGGTCGACGTGGCGGTCGAGCGCTTTGGCGGCCTCGATGGCGCGGCGTTCAACGCCGGCGTACACCGGGTCGGGTCGATCGAGACAATGTCCGTCGACGACTATCGGGTCATGCACGATGTCAACGTCAACGGATGCATTCTCGGCATGCGGGCGGTGATTCCCGCGCTACGCCAGCGCGGTCGCGGGGCCATGGTCGCGACGTCGTCGATCGGCGGGTTCAGCGGCGCGCGCGACGGTTGGGGTTACGGTGCGACCAAAGCGGCGATCATCAGCCTCGTGAAGTCGGTCGCGCTAGATGTCGGCCAATACGGCATCCGTGTCAACGCCGTGTGTCCCGGCCCCACGCGCGACACCGCGATGTTCGATCACCTCGACGAGCGCGAGCCGCGGACCTACGAAGCGTGGCGCAGAGGCATTGCGCTGCAGCGGTGGGGTACGCCTGACGAGATCGCTGCGGTGATGCAGTTCCTCTTGTCCGACGACGCCTCGTTCGTAACCGGCGCGGCGATCCCCGTCGACGGTGGCGTGACCGCGGGGCGATGAAGCGCGTGGCCCGGCGGGCCGGGGCGCTGATCGCGGCGGTCGTTCTCGTCGCGGCCTGTTCGTCGAACCGCTCGTCTCCGTCGGCGACGACGTCCGCCGCGCAATCCGGGACAACCCACGCCACGTTGCGATTCGGCGGAATCACCCGTACGTACCGCCTCTATGTGCCCGACGCATCGGGGCCGTTGGCGCTCGTGGTCGCGCTGCATGGCGGCTTGGGCAGCGGTGATCAACTAGCGGACACGACACAGTTCGAAGCTTTGGCGGCACGCGAGCACTTCGTCGTCGCGTTCCCGGATGGCGTCGGTGCGACGTGGAATGCCGGTACATGCTGCGGCGTGGCCGTCACCCGCAAGATCGACGACGTTGCGTTTCTCGTTGCGTTGGTCGAGGAGATTGCGCACAGGGTGTCGATCGATCGCACGAGGGTGTCAGCGGTGGGTCACTCCAACGGAGCGATGATGGCGTTCCGCCTCGGGTGCGAAGCGGCGGACGTATTTTCTGCGATTGTGCCGGTCGCGGGTTCGCTCGAGATCGACCGGTGCACACCGGCCAGAGCCGTGTCACTACTCGCGATCCATGGCGACGCCGACCGCAACCATCCGATCGATGGCGGTGCCGGCGATCGCTCGATCTCGAACGTCCTCTACCGGTCGATGTCGACATCGCTCGTCATGTGGACGGCTGCGATGGGGTGCGCGCAACCGAGCACCACGATCGCCGGACCGATCAGTACGACGGCATGGACACGGTGCCCACCGGGCGTTGGCACGAAGTACATCGTCATCGCCGGGGCCGACCATCCGTGGCCCGGTTCGGCCGATCGGCGTGCGACCGCACTGCAGGGTGTGCCCACCACGGCACTCGATGCAACGGCCGTGGCCTGGGGTTTCCTCGAGGGCGGCTGAGTCGTTCGGCCTAAGGAACGTTGCCGAGCTGCCGACAATGAACGAGTGACAGACGCGTTCGCGGCGAAGGTGGTCGAGATCGAGCATCGCAACACTCAGGAGCGGGCGCGCCGCGGCATGTGGCTCGCTCATCACTGGCCCGAGCATTACGAGCGGTGCGCGGTGATCGCGGGTCGTCACGTGTGTCGGCGCTGCCTCGTGCTGTATCCGTTGACGCTGGCGGTTGCGTTTGCCGCGGTTGGTGGCTTGCTGTTGTGGCCACGGAGTCTCGATCCCGAGCTCATTTGGTTGTTGAGCATTCCCGGCACGATGGAATACGCCGCCGAGCAGTTGGGTGTACTTCGCTATAGCGCTCGCCGTCAGATTGCCGCAACCGCGCTGACTGCGATCCCACTCGGCCGCGGAATGTCGTATGAGTTCGATCACCGATGGAGTTGGTACTTCTGGGGACCGCTACTCGTCTTCGGGACCATCTGGTTCATGTCGACGATCATCGGTAGACGAGCCCGATCGCGCCGTTCACTGCATTAGCCTGCGCGTGTGGACGTCGATGAGTTGCGTCAACGTGAGCTCCATGGCGAATCATTCGAGATGCTGTTCTTCTCGAGCTATCAGCCGTTACCAAACGGCAAGATCGGCACGAACTGTCTGAGCCCGTGGTGGGCAGCGCCGTTCGAGATCGATGGCGACCTCTACGCCACCGCCGAGCACTTCGTGATGGTCGGTAAAGCGCGCCTTTTCGGCGACGAGGCGATCGCGGCGCACATTCTCGAGTCGACCGCACCCGAAGAGGCGATCGACCTCGGGCGGGAAGTGCGAGGCTTCGAGCAATCGGTGTGGCTGGCGGCGCGCTATGACATCGTCGTCGCGGCAAATCGGGCGAAGTTCACCGCCTGCCCCGAACTGGGCCTTTACCTGACGCAACACACGGGACACAAGGTCCTCGTGTACGCGAGCCCGGGTGACCATTTCTGGGGCATCGGCGTCGCGCCGAACGACATCAGGGCGCGTAAGCCCACCGAGTGGCTGGGCAAGAACCTGCTCGGTTTCGCGCTGATGGAAGTGCGTGACGAACTGCGAGCGTTGGTCTGAGGCTCCTACGATGCGGCGATGGTCCGCTGGAATGAATTCGCTTCGGCCGAGCCCGAGTTCTCGCGGCGAGTGCTCGACATATTCGAGACGCAGAAGCACATGACACTCGCGACGGTGCGCCGCGACGGCTCGCCCCGCATCAGTGGCACAGAAGCCCATGTCGTCGACGGTGAGCTGGTACTCGGAATGATGGCGGGCTCGCTGAAGGCCCGCGATCTGGTGAGGGATTCACGGCTCGCTCTGCACAGCCCCACGTTCGATCCGCCCGAGAACGACCCGAGTGCGTGGAGTGGCGATGCCAAGATCGCGGGTGTTGCCGTCGAAGATCTCAACACGGACCCCGGCGACGAATCACATCGATTCTTGATCGACATCACCGAGATCGCCTTGACGAAGGTCGGCACTCCTCCCGATCATCTCGTCATCGAGTCGTGGAGTCCCGACCGCGGGTTGCGCCGCCGTCAGCGGCAGTAGCTCAGCTCGTTCGACGTCGACGTCGGCGTGGCGCCGCCAGTGAGCTCGGGTCGGTCGTCGGATCGTTGGGGATGACGTCGACACCCGGCCCGACGATGGTGTCGATCTCGTCGAGTACTTCCGCATCGAGGCGCGTGTCGACGCACGTGAGCAAGTCGTCGAGCTGCTCCATCGTGCGCGGGCCGATGATGACCGACGTGACGTCGGGGTGTTCCATTGCCCACGCAGTCGCCATGTGCGCCAGAGGCAGGCCGCGCTTGTCGGCGATCTCGCCGAGTTGCACTGCCACCTCCAGTCGGCGGCGATTGATGGGCGAGTCGAGGCCACTGCCAAAGCGGCGCGCCATCGTGTTGAGGCGTGATGTCTCGGGTACGTCGCTGAGCACCTTGTACTTGCCCGACAGCCAACTGCCGGCGAGGGGGCTATAGGTGATGACACCCATGCCGTAGCGGCTGCAGGTCGGCAGCACTGCTCGTTCGATCGAGCGACGCATCATCGAATACGGCGCCTGTTCGCAGCGGAAACGGGCGAGGGCCATCTTCTCCGAGACCCACTGCGCTTCGACGACGCGCTCGGCGGGATACGCCGAGTGGCCGATCATTCGCACCTTGCCTTGGCGCACGAGATCGGTGAGCGCACCGAGCGTCTCTTCGACGTCGACGCGCTCGTCGGGCCGGTGCATCTGGTAGAGGTCGATGTGGTCGGTGTCGAGGCGGCGCAGACTGTCTTCGACTGCGGCTGTGATCCACAAGCGCGAACCGCCCCGGGTGTTGGGGTTGTCGGGCCGCATGTGGTTGAAGAACTTTGTGGCGACGATGACATCGTCGCGCCGACCTTTGAGCGCCTTGGCCACGATGGCCTCGGACTCGCCGCGTGAATAGGCGTCGGCCGTATCGATGAAGTTGATGCCCGCGTCGAGCGCTCGGTGGATGATGCGCACGCAGTCGTAGTGATCGCGGTTGCCCATCGCCCCGAACATCATTGCGCCGAGGCAGTAACGACTGACGACGACGCCCGTCTTGCCGAGATTGCGATAGTCCATACCGGCGAC
>JBDTLT010000075.1:0-22338 GCA_039934635.1 Acidimicrobiales bacterium
TTGTGCGCGGTGTACGCGAACAGCGTCGCGGTGATCGGCACTTGCGACGCGATCGCGTGGTATTGCGACCACGACTCCCAGCCCCACGGCACGTGCGTGTCGAACAAGCTGAACGGGAGGTCCTCGACGAAGCACATCAGGTCCGCGACCGCGTCACGCGTCGACGGGCGCACGGGTGCGATGCCGAGGCCGCAGTTGCCCATGACGGCGGTGGTCATGCCGTAAAGCGGCAACGGATCGAGCGACGGATCCCAGAACATCTCGCCGTCGAAATGCGTATGGCAATCGATGAGCCCCGGCGTCACGTACGCGTCGGTCGCGTCGACGATTGCTTCGCCCGCCGGCTCGAGCCGCTCGCCCACCTCGACGATGATCCCATCACGGACCCGCACGTCACCGCGGCGCGCGGGCGCACCGCTGCCGTCGATGATCGACCCGCCGACTACCAGCAAATCCCCCATGGCATTCACCCTAGTCACCGACTCTCGCCGGCAGCAGAAAGGTCCGGCCCCGTATGTGTCGAAGGTCACCCCGAGGTACAGTGAACCACTTGTGTACGTAGACCGTAGCGACCGCCTGACCAGGTCAACCACGCTCAGGCTCTCTCGCATTGCCATCGTGGCGGCGGTCCTCGTGCAGTTCGGGCGCCTGCTGCGCGTCGTCGACTACCAACGCATCGACTTTCGGGTCTACTACGCGGCGGTCGCCAACCGCACGAGCGACCTCTACGACTTCCGCTACCGCATCAACGGGCTGCCCTTCACGTACCCACCGGCAGCCGCGCTGGTGCTGCGCCCACTGACTTCGATCAACGAACTGTTGGCCGAACGCCTCTTCTTCACCGCGTCGCTGGCGATGGTCGTCATCTTCGCCGCGGTTTGTGTGCGCATGTTGCCGCAGCGTCCGGCGGCGTGGGTTGCCGTGCCGTTGTTCGTCATCTTCCTGGTGTTCATGATGCCGTCGACGCTCACGCTCAGGCTCGGACAGATCAATGCATTGATCGCATTGCTCGTGGTGCTCGACGCGGTGCTGCTCGATCACGATTCGTCGTTTGCCGGATTCGGATCCGGGCTCGCGGCTGCCCTCAAGGTGACGCCTGCGCTGGCGATCGTCGTGTTCATTGCGACCGGGAAGCGACGCGCCGCGGCGGTCGGCGCCACCACCTACGCCGCGGTGACGCTCATCGGCGCGCTCTGGTATCCGTCCGAGACCACGCACTACTGGACATCGGTGCTCTGGCAAACCGCCCGGGTCGGCAACGTCAAGACCCGTTTCAACCAACGCAACCCGGGCCTCACGCGCGCGGGCTCGTCGTGCGCCGACTTCTCGAACTCGATCCGGCGCGTCGTGTCGTGGCTGCCGGGCAACCGTCAGTTGCACACATCGGTGTGGCTGTTGCTCGGGGCGGTCGTCGTCGGCTTTGCCATCCTCCGCGTCCGCAAGGCGCTGCGTCGCCGCAACCACCTGGCGGTGATGACCCTGATCTCGTGCGCAACGTACGCAGTTTCACCGATCACGTGGGGCCATCACCTGTTCTTCCTCGGGCCCATGGCGTTGCTGACCGCCGGTGACGGCCGCTCGCGTGTGCGGGTCGCGGCGGCAGTCGTCGCCGGGGTCTTGATCCTCGATCCGTTCGAACACGGCGAGGGTTCGTTCATGTCATTCGGCCGGGTGATCCTGTGCGTCGTGGCGGTGCTGTTCATGCCCATCGACGAGCGTCAGGCGACGTACGAACCTCGGGCGTATGCCGAGCACAAGACGAGCAGTACAACGCTGCTGCACAGCAACACCGCAACGCGGATATTTCGCCGCGCGCTCAACACCTCGCCCCACACCGCGAACGAGGGAAACGCCGCCAACGCATAGCGCCCGAGACCCTGCAGGTCCTTGCTGCCCACCAGTGGCACGCCCAGCACCATCACCACAAAGAGCGCATACCCCCAACCCAGGCGGCGCCAGACGCGCGGGACAACCACCAACAACCCGATCGTCAGCGCGGCTTGAAACACGATGCCGAGCGTGAAGTAGAGGCCGCGCTGCGGGAAGTGCACGATCCGCTCGAAGAACTCCACCTTGAACCACGTGTGTGGGCCCGGGCGCTGGTCCCATCCGGGCGCGCCCTCGGCGGTGGCAAACGCAAGCGGCGCGTGGAAACGAACGGCAAGGTACGCGACATAACCGCCGAATCCACCGGCCGAGAGCAGCACCAGCATGTCGCGTCGCGAGCGCGCACCGCGGTGGAGTTGCACTGCCAACAATCCCACGACCACGGCGAGACCCACTGGGCGCGCCGCCGATGCGATCGCGCCGACGACCCCGGCGGCGAGCGGTTGATCGCGTTCGAGCAGATGAAAGGCCAGTATCGACGACGCAACGAAGATTGCATCCGCATACACGGCGCCAAAGAGATAGAACGCGTACGGCCACGCGATGAGCAACGCGACCGCCATCAGCGCCACGGAGTCGTCGAAGAACCGCCGGCACCATCGGTGGAACGCCACCACCGCCGCCAGCCCCGACAGGAACGTGACGAGCACTCCGATCGCGGCCATATCGCCGCCCACCACCGCGTGAACTGCGCGCATGGCCAATGAGTACGCGGGGAAGAACGCGACGGACGACTGCTCGCGATCGCCGAGGTAGTACGGCTCGTGCTCCGCGTTCCAGCGGTACCAACCGGCGTCGAAGCGCACCCATCCCTCGAACACTGCCGGGCCGGCATACTCCGCCGGCTTCACGCCCGGCACCTCGAGTCGAGGGCGGTGCGAATACGCACTGACGGCGACAACGGTGAACAAGACCGACGCGGCCGCGAGATACAGCGCCGGCGCACCGATCGCCCGCCACTTTGCCGGCGCCCGTCGCGACATGGCGGTCATCGCGTCAGTGTCGCCGCTCCGCCCGACTACGTGCCAACTCCCCACTCGAGGAGCCGCTCTCCCTCAGCCCGCGGCAGGATCAGCGGAGCAGAGATTGCGAGAACTCGACACCGCGATCGGCAAAGTAGGACATCGCCGAGGGGAACAATGTGAGCGCCGCCCCGAACGTGCTCAGGGTGACGAGCGTGCGCACCGGCAGCCCGACGAACTCGACGTGCGCTTGGGGAACGACCCGCGAGGCGAGCGCGAAGCCGACCTCGAGAATGAAGAGCGCGCCGAGCACGGGCGCGGCGATGCGCAGTCCGGCATCGATGATCCCCGTCATCTGCGATGCGAGACGCAGTGGCGCGTCCTGATCGAGCGCCGTCAGCGTGCCTACGGGAACCTGGTCATAGCTATGGCTGAAGCCCCGCACGATCGCGGCAAAGGCGGGCGTGGTGAAGAGCAACACGCCGGCCACTGCGGTGTTGATGCGGGCGAACACCGCCCCGTGACTACCCGCCAAGGGATTGAAGAGCACTGCTCCGGAAAATCCTCCGAGCAAGTCGATGAACGTGCCCGACGCTTCGAAGGCGTGGAGCAGAAGGCCGACGGTCCATCCGAGGGCGAGCCCGATTGCCGTCTCGCCGAGCGCGGCCACGATGAGACCCGGCACGGTGGTGGGCAGGGTCGTCAGATCGATCGTCGACGCGAGGAACATCGCCAGCGATATGGCAACAGCCAAGCGGCCGAATCCGGCGATGCCGCGCGCTCCGATCAACGGCAGCGCCACGAGCCACGCGCTGGTTCGACACAATACGAGCAGGAATGCCTCGACGAAGGCCGCGTCGACCGTCATTTTCAGTTGACCAATGAGGGGATGAGCTCGTACATCTCGCGTGTGAAGTCGGTGAGTTCCCGCACCATCCACGGACCCATCAACAACAGCACCAGCGCGATACCCGCGAGCTTTGGCGCGAACGTCAACGTCATTTCTTGGATCTGCGTCACCGCCTGGAGGATGCTGACGACGATGCCGATGATCAGCGACACCAGCAAGACCGGCATCAGCAACTCGGCCGACACGAGCACGGCGCGACCGAGTAGGTGTAGCGCCTGACTGTCATTCATGGATCAGCCTCCGAACGATCTGATGAGCGAACCGGCGAGCAGTGACCAACCATCGACGAGAACGAAGAGCAACAGCTTGAACGGCAACGCAACGGTTGCCGGCTGCACCATCACCATGCCCATCGACATCAGCGTTCCCGACGTCACGATGTCGATGATCAGAAACGGAATGTAGATGACGAAGCCGATGAGGAACGCAGCGCGCAGTTCGCCGATCACGAACGCAGGAATCAGCGTCGTGAACGGAATGTCCTGGGGATCGGCCGGTGCGGCTTTGCCCGAGAGATCGACGAACAAAGCGAGGTCGGGCTCGCGTACGTGTTCGAGCATGAACGTCTTGAACGGGGCCGATGCCTTCGACAAGGCCTCTTGCTGCGTGATGTTGCCGTCGAGGTACGGCTGCAGGCCCTCGTCGTTGGCCTTTTCCATCACGGGCGCCATCACGAAGATCGTGAAGAACAGGGCTATGCCGATCAGCACCTGATTCGGCGGCACTCCCTGCAGATTCAGCGCGTTGCGCGTCAACCCGAGCACGATCACGATGCGCGTGAACGCGGTGACGAGCATCAGGATCGCCGGAGCGAGCGCGATGATCGTGACGACGAGAATGATCTGGAGGGGCCCCGAACCAGCGCCGGTGCTCTTGCCGTTGGTCAAGTCGACGGTCAATGTATTCGAGCCGCTGCCGGCGGCCGTGGTCGTTGTCGGCGACGACCCGGTACCGGCGGCGACCGTTGCCGTCGGCGCGGGGGTCGGCGACGTCGGCTGTTGCGCGGCGGCGCGTCCTGGGTGCGCCAGTAACACGAGCGCAACCACCACCATTGCCGCCGCCGCGAAGCACTGCACGCGTCGGATCGTCCGATTCGCGTCGGACGGGAGCGATTGGATCATCGAACGGTCTTCTCGCGCAGCGAATCGAGCAACGACGAACGCCGCCGACCGCGCGGGTCGAACAGACCACGATTGCGATTGGGCTCTTCGAGTGCATCGCCTAGTTGGCCATCGGAGGACAGCTCGGACGCGAGCCCGAGCACGTCGAGGTCGAGGTCCGGCGCTTCGCATTCGTCGAGCTTTTCGATCCGCTGATCGGTGATCCCGAGCACGTACATCTTGGCGCCGACGCGAACCGCCGCCACCGAGGCGGTGCGTCCGATTGCCCGGCGGTTTAGCAATTCGATCGTGCACGAGTTCCGCGCGGTACGAGACGCGCCACCACCGCGGGACCGACCCGAGGCGCGCCGGATGATGCGCAACACGATCCACAACAGACCGAGCACGATCACGACCCGCGCGAGGGCTACCCCCAACGATGCATTGGCCACGTCAGCTGCGTCCGCTGTCCGGCGTGACGATCTCGGTCACGCGGATACCGAGTTCGCGATCGACGGCAACGATGTCGCCGCGCGCGATAACCGTGCCGTTCGCCAAGATCTCGACCGGTTCGCCGGGGCGGTGATCGAGCTCGATCACCGAGCCTGGGCCTAGGCGCAAGAGTTCGTCGATCGATCGGCGCGAACGCCCGATCACGATGCTCAACTCGGTCTCGACGTGGGCGAGTATCCCGAGGGACTGACTCGCGTCACTGGCGGCTGAATTGGAAAGGTCGCTCACGCTGCTGCTCCTATGCGTGACGTCACGATCTCGAACATGACCCACTTGGCACCGGAGCTGAACCGTCCCGTGAGTGCGATGTTCGGACCGACGAACGCCGGTACGGGTTCGTCTTCGGGCCAATCACAACGGATGACGTCGCCGACACGCAGTTCCGACAGCTCCGACGCAGAGATACGCACGCCGGGGATGGCCACCACGATCGGCAACTCGACTCGTCCGACCGTTGCGGCGACAGATACCTGCGGGCGACTGACGGATTCGTCGTCCTCTCGTTGCGGCACGGCGAGCACCAACGGATACGGCACTGCCTCGATCGTCATTTCGAGGGTCGTGAATCGCCAGCCCCGTGACTGCGGCGGCGCAGCTTCGCGTAGCGCGCCGCTCTCGTCGACGGGTTGGCCCAGGGCCGCCGCGATCGGCGGCAACATGGCGATGAGGCGCGAGCCGAGCACCTTCATTTCGATGGGAGTGATGGGCCGTTCGGGCCGAGAGGCGGGAGCACCGAGGAACAACTCGGCGAGACCCACGGCTTCGGCGTCACGCAGCCCGACGAGAAACGCGGGATTCGACGGTGATGCGAACCACCGTCGGCCACCGATGCCGACCTTTTCGTCGGCCCGGATCGCCCGAGTCAGGCCGGTGGTCGGTCGTTGCAGCATCGCGGTCGCGAGCTGCAACACGGACTCTGCTGCATTCCGTACCATTTCATCGATCGGCTCTACGACCTCGCTCACCGCGAGGTCGGCCAGCTCGATAGGCCGCACCTTCGTCACCGCTGGATTCCTCTCGCTCGCCCAAGCTCCCGTCAATCAATTCGGTAGCGGGCGAGAAGGATTGATCCACTTGTGAAAACCATGTGTTGCGGCGGAGCGTTCTTGTGCGGCTCCGCCGCAACGGATCGACGGCTTCGCCGCGGAGAATGAGCCCAAAACTCCTACGCGTACGGAGAAACGCGGGTGTCGGGTGCCGACGCGACGCGGCGTTGGATCTGGGCGGCCAAGTCCAAGGTTTCGTGATGCAGCAGGATCGCCCGCGAGAGCAAGTCGTCGGGCAACGGCGACGACGGTGGGATCCATTCGTCGAGCGGCGCGGCCGCCTCACCGGCCAGATGGCGCCGTTGGCGATCTACCAGTGCCGCCAGCGAATCGAGCGAGTCACTCCAGTCCTCGCTCATGTGGTGACGAGGCCTTCGACGCAGGCCGCCTGCCACGTGTCGCGGAGATCAGCGAGGATGCGCTCCGCGTCGTGGGCCGCGCGTACGTCGCCGTGCACGGAGGCGGCAATGAGCTGGCGATAGACGAAGTCGTAGATCCGCTCGAGGTTGGCCGCGATCTCGCCGCCGGCGTCGTGGTCGAGCGACGTGCGCAATTCGAGCACGATTTCTTGTGCTCGGATGAGGAACCGTCGCGCCGGTTGCGGCCGGCCGTCGTCGAGTTGCACGATGGCGCGCTGCGTGTTGGCGACTGCCGCATTGAACAGCATCGAGGTGAGCATCGCCTTGCTCGCCGTCGCCACTTGTTGCACGAGGTAGGGATCTGGGTCATTGCGCATGATGGAGTAGGTGTCTCTCAACTGGATTGGTTGTTGGAGCTCGATGAGCCGATGATGGCGCTCAAACGACTGCCCTGCGAGCGCAGCAGTGCGAGCGAGGTCTCGAGCTGCGTGAACTGTCGTCGCAGCCGTTGTTCGGTCCGCGTGAGGCGGTCCTGGATGCGTTCGATCTGATCGTTGTACGCGGCCTTCTTGGCACCGACGGAGTTGATCGAATCGGCGAGGGTCACGGTCGCCAGCCCGGTGGAACCGAGCAAGTTACTCACCGCGCCGGTCACGCCGCCGCCGTAGGTCACAGTGCCTGCGGCACCGACTACCCCCGCGCCGACACGAACGGTCAATCCCTTCGGCGCACCCACTGTTGCGGACAGCAACTGGCCCCGGCCGGTCGCTGCCTGGCCGCCGATCGTTCCGGCGACGTCGATGCCGGTCGCCGTGCGTTCGACGCCGGCCGTCACGCCGAGGCCCGTCGTGTCTGCGCCCACGGCCGATGAGGTGATGCCGAGCGTTGCCGCGCTGCCGTGGTCGACGCTCTCGACCCGCAGCGCGCCGGCCGCAACCGACGCGCGTGCGCTGACACGCGCTGCGTTCAATGCGGCATTGATCGCGGAGACCACATCGGTCGGTGTCGCCCCGGCCGCCAACGTGACGGTGGCACTCGCGGTGCCGAGGCGGATGGTGAGGGTTTCGCTCGACGCCAGCGCGGCGAACACGGCGCCGCTCAGTGCGGCGGGGGCCGACGCCGTGGTGATGTCGATGGCGTAGGTGCCGGCAACGGTGGCGTCGGTCCCGGAGACGAACGATGCGTTCGCGGTGCTCACTGCCGCGCTGCGGCCGAGTAGATCGGCGACCGCGCTGGTCTGGTCGGTTACCGCAGCCCGCAACATCGTCTCGTCGAGTTGCAGCCGTCCGCTTCGGGCGATGGTGATACCGATCTGCGGCAGCGCGCGCAGTGATCCGCTGTTGGACACCGTGGTGAGCGCGCTCATCAGCTGTGCGCGGACCGCACGCACCGCCGAATCGCCCATCAACGGGCCGCCCGTCTTGGTGGTGGCGTCATACGCAGACTGCGTATCGATCGACGTCAGCGTGGCGTTCATCGTGTCGACCCACGCTTTCACCTTCGCCGTCAGATCATCGACGTCTTTGTCGACGTCGAGGTTTACCGTCACGGTGGGGTCGGCCTGCTTGAGCGTCAAGGTCACACCGTCGTAGAGGTCGCTCACCGTGTTACTCGAGCGAGTCACCACGATCCCCGTGTCGCCGATCTCGATGCGCGCATCTTTGGCGGCGGCAATCGTCGTCATCGTGGTGAACGCGGCGGCGATCGGTGCGTCCATTCCGTTCACTCCGACGAGCAGGCTCTGGGCGGCGCCGGTACCGCGCGAAGTGAGCGCAAGGCGCCGGTCAACCGTCGCTCCACTGGCGAAGTTCACGAGTTGCGCGCGTGCGGGCGAACCGGCCGTCGACAAGGTGGCCGCCAGCGAGCTGACTGTGGTCGCGGCGTCGGTGGCGATGATCTGCACCTTCGCCGTGCCGGCGGTGATCGATGCGCCGAAGGTGAGTGTGACGCCGCCCACCGTCGCGGATGTCGCGTTGGTGGCCACGGTGACCTCGCTCGACCCGAGCGCGATGCGGACCTGACCGACGCCGGCGGCGGTGATGTTGAGGTCGTAGATCCCGGCAGTTGCGCCGGAATCGGGTGTTATTGCAGTGGCGCCGAGCCCGGCGAGACCACTCGCCACTACGAGGCGTCCTACGCCGGTGAGCGCCGTGGTGTCCCCCACTGATGCCGCGGTCGCCAATTGGTGCGCGCCGGCGAGTTGTTGCACACGTACGGCGATGTGGTCGGGTGGCGTTCCGACGACCGCGGTCGCCGCGACCCGATCGGCCGCCGATGACGTCACCTTGGTCGCGTTGTACGCCGAAGAACGAGAGAGTGCTTGTGCCGAGAGGCGCAGGCCATCGAGTGACTGCTGCACCGATTTGAGCGCACTGGCGCGCCGATCCCCCTGGAGGATGCGGGCGTTGATGTCGTCGATCGGTTTGCGCTCGACGGCAAGTAGCTGATTGATGATCGCGGTCGTGTCGAGCCCGGAGACCAATCCATCGATGAGTGCCAACGGTCCTCCGAGCCAGATCGAAGCGGAAGCCAGCGCAAGGTCGAGCGCTGGCCATTACTGCGCGGAATGCGGGCGCCCGCGTGGGCGCCCGCATTTCGCTTTGAACTAGCCGCGCAGCAGAGTGAGCACGGACTGTGACGTCGAGTTGGCTTGCGCCAGCATCGCCGTACCAGCCTGCACCATGATCTGGTTACGGGTCAGTGACGTCATCTCGCCCGCCATGTCGGCGTCACGGATGCGAGCCTCGGAAGCCGAGAGGTTTTCGACTGCGACGCCCAAGCTGTTGATGGTGTGCTCGAAGCGGTTCTGCGCCGCACCGAGCTTGCCCCGCACGCCGGAGACCGTGGTGATCGCGGCGTCGATCGCGGTTTGCGCCGCGAGCTGACCGGCCGAGGTCGACAACACGTTGGCGTTGACGGCCAAAGTGGTCGACGAAACGCCCGTGATGGTGATCGAGATCTGCTCTGCGGCGGCAACTGTCGAGCCGACCTGGAACGTCTTCGCCGTGTAGTTGCCGTCGAGCAACTTGACGCCGTTGAAATTCGTGGTCGTACCGATGCGGTCGAGTTCTGCGACCAGCGCGTCGTTCTCGTCTTGGATTGCGGTGAGCGAGGTGGTGCTGTTGGAGCCCAAGTTCGCCGCTTGCACGTTGAGGTCACGCATGCGCTGCAGGATCGATTGCACTTCGGTGAGTGCACCTTCAGCGGTCTGCACGACCGAGATCCCGTCCTGAGCGTTGCGCATGGCAACCTTCAGGCCACCGACCTGCGAGCGCAAGCCTTCGGAGATCACGAGACCGGCGGCGTCGTCCGCAGCCCGGTTGATACGAAAACCCGAGCTCAACTTCTCGAGCGACTTACCCTGCGCGGTCTCGTTGACCGACAGGTTCCGCAACGCGTTTACCGCGCTGATATTCTGATTGATACGCATTGAAAGTGTCCTCCTTGGAACATTCGCCGGTATCCGTTCCGGCGGCAATAGATTCGACGGAGGCGGGGCGCATTAAAGGGGTTTGCGAAAACGTTGATGTTCCGGCCGGTTGCGGGCGGGCGGTCGAGGCTTGATCAGTTCGACATCGCCGCGGTCGGTGGTCGCGGCCTGCTGGTTCGCATCGAGGATCTGCTGGTGGATCTCTTCGCGATGCACGGTGACGTTGCGCGGTGCCTCGATGCCGATGCGCACCTGGTCTCCCCGCGCGTCGAGCACAGTGATCCGAATGGACCCCGCGATGACGATCGATTCGCCGGCTTTCCTCGTCAGGATCAACATGGTGTCACCCCGACGCGGGCGTCGATGGGCCACGGCTGGTCGTGCAACACCACTTGACGGGCCTGGCGGGACTTCAAGTTGATGACAACCGGGCCCATCAGGTTGGCGGTGACGACCTCGCGATCGCGGTCCACCGTGAGCAGGCACAACACCGAGGCGTCATCGGCGGAGTCGAGGTGCAGTGCCTCGCGGTCGTCGTCGGGAATGTCCGGTTCGTAGTCCGGGAAGTTGAGCCAGGGCGACGCGGTCAAGAACGCCAACGAACCGTCGTCGACCGACTGAAGCCAGTAGAGATCACTGTCGGCGTCGACGGCGATCAACGCGAAGCGCCGCGCGTCGGGGAACCCCAACAACCCGTCCTCGAACACCACCGTTTCGGCCGGCGGCACCTCGATCGCGCCAAAGCGCGTCGTTGCCACCCGCAGGGGCTCGATCGTCGACATCACAGCAAGCCTTTCGTCGTCGCAGTCGTGCGGCCAGCCGCAGTTGCCCGATACGTCCAATGCCACGGTTCACGAGGCACATCTTCGGCAAAGCCATAGCGCGCCGCGTTGGCGCGCATCCATGTAGTGGCCCTGCCATTGAGATCGAGATCGACCGCCAACCCCCAACCATGCGCACTCGTGCCGGGTTCGGCCGCGAGCCCGCCCTCACCGTATCGGCCCTGGCTCTCCACCATCGCGGCTTGCTCATCGAGCGAGCGATACGAGTCCGAGACACTCAAGGTCACTCCGTCACGACGCGCGTCGGCGGCCATCGCCTTGAACGCCGCCGCGGCATCGCGGGAAAGCCGATGATCGCCCTGACCGATCGACTCGAGCAAGGACGCGGGGATGCGTCCGTTGCCCCAACTCACCAACTCGCCCGGTGGCTGCAACGCGCCGTACGGCGCCGAAGCGCCGACCGCGCTGCTGAGCGCTTGCCCGTACGAAGACTGGATGGCAGAGGATTGGGCGCCGAACGCTTGATTGCCGACGGCCCCGGACGACCGTGTCTCGGCTTGAAGGATGTCGCGGAATTGCTTTCCCGCGTCAGCGACGCCGAGTGACGATGTCTTTGCTCGTATTTCGCTCATTCTGAGCTCGATGCTGCGCAGCCGTTCCATCTGTCCTCCGACGGTACTCATCGGCAGGCACCCCGAGTCGGCCAGCACGGCCCTCCAGTTTTGATCATTTCGTGTTTCAAACGCGGGCATACCCGCCGACCTCGTGAGTGCGCCACCGCGAGTGCGGTCGCGTCATCTCGACAGTGCCGGAGGACAGCGCGTGAGCATGGAGGAATTGGCGAGCGTCTTGACCCACGAGCGACGCCTACTCGGCGAGCTCGTCTACCGGCTCGAGGCATTGCTCTATTTCGCGTCGCGCGATGACATGGAGTTGCTCGAACGCGCGGCCGCCGAGGCCACCGACGCGATCAATGCCGTGCGCGACGCCGACGCCACGCGCGCTGCCGCGATCGCCCGCGTGGCGGCCACGCGCGGCGTCGCACCTGCGGCCGTCACCCTGCGAGTCCTCGCAGAAGACGATCCGGCACAGAACCCGCTGGCGTCGCTCTTCGCGCAATTGCGCGTCGACTTCCTCGCGCTCACTGCCAAAGTGGAGAAGATCCAAGGCTCGTTGACCGCGTCGATGGGATCGCTGCATCGCCATGTCGCGACCGTGCTCGATTCGCTCGTGGCGCCGGCGGACAAGAACGCGGCGACCACGTATGGCCCCCGCGGCTTCGCGGTCCGGCCGTACGCATTGTCTACGAGAGATCTCGGCGGCCTCTGATGCTGCGCGGTCTATCCATTGCTGCGTCCGGCTTGAACGCCGCGCAACGAGGGCTGGACGTCACCGCGCACAACATCGCGAACGCAAACACGGTTGGCTACACCAGGCAACAAGTCGTGCAGGTCGCCAACAAGCCGAGCATCGGCGGTGTGCCGCTGCAAGGCCCCGGTACGTTCGGCAACGGCGCCACCGTGCAAGAGGTGCGCCAACTCCGCGACGGTCTCGTGGACGACATCCGTCGTACCTCGCTGTCCGACAAGGGCGCCGCACAACATCTCGCAACGGCGATGCGTGACCTCGAAGCGATCGTCGGCCCCCTCGACAGCGGGCTGTCCGCCGACTTCGACAACTTCTGGAATTCGTGGAACGAGGTCAACCTCCATCCCGAACAGGTGGCCCCGCGGGGCGCCGTCATCGACGCCGCGCAAAAGCTGGCCGCTGACCTTCGCAACGCGCGTGCGCAGATCGATGGAATCTCGACTCGTTGCACCCAACAACTCGGCGCTGACGCCCAAGAGGTGAACGCCGCGGCCCGCGAGGTCGCGAGCCTCAACCAAACGATCCTCGAAGTCACCTCGGGTGGCGGTCAACCGAATGACCTCTTCGATCAACGGGCGATCGCCATCGATCGCCTGGCCGAATTGACCGGCGCGACCATCCGTCGCAATGGACCGACGGTCGACGTCGTCGTCGGCGGCGCGATCCTCGTCAGCGGCGGGACGGCCAGCACGATGGCCGTGTCCGGCAATCCCCCGACGGTCACCGTCGATGGCGCGGTGGCGAAGGTCGGCGGCGCCATGGGCGCGGCGCAACAAGTCGCCGGCAGCGGCCTCGACGACCTCCGCACCCGACTCGACCTCTTGGCCGTCGGCCTGCGCGACGCGCTCAACAGCGCACACGCGAACGGGTTCGACCTCGACGGCAACCCCGGCGGACCGATCTTCACCGGTACCGGCGCATCGTCGTTCGCCGTTGATGCCGCGTTGACGGCGCGGCGACTCGCCGCTTCGGCAACGGGAGCCGCGGCAGATGGCAACAATGCCCTCGTCATCTCTGGGCTGCGCGACGGAACGATCATCGGCAGTGTGAACGCCCCCGCGTCGCTCACACTGCGAACGCGCGATGCCCTCGCTGATCTCACCGCGGTCGTCGGCGTCAGCGCGGCCGCCGCCGATCGCACCGAACAAATGGTCGGCAGCGCACTCGCCGCCGCCGATGCTCGGCGTGACGAGGTGAGCGGCGTCTCCATCGACGAAGAGATGACGCAACTCATGCGCTACCAGCGGGCGTACGAAGCCGCCGCTCGTGTCGTGACCGCGATGGACGACGTGCTCGACACGCTCGTCAACCGACTCGGCCTCGTCGGCCGGTAGGAGAGAGTCCCGTGCGAGTCGGCGATCTTCAGCGCAGCGAAAACGCCATCGATGTTCTGCAACGCAGCGTCGGTGCGATCGATCGCGCACAACGGCAAGTCGCCACCGGCAAGCGGGTGCAGCGACCGTCCGATGCACCCATCGATGCCGCCAGCATCACGGTGCTGCGTTCTGCCGAGGCCGACATCGAACGCCAGCAGCGCGCGACGGCCGACGCCGACGCGTGGTTTGCCGTGCAAGACGGCTCACTGCAGTCCGCGTCGACGCTGCTCGCCAGGGCAAAACAGCTCGGGCTGCAAGCCATGAGCGGCGCGCTCGACGCCGGCGGACTCGCCGCGATCAGCTCTGAGATCGATGGCATCCGTGCACAGATGGTCTCGATCGCGAACTCGAGCTATCTCGGCCAAGCGGTGTTCGGGGCCTTCGGTACACAGGCGGTCACGACCACTGCGACAACGGCCACCTTCACCGGCACTCCCGGCGCGCAGGTTCAGCGCCAGGTCGGGCCCGGACAGGTGGTTGCCGTCAATACCGATGGCGCGGCGATCTTCGGGTTCACCGCGGGCAACGATGTCTTCGGCGTGCTCCAACGGCTTTCGGCAGCAGTGCAGTCGGGCAACACTGCGGCAATGTCCACCGAAAACACCGCGCTCGATACGCGCGCCGGCGACATTCGCACGGCACTCGGCGATGTCGGCGCCCGCTGGTCGAGCGTCACCAACCGCCAAGAGCAACTCGCCGACCGCAAGACCGAACTTGCCTCGCAGAGAAGTCAGATAGAAGACGTCGACGTGAACGAGGCGGCGATGCAACTCGCGCAAGCGAGTCGCACGTACGAAGCGGTCATTGCATCGATCGCGCGCATGCAGCAGATGTCGCTCGTCGATTTCTTGCGGTGATGAGCGCTCGCTGTTGGAGCGATGTGAGTCGTTCGCACTGAGCGCGTAGGCCTCTTCGCACACGGTTCGCAAACGATCGACAAGTAACCTTCAGACACCGCGTTCACGTCCGACTCTTGCAGCACAACCTAGGAAGATCACCGTTCAAGGAGGAACGAGACCCCGCCAGGGGCCGCGTTCCTCCTTTGTCGTTTCACGGCTCGAGCGGCCCTTCTGAGCGGGGAACAAGGGAGTCCGCAATGTTGTTCGTAGATCGAACTACACAAGCAGTGGAGTGGGCCCTAAAGGCGCAGTCGGAACGTCAACGCGTCGTTGCCCACAACATCGCCAACGTGAACACGCCGGGCTTTCGTGCCGGCCAACTCGACTTCGAGAGCAGCCTCGCCGAGGCGCTGACCGGTCGTAACCGTGGCGTCGCCCGAGCCCAGCATGCCGCCACTACCGATCCCGTCGGCCTGAACGGCAACAACGTCAGCCTAGAGAAAGAACTCGAGGCGCTCGACAAATCGAATCTCCACTACGACGCGCTCACGAGTGCGCTCACCGCGAAGTTCCAGCAACTTCGCACCGCGATCGGACGCTGACGATGGCCCTTTTCGGAGCGCTCGACGCCGCAGTGAGCGGCGCAACCGTATCCCGAGTCTGGCTCGACGCGATTTCGGACAACGTCGCCAACGTCAACACGATCAGGTCCACCAGCGAGGAGCCCTTCCGCGCCCGCATGCTCATCGTGAACGAGGTCGGCCGCGAGCAAGGACAGCCCGGTGGCGTGCGCACAGTGCGCATCGCCGAGCGCGGCGGTGAGCCCGAACTGCTCTACGACCCGTCGCATCCGCTGGCCGATGAAAACGGCAACGTGCGGCGGCCCAACGTCGAGATGTCCGTCGAGATGACGAACCTGCTCATCGCCAACCGCACCTATCAGTCGAACCTTCGGGTGATCGAGATTGCGCGCTCGACGTATCAATCAGCGCTGCGCATCGGGTCCCGCTGATGTCCGTGATGCCGATTGGCTCGCTGCCCGCGGTTCTGCCGACTGCACCGGTCTCGACCGGTGCGCCGGTCGAATCGACGCGGTCGGCGTTCGCCAGCGGCCTCGAACAAGTGCAGGGCTCGCTCGACCAGGCGGATGCACTCGGCCAGCAACTGGCCAGTGGCGAATTGACCGACCTTCACGAGTACATGGCGTCTGCCACAAAAGCGAGTCTCGCAGTCGAGCTGACTGTGGCGATTCGCGACAAGGCAGTCGAGGCGTACCAAGAAATCATGAGGATGCAGATCTGACATGGCCACCAAAAACATCGACGGACAGCTCTCGCGCCTACGCAGTTCGTTCACCAACGGCCAGCTCGCCATCGTCGGCGTGCTGTCCGTCATCGGCCTCGTGGCGACGCTTGCGTTTCTTCGCTGGGTCTCACAACCGACGTATCGTCCGCTGATCACCGGCGCTTCTGCGGCCGAAGCGCGGACCGCGACCGAGACGCTGCAGAAGGACGGCATCGAATACAAGCTCGCCGACAACGGCACAACGGTCATGGTGCGCGGCGCCGACCTCGGCAAGGCCCGCCTCTCGACGGGCGGCACCGCGAGCGGCGCCACGAGCGACGTCGTAGGTCTCGAGTTGTTCGACTCGCAGAGCTTCACCACGTCGGACTTCCAACAGCGAGTCGGCTATCAACGCGCATTGCAGGGTGAACTGACCCGCTCGCTGCTCACCATCGAGGGCATCACCACGGCATCGGTGCAGCTCGCGATGCCGCCGGAGCGGCTGTTCGCAAAGGAACAGAAGCCGACGCAGGCGTCGGTGTTGATCGGCAGCGACGGTGCCATCTCGTCGTCGACGGTCAAGTCGATCGTGCAGCTTGTCTCGTCGGCAGTGCCTGGGCTGGAGCCCGAGAAGGTCACAGTCACCAACACGCGCGGTCAGGTCCTCACCGACAACGGATCCGGCGGCGATCAGAGCTCGGAGATGACGACGCAATACGAGCTCGAACTTGCGGCGAAGGCCGAGTCGATGTTGGCGCAGGCCTACGGACAAGGTCGGGTGATCGTGCGGGTTGCTGCGGCGTTGAATTTCGATTCGAAGAACACCGAGACGACTACCTACAACCCGGACAAGACCGTGCCGGTGCGCTCGACCGAGACCACCGAGACGTTCAAGGGAACGGGCTCGCCTCCAGGCGGTGCTGTGGGGGTCGAGGGTTCGATCGAGACAACCACGTCGGGGGCAAACGACTACACCCATACCGAGAAGACCGCGGAGTCGGTGGTCAGCTCGACGGTCGAGAAGTCGACCACCGCGCCCGGCCGAATCGAGCGGATCAGTGCGGCGGCGATCGTCGACGAGGCGCTCGACCCCAAGCCTGATCCGGAGCAGATCCAGAGCCTGATCTCCGCGGCCATCGGCATCGACGCGAAGCGCGGCGACACCGTTGTGGTGCAAACGATGAAGATGCCGACCGAGGAGAACGTCGTATCGGCGGCCCGCACCGCCACGGCCACCGCCACACCGGTGTTCGACTACGCCCGTATCGGCGTCGGTGCGTTCGTGTTGCTGCTCGTCTTGTTCGTCTTGCGTCGCGGCCTACGTACGACCTCCGAGGTGATCGACCTGACCGGTGAGCGCGTGACGTCCGCCGCCGCCGGCTCCGGCGGCGGAGCCCGAACCAACGGCACACCGAGCGAACTGCGCTTGATCGACGCCGAACCTGCCGAGTTGGCCAACATCTTGCGCTCGTGGGCGGGCGACCGTCGTGAGGTGCCGCGCTCATGAGCGCAACCACCCTGAACCCACGCGACTCGCAGATGCGAGCGGCACTGACGCTCGTCGCGCTCGGCAGCGAGCGCGCCGCGAATGTGCTGCGGGCGCTGCCCGAAGAAGTTGCAATGAAGCTCGTTCGCGAGATCGAGCACCTCGGCCCCGTCGACGCGGCCACTGCGCAGCAGCTACTCGCAACGGTTGCCGATGAACTCAAGCACAAGACCGTCGTCGGTCAGGGCGGGCCTGCCTACTCCCTCGAGCTGAGCCGCCGTGCATTCGGGGCCGAGCGGGCCGAGGCCATGGGTCTGGCCCGTGCCGCCGAGTCGCGATTCGTATATCTCTCGCGCGCGGCCGCCGCCGACGTGGCGCGGGTGCTCTCGAGCGAGCCGCTGTCGGTCGTCGCACTCGTGTTGGCGCATCTGGAGCCGGCCGTCGCGGCGGGCGTCATGGCACTGCTACCGACACCGGTGATGGCAGAGGTCAGCATGCGCATCGCGCAGTTGCGACCGGTGCACGAGACCGTCATCACCTTGGTCGAAGAAGACCTGCGCGTACGGTTGGCACCGCTGCTCGGTCAGCGCATCGCGCGGTTCGACGGTTTGCAGCTACTGGCGCAGTTCATGAACAACTCGACCAAAGAGCTCGAACAAGAGCTCCTGGGCTCGATGCGCGACAGGGACCCCACGCTCGCGGATCAACTACGTGAGATGCTGTTCGTGTTCGAGGACATAGCCCGTCTCTCCGATCGTGGCGTACAGGAGCTGCTCAAGGCCGTCGACACCCGCGTGTTGTCGGTCGCGATGAAGAGCGCACCCGAGATCGTCACCGACAAGTTCTTCAAGAACATGTCCGAGCGTGCGCGTGAGAACCTCCGCGAGGAGATCGAGTTCTTGAGGGGCGTGAAGCCGACCGACATCCGCGACGCGCAGAAGTCGATCGTCGCCACCGTGCGTCAACTCGAAGCTGCCGGTTCCATTGTCATCGAGCGAGCCGGAGGCGACGATGGTGGCCTCTAACACCTCCACCGGGCGTGTCCTGCGGGGCATCGAAGTCCGCGACGTGCTGTCCCTGCACGAACGGCGGCGCAGCGCGTACACAGATGAAGATCTCGACGACGCGTACCGCCGTGGGGCGACCGACGCCCGTGTCCGGATGACCGAGGAGCGTCAAGACGCGGTGCGCACCGTTGCGACCGCGATGCAGGAGTCGGACACGGCGCTGAGGGGCGCCCTCGATGAGTTCCGCTCGCACTATCAAGGCCGGGTCATCGACGACGCCTTTGCCTTCGCCTCGTGGCTCTTGTGCCGCGAGATCACCGCTGATCCGAGTCTCATGCGCGCCCGCGTCGAAGAAGCACTGGCCGGCGTGGAGGTCCAGACGCCGATGATCACGGTGGCACCGGAGATGACCGAACTGGTCGAATCGTGGCTGCCGTCCGCGACCGTACGGTCCGACGCGTCAATGCAGCCCGGTGAAGTGCGCATTCTGTCGGCGTCGACGACGATCGACGGAACGTTCGCGGATGCGCTGCGGCGATTGCACGCGGCGTTCGCAGCAGACCCTGTCTTCGACGCCGACACGATGCACGGAGCAGCCCGATGACCACCACCACGACAGCGATACCGGCGGGCCTGTCACCGTTTCGCCGCACCGGTCGAGTCAGCCGCGTCGTCGGTCTCGAGATCGAAGTCAAAGGGCTCAACGGCGGCATCGGCGATGCCGTGCTGATCGGCCCGCCGGGCCGGCGTATTCGCGCCGAAGTGGTAGCCGTATCGGGCAACGCGAACATCCTGATGCCACTCGGTCCGGCGAGCGGATTGTCGCCGAACGATCCGGCCGAGTTGATCGGTGGGCGTATGCAACTGCCGGTGTCCGACGGCTTTCGCGGCCGCGTCATAAACGCATTCGGCGAACCGATCGACGACGCCGGACCCGTTGGCGGGCCGATCGAGATGGTTCCCTTCGATTCCGCCGCGCCGTCGCCATTGGCGCGGCGGCGCATCACCGAACCCCTCCCCTTGGGCGTACGGTCCCTGGACGCTCTTCTCCCGTGCGGGCGCGGTCAGCGCGTCGGAGTGTTCGCCGGTTCGGGTGTCGGCAAGAGCACCCTTCTCGGGATGATGGCGCGTGGTGCCGCCGCCGATGTCGTCGTCGTGTCGCTCGTCGGTGAACGAGGTCGAGAAGTACGCGAGTTCCTCGAAGACGACCTTGGTCCCGAGGGACGCAAGAACGCGACGGTCGTCGTCGCTACGTCTGACGAACCCGCGATGCTGCGGGTGCGAGCCGCATTCACGGCCACCCGCATCGCGGAATGGCATGCGGCGCAAGGACGCGACGTCCTGTTGCTGATGGACTCGCTGACCCGCGTCGCGATGGCCCAGCGCGAGATCGGACTCGCCGCCGGCGAGCCGCCGACCACGCGCGGTTATCCGCCTTCGGTGTTCGCGCTGCTCGCATCACTGCTCGAACGCGCCGGACCCCACCCCGCCGGCACGATCACCGGGCTCTACACCGTGCTCGTCGAAGGCGACGACCTCGACGAGCCGATCACCGATCACGCGCGTTCGATTCTCGACGGCCACTACGTGCTCACGCGCCGGCTCGCCACCGCGGGTCACTTTCCGTCGATCGACGTACCGTCGAGTACCAGCCGGCTCGTCAGCAAGATCCTGAACCGCGAACAGATCGCGGAGGTCAACCAAGTGCGGGCGCTGCTCAGCGCCCTTGCCGAAGGCCGCGATCTGATCGAGCTCGGGGCCTATGTGCCGGGCACGAACCCGACACTCGATCGCGCGCTTGCAGTGCGTGACGGACTCGACCAACTGCTGCGCCAAGACGCTTCGTCGATCAGCTCGTGGGATGAAGCACGCCGCATGCTTACGGAGGTAATTGCACAATGACATCTCGACCGTGGTTCCGGCTCGAGCGCTTGCTCACAAAGGCGACCATCGAGGAGCAGAACGCGCAACGCACGCTCGCAGAGTCGAACGTGCAGAGCGCCGAGGCGGCGCGCTCCCACGAGGCAGAGTGCGAGCGCTATCGAGAGTCACGCGATGCGGTGCTCGGAGTGCGCAGCGCCGCGACGCTGCAACGCGTGCAAGAGCTCGCCGCACTCGTCGCCCGCACGATGGCAGACGCAGAGCTCGAACGCCGGCGCGCCGAAGCCGATGCCGAAGCCGCGCACCGTGAATGGCTCGCCGCGGCGCGAGAACGGCGCACGCTCGAGCGCCTCGAAGAGCGCGATCGGGCCGCACTGGCGATCATCGCCTCGCGCGCATCGCAGCGAGCGATCGACGACCTTGCCTCGCAGCGACGCAAGACCGGGATTCGCTCATGAGAGCAGTGTCGATGGAACTGGTGACGCCGGCGCCGATCGAGCATTGCGCCCCCCGCGGCGAGTCCTTTGCCGACACGTTGAAGGCCACGCTGCAAGAGACCGACCCCGCGGCGACCGACAGTGACAACGCGCCGCCGACACAGAGCGACTTCGAGGCGGCGATCGCACTGATTGGCGCGCTCACGACACCGATGTGTGCCGTGATCCCACCCCCCGAATCACTCGGCCTTCCCCGTCCTCCTGTTGCGGCGGAAGAACAGGCGGACATCTCCGGCGCGCAGCAGCCCGGCCCGCGGCCCGGCGACCAACGAATCCCACCGACCGTCGGCGAGATCCCGCCTCCGGCGCCGCCCGCGATCGGCGACGACATCGTCGCGCCGCCGGTGCCACCGCGACCGTCCGTACCCGCGCAGCCTTCGCCGATCGGCGATGCACTGGTTCCCGTCACTCCCCTGCCCGCGCCGATCGCGCCGCCGGCGTCGGCCGAGGCAGCCGTGTTGCCCACTGATCTCGCCCCGGACAACGACCTGCCCCTCGATCACGTCGACACCACTGCGGGCGATCCGTCCCTGTCGGCAACGGGCGGTGCGCAAAAACCCGCAGTCGCCGCCGAAAACGAAGTCGCCGGCACCGCCGCCAACTCTGGTGCGCGGTCACAAGAAGCGGTGCGTTCCACCGACGTTCCGATCATCGACATCGCGAAGCACCGTGAACACAATCGCTCGTTCGATCTGACGGAAGATGCCGACGCATTCGCCGACGATGCGGCTGCGGGCGAAGGCACCCAGGCGATCGCCATTGCGCAGGCGGGGTTCACCGACCGACCCACGGGCGACTCGATGGTCAAGGTGGCGCGCTCGCTGGCGCAACTGCCTTCTGTGGTCTCGGATCTCGCTCAGCAGTCGCGTACCGAGTCGTCGCCGCGCCGCGTGGTCATCCCCCTCGACCCGCCGGCACTCGGTCACGTCACCGTCGAGATCATCGTGCGCGCCGATTCGGTCAAGGTGTCGCTGCAACATGGTGACGAAGCAACGTTCAACGCGCTGAACGCGCAGCGACCCGCGATCGAGGCCGCACTCGAATCCAACGGCCTCCACTTGAGTGGTTTCGACGTCTCGGGCAACAACCGCCAGCGCGCCCCGCACAGGCGCACCGCGGTCCGCCACTTCGAAGCACCCATCGAGCAAGTCGAACCCGACGGCGCCTTGCGCCTCTAGAGGACCGGAAGATCATGATCACACCAACGACAGGCACCCCGACGGCGACGACCACGCCGGCAAAGTCACGCAGCGAGATGGACAAGGACACCTTCCTGAAGTTGCTCGTGGCCCAACTGCGCTATCAGGACCCGACGAAGCCGATGGACGGCGCGCAATTCGTGGCCGAATCGGCACAGTTCACGACCGTCGAAGTGCTGCAGAAGCTGCAAGAGTCGCAAGCGCAACTGTTGTCGTTCCAGAGCACGTTGCTGTCGAGCGGGTTGATCGGCAAGACGGTCACCGCGGCGAGCGCGGACGGCAGAGAGATCACGGGTGTGGTCGGATCCGCACGAGTCGTCGCAGGACAGGCCTACATCATGGTCAACGACGAGATGGTACCGGTGAGCAGCGTCACGAAGATCGCCGAGACGAAGACCGACACGAAGACCGA
>JBDTLT010000076.1:0-22289 GCA_039934635.1 Acidimicrobiales bacterium
TCGATCTGGCTGTCGAGGCCGCCGACGTCTTCGTAGCTGACGTCGGGCACTTCTTCGAGCACGAGCTCGTCGATCTCGGGCCGGGGCAGCTTTTCGAGCAGCACGCCGGATCGTGAATCCATGAGGACGGTGTCGCCGCTGCGCAGGCGCGTGACCATGAGGTCGTCGGCGAGCTCGCAGACCCGCTCTTCGTCGGCGCGGCCGACGATGAGGGCGCGGTGGCCGTCTTCGAGCACCTCTTTGATGGTGACGACCTCGCCCATCGAGTCGAAGCCCCGCGCCATGACGACGTTGAGCGACTCGTTGAGCACGACCTCTTGGCCGCGCTTGAGGCCCGAGTCGAGATCGGGATGGACCGAGACCCGCATCTTGCGGCCGCTGGCGAATACGTCGACGGTCTCGTCGTCGTTGATCGACAGCACGGTGCCGTACGCGTTGGGCGGCTGGGTCAGCTTGTCGACCTCTTCGCGGAGCGCGGCGATGTGCTCGCGGGCCTCCCGCAAGGTGTAGGTCAGCTTTTCGTTTTGCGAGACGGCTTGCGCGAGCTGGCCTTTGGTCTCGAGCAGGCGTTCTTCGAGCGTGCGGACACGCTTGGGGGCCTCTTGGAGGCGTTGGCGTAGGTTGACGATCTCCGCCTCGAGCATGGCCACGTGCTCGTGCAGCTTGTCGTTGCCGTCGCGGTCGTCTGCACCAGTGTCTTCCCGGCTGACGGGAACCACCTCCTCGAATCGGTGTGGTGCCGGTCGGCGGCAAGGCTCATAAGTTGAGCTGCGCCTCCCGATGGGTTCGACGCTACACGGTCATCTCGGTGCATCGGCGCGCCTTCGGGGCGTCCACCGAAAAAAGCACGGTCTCGGCCGGGTTTATTTGGTGGAGGCCCGCTACGCTCAGCCACAGCGCCGCCCGAGGCGCGGCTCACGGGCCCCACAGGGAAGGAACCGAGCATCCATGAAGGTCTGGATCGATCAAGATCTCTGCACCGGCGACGGCCTCTGCGAAGAGATCGCCCCTGACGTCTTCACGCTGCTCGACGATGGGCTCGCCTACGTCAAAGAGGGCAGCAAAGTGTTCTCCGATCCCGGCGGTGCCGAGGGCATGGCCAACGTGCCGGCCGGCATGGAAGACGCCACGATCGAGTCCGCCGAAGAGTGCCCCGGCGAGTGCATCTTCATCGAGATCGAGTAGTCAGCGTTGCGGCGTAGCCGCATTAGATAGCAGCGATCAGCCGCGCCGTCGTCAAGAACCCTGTGTGCGCGACCATGCGGTGATCGGGCCGTACCGCCGCTCCTTCGACGTGCCAACTGCGGTTGAGTACTTCGATGGTCTCGCTGAACATGAAACCGTGCACGGCCAACGCGTCGCGCAACTGCATCACCTGCACGATGCTCGGGCAGTAGGCGGCCAAGATGCCGCCACCGCGCAGCACGCGTGACGCGTGGGGCACGACCCGCCACGGTTCGGGTAAATCGAGCACGAGTCGGTCGACTTCCATGTCGTCGATGCCGTCGTAGGTGTCCCGTTGTTCCACGGCATAGCGCCCGATCGCCTCTTCGCCCAAGAAGTCGCGGACGTTGCGTATCGCTCGGTCCGCGAAATCGGCGCGTTGCTCGTAGGCGGTGATGATGGCGCCGGCGCGCAACATCGTCATCGACAGCGCGCCGCTGCCGACGCCCGACTCGAACACGCGCGCACCGGGAAAGATGTCGGCGAGCATCAGCAGTGGTCCGAGATCCTTCGGATAGATCACCTGCGCGCCGCGGGGCATCTTCAGTACGAAGTCGGCCAATGTCGGGCGCAGCACGATGTAGGGCGATCCGTGCGTCGAGCGAACCGTTGCGCCTTCGCCGCGGCCGATGATGTCGTCGTGGCCGACGATGCCGGCGTGGGTGTGAAACGACGCGCCCTCTTGCAAGGTCAGCACGTAATGCCGTTCCTTGCGGTCGACGAGCATCACGCGCTCACCGGCGCGAAGTGTGGCCGGGCCTTCGCTCACTGCGACGCGGGCCGGTTGCGGCCGGAGAAGGCCACGGGAGTCGCTTGGGTGGCCCTCTCGGTGAGCCGACAGAACGCGCACACTTCGCCCGACGACGGTGCGCCGCAGCGCTCGCAGTGGCGCAGCGTGTCCTCGCTCGCGGGTACCGCGAAATGCTCGGCGCCCCGAGCCAGGTAGCCGAAGAAGAAATCGGCCTTGGCGCCCGGCGTGGTGCGCTCGAGATCGTTGAGCACCGCCTTGTAGCGGAGGTGGCGATTGCCGTCGGCCATCGGGCACTCTTCGACGATGTAGTCGATGCCTCGCAGCAGGCAGTAGGCCGCCATTTCGCGCTCGCCCAAACGCACCAAGGGCTTGACCTTCTTGGGAAAGCCATTGCGGGCCGGCAACAACGGATGCTGGCGGCCGAGGTAGTCGGCATGCCAGTGCAGCACGTTGCCGAAGAGCACGGCGGCCTCGTCGTCGAGATTGTGGCCCGTGGCGACCGCGTCGTAGTTGCCGTCGATCGCGGCCTTGTCGAAGAGGTGGCGTTTGGTCAATCCGCACGCGCTGCACGGCACTCGGCGGGCGGCCTTGGCCCCGCTCGGGATGTCGAAGCCGTAGTCATCGCGGATGTCGACCTCGATCAGGTTCAGTCCGCGAGCATGGGCGAACGCGCGCGCGTACTCCCCTGACTCGTCGCTGTACTCGCCGATGCCGAGACCGAGATACAGGCCGTCGGCCTGGTAGCCGAGGTCGTTCAAGAGATCCCAGAGGCCGAGCGAATCCTTGCCGCCCGAGACCGCCACGAGCACACGGTCGCCGGGAGCGAGCAGCGCGAACTCTTTGATGGCCTTGGCCACTTGGTCGCGGCACAGCTTGAGAAAGTGCTCGGTGCAGAACTTGGCGTTGTGGCGCCGGATGTCGATGATCGCCGGTTCGCGACACACGGTGCACTTCACCGGGCACCGCCGGAGATGACGGGACGCACTTCGACACTCGAGTCGTCGGCGATCAATGCATCGCCTGGAACCAACGTGCCGTCGACGATCACGAGGTGTGACTCGCGGTTGAGACCGAGTCGTTCGAGCAAGGTGTCGACGCGGACCGGCCCCGCGACCCCGATCTCGCGCTTGGGATTGCGGAGCTGTACGCGCACCGCGGTCAGCTTGCGCCTCGGCCGCGGCGGCCCCGACGCTTTGGTGCGATGTGGGTGATGATCATCGATTCGCCGGGTTTGAGTGCCTCGGAGAGACGGAGGGGCATTTCGCCCCGCTTGGTGACCTTGCCCATCTGGCGCCGCAGCATGCCGAGCACGAAGATCACCAACCACGGCCGGCTGCCACCGAGCAGGCCGCGCCGCAGCGCGTTCATACGGATGTAGCGGCGCAGCACGCCTTTGCGAAGGTAGGTGAACATCGGCCGGGTTCGTCAGATCCGGCGGATCTCGACGACGGTCGACTTCGTCTTACCGACACGCTTGCCGATGATGTACACGAGGAGGAGCAGGATCAGCCCGCCGGCGATGGCAAACGGCATTGCCGTGTCCTTGGCCGCCTTGGTGCGCTGATCGACGCCGCCTTTGAGTTCGCGGAACTTGGCTTCGAGGTCGTCTCGCGTGATCTTGCGATCGGTCATGTCGCGACTGTCAGTCACGGTCATCCCCCTTGGTGATGCGCAACGCGAACAGGACTGCGATGACGAGACTGAAGACGAACACGATCATGTACGGCAGCCACGACCAGTTGCCCGTGAGGTGTTGGCCGAAGAAGCGATGGGTCTGCATGTAGCGCAGGCCGGAGAGCGCGAGGAAAAACAGCCCGAGCGCGATGAGTAAACCGCCGGCGAGCCCCATGCCGACGAAGCGCTTGAGGTTCTTTAGCGGTGCAATCGTTTCTTGGCGGGCATAGGCCTTGACGAGCGCGAGCGCTTCGTCGAAGGACTCTTTGGGATCGGATGTTCGTTTCGGAAGCGGGGACGCCACGCGCCTTCTCACTGTTCGAGTTGGGTTGGGTAACGCGGCGCAACCCTACCCGTCCGGCTCTGTCGGAGGCCCCATCGCGATGCGGGCTTCATAGTCGGACCGGGTGTCGGCCAGGTACGCATCGAGTAGGTCGAGTCGCTCGTCGGCGCCGCTCGCGGCGAGGAGGCGCTGGCGATCGAAGGGCCCGAGCGGCACGGCGGCGCACAGCTGTAGCGAACCGGTGCGAGCGTCCTCGGAGAAATCGATGGTGCTCGCGGGGGCCGGTTCGCCGACCTCGGCGGCCAACGCCAGCACCCGGCGCAGCTTGCCCACCGACGCCCGGTAGCGGCTCTCGAGATCGTCGGGCGACAGCACGGACTCCGCGTCGTCGACGATCTGCACGAGCGCTCGCGGGTACGGCTCGTCGGGCAACCAGCGGGTGACCCGCAGTCGCTCGACGCCGATGGCCATCAAGGCGAACCGACCGTCGGGGGTCTGCTGAGCCTGCACGAGTTGCGCGACACAGCCGAAGTCGCTGCGGGTGTCGCCGCCCCCCACTTCGTTGCCGCGCTCGATCAAGACGACCCCGAAGCGCCCGTCGCCGGCCAACAGGTCGACGGTCATCTGCCGGTAGCGGGGCTCGAACACGTGCAGCGGGAGGAGCTGGGTAGGGAACAACACCATGCCCAGCGGGAACATCGGGAGCTCGATCTCGGCAGCTGCCATCGTCAACCTTGTATCGGCTTCGGGCTCAACTGATCGAGCGTGGGGGCTTGCGGGTAGCTCACCAGGAGCGAGGCCAGCTCGTTCTGGGCGGTGATGCCTCGTTCGCCGAGCGAGGCGTCGGCAGCCACGTTGGCGATGTAGGAAAAGGTCAGCGTTCGGGTGGCCGTCGTGGTCACGTAGCCCGACATCGAACTCACGTTGACCAGACGTCCGGTCTTGGCCCGCAAGTTGCCCACCAACGGGGCAGTCGTATAGCGATCGTGGAGCGTGCCCGTCTTGCCCGCGATCGGTAGGTTGCCTCCGACGTCGGACGTCGGACCGACCATCGTCAAGATGTCGGCAACGAGTTGACACGTGAGCTTGTCGTTGGGGTCGAGGCCCGATCCATCTGCGAACGACACGCCATCGAGCGGCAACTGGCGGCGCTGGAGTGCATCTCTGATCGTGGCCACGCCCGCGGCCGTGGTCGCTTCGTTACGTGCTTTGAGGCCCATCTCTTTGGTCAAGGACTCGGCGGTGTTGTTGTCGCTCAATGTCAGCAACTCGGCGACGATCTCGCGCATCGTGGGCGAGTCGATGTTGGTGATCTCGGTTGCGGCGGCCGGGGCGGCGCCCGCGCGGGCGACACCAGTGACGCGGACGTTGTTCGCCTTCAGCTGTTGCATGAGTATCGACGCCGCGTGTTGTGCGGGATCCGAGGCCAAGACGTTTTGCGTGGTCACCTCGGGATCACGGGGGAACGAGGTGAACCCGTCGTTGACGGCAAGCGCGGAGATGGGGCCGACCTGCCCTTGTGCCACGAAGCGGGTCGGCCAACTCGCCACGGTGCGCTCTCGGTCGTAACGGCGGTCGTCGCCGATCACGTCCCCCCTGATCTCGGTGACACCGGCCGCGGCGATGCGTTTTGCGAGTGCGTCGATATCGGTGAATTGGGGTCGGTAGCCGTAGCGCTCGAGGAAGCGGTCGACGTACGCGGTCGTGGAGAGCAGGGGGTCTCCCCCACCGACCATCCACAGTGATCCGGACACGACGCCGCCGTTGCGCGCCGCGTCGCTGACGATGCTCGTCCGTAGACGCGTGTCGGTGCCGAGCACGTCGAGTGCCGCGACCGCGGTCAACAATTTGTGGTTGGACGCGGGCGTGACCGATTTACGTTCGTTCTTGGTGTAGATGATGCGAGCGCCCTCTCGCACGACGACACAGGTGTCAGTGGGCGATGGCGCGGTGACGCGCTTTTCGAGACCGGAGACGAGCGCCGAGTCCGCGACGGGCGACTGAAGAAATATCGGCGCCCGCCGCACGGACAGCAGCGGGGTCGTCACGGGTTTGCCCGCCGCGGTCACCACTGCCGCTTCGGTCGAGGCCGCGCTGAGGTCGTTGGCGCGCCATCCTGCCGCGAGCGCGGAGACCGCCAAAAGCAATGAGAGTCCGACCAGGCGCACCCTCGCATCGTAGGTCCGACAGATAGAGGGTTTGGGCACTCGCTCCTACCGGGCATGAATATCGCCGATGGCCTGCCGATCGGGGACGCGCGTGACTTCGATTGGACCCACCAGGGCTGCTAACGTTCCGGCCGCGTCGCCCGTGTTCTCTCCTGTTGCGCGGTTGTCATGACCTCGCTTCTGGTTTCACAGTTCGGATAGTCCCCCCATGCTGCAAACGATTCTCATTGGTCTGTTCGCGGGTTTTCTGATCACCCAGGCCGCGAACTTTGCCACGAGTGTGTATCTCCACCGCACCTTGTCGCATCGGGCGATGAGCATGAACCGTGGGTTGGAGATGTCCTTCCGCGCAGTGATCTGGTTGAGCACCGGCCTCCGCCCGCGTGAATGGGTGGCGGTGCACCGCAAGCACCACGCCTTCACCGACGAAGCCGAAGATCCTCACTCGCCGGCCCGCCTCGGCTGGCTGCGCGTGCAGCTGACCAATCCCGGCCTCTACCGCCGCGTCGCCCGTGACGAATCGACGGTGCATCGTTTCGCCCGCGACCTCGCGCCGACGCGTGTCGACCGGTGGTTGTTCGATCGGGCGTTTCTGGGCCTCGGCATCGGCATCGCGCTGTTGATCCTCGCCCTTGGATGGCAAGCCGGTCTCGTTGCCGCGGTGGCGCACATGGCGCTGTATCTGGGGTTGTCCGGCGCGGTCAACTCGATCGCCCACACCTTCGGCCGGCGCCCATTCGCGACTTCGGCGACCAATGTGCGGTGGTTGGCGTTGCTGACTGCGGGCGAAGGCCTGCACAACAACCACCATGCCGCGCCGACGTCGGCTCGCTTCTCGCTCGGCCGCTTCGAGTGGGACCCGTCGTGGTTGCCCATCCGTGTGTTCCGCCGCTTGGGTTTGGTCAAGATCCGCCACGCCACGCCAAAGTTCGTCGTGGGCAAGCGCGTCATGCGCACCGCCTGATCGACTTCTGATCGCCGTCTGAACCACTGCCGTGCAAATCGTCGCCGCGCTGTTCATCGAAGGTATCGACCTGCGTCAGGTGCCCGGGCCTTCGACTCGTATCGATCTCACCGGAGTGCAGTTCTCGGCACCCGCGCCGCGTGCGGTACCCGTGACGATCGAGCCGCATCTTTGCGTGATCGTGCGTTGTGCGCCGGGTGAGCGCGCCGAGGCCGCGCTCGAGGTCGTCTTTCGCCTCGGTGACGAACAGATCGCCCGCAATGTGCAGGCACTGTCGATCGAACCGGGTAAGTTCGGCTATCGCTTGGTGCGGGCAGAGCTCGAGTTCAACGACTACGGCACCGTCGAAGCGCACTGCCGCGTCGATATGGGCGCGGCGACCGTTGTCCCTTACACGCTGCTTCCGCCCGTCTGACGCGTCTGACATGATGGTCCGGTGACCTCACGGTTCTCGGCTGCCATCTCGGAACACCCCGAGCCTGCGATCGCGATCGGTGACGCGATCGGCCAAGTGATCGACGAGCTCGGTGTCGAGCCCGATCTCGCCGCCATCTTCGTCACCGCGCACTTCCGTGATCACTTGGCCGACATGGCCGCGGCGGTGCAAACGGTGTTGCGACCGGGCGTGCTCGTCGGCGTCACCGCGGAGTCGATCGTCGGCGGTGCCCGTGAAGTCGAGGAGCGCCCCGGCGTTTCGTTGTGGGCCGGCCGTACGGGCGCGGTGCGCCCTGTGCGTCTCGAAGCGCAACGCGACGACGACGGATGGTCGGTCGTCGGCCTTGCGGTCGACGAACTACGCGACCACACATTGGTATTGCTGGCCGACCCGTATTCGTTCCCGGTCGACGCGTTGCTCGCCGGCCTGCGCCGCGAGGTGCCCGACGCGGTGGTCATCGGCGGCCTGGCGTCGGCGGGTCATGCGCCCGGTGGCAACCGGTTGATCCTCGGCGCCGACGTGTTCGTCGACGGCGCCATCGGCGCGCTCATCCCCAACGCTCCCGGCATGCGCACGATCGTGTCGCAAGGATGCCGACCGGTCGGCGAACCGTTGATCGTGACCCGCTCATCGGGCAACCTGATCGAAGAGCTCGCGGGTCGCCCTCCGCTCGAGCGTCTGCAGCAGACGTTCGACACCGCGTCCGAAGACGATCGATCGCTCATGCAACGCGGACTTCATGTGGGCATCGTCATCGACGAGCGCAAGGCCGAATTCGCACGGGGCGACTTCCTCATCCGTGGGCTGGTTGGCGTCGATCGCTCGAGCGGCGCCATTGCCGTCGGCGACGAGGTTGCGCTGGGGACCACGGTGCAGTTCCAGGTACGGGATGCGTCGAGCGCCGACGAAGATCTGCGGCACATGTTGCGCGAGGTGCGGGGTGAGGCGGCGCTGGTGTTCACCTGCAACGGCCGAGGATCCTACCTCTTCGGCGAACCCAACCACGACGCCGCACTTGTGGCCGACCATGCCGGTCCCGCGACCGCTGGTTTCTTCTGCGCCGGCGAGCTCGGCCCCATTGGCGGCGCCAACTTCCTGCACGGCTTCACCGCTTCGATTCTCGTCTTCGGATAAGCGTCCGATTGCCCGCCGCTCGCAGCTAGGGTGGCGGGCTGGGCGGCAGTGAAACGGGCCGCGCATATTTTTCGAGGCGAGCACAAATACCCGATGAATCAATCCACTGTCACTTCCTCTACGCGCGCCCTCGAGGCTCGTGCCATCGACGTCATCCGTGGGCTGGCGATGGACGCTCCGCACAAGGCGCGTTCGGGCCACCAGGGCACCGCGATGGCGTTGGCGCCACTGGCCCACGTGTTGTGGACGCGCATCATGAACTACGACCCGGCCGACCCCGAGTGGCCCGATCGAGATCGCTTCGTGCTGTCGGCCGGGCATGCGTCGATCCTGCTCTACAGCATGCTCTACCTCACGGGCCATGGGCTCGAGCTCGAAGACCTCGAAGACTTCCGTCAATGGGGCTCGCGCACACCGGGCCACCCCGAGGTGCACCACACCGCCGGCGTCGAAGTCACCACAGGCCCGCTCGGCCAAGGGTTCTCCAACGCGGTCGGTCTTGCCATGGCCGAGCGATCGTTGCGGGCGCGGCTGGGCGACGATGTCTGCAATCACTTCACCTACGTCATATGCAGTGACGGCGACCTGTCCGAAGGCATCAGCCACGAAGCCGCGTCGCTCGCCGGCCACCAGGGCCTCGGTCGGTTGATTGCGATCTACGACGACAACCACATCTCGATCGACGGCCCGACCGAGCTCGCGCTGTCCGATGACGCGGCCGAGCGCTTCCGCGCGTACGGCTGGCATGTGCAGGCCGTCGGTGAGATCGCCAACGACTGCGACGCGCTCGAGGCCGCGATTCGCACGGCGATGGCGGTCGACGACCGGCCGTCGATGATCGTGTTGCGCAGCCACATCGCGTTCCCGTCGCCCGATGCAGTCGACACCGCGGCGGCGCACGGCTACTCGCTCTTCGACAAAGAGATCGCCGCCACCAAGCGCGCGATGAGCATGCCGGAGGACAAGACGTTCTACGTCCCCGACGATGTGCTCGAGTTCTATCGCACCAACGGCGCGCGAGGCGCAGAGGCACGCGCCGCGTGGACGGCGCGCCACGCCCCTCGCGCCCACGACGTCGACACCGTGCTCTTCGCCCGTGTGCCTGTCGATCTCACCTCGGTGATGCCCACATGGGCGCCGGGCGAATCCATTGCCACGCGCGTCGCCAGCGGCGCTTGTCTCGAAGCACTGCTCGACGTCGTGCCCTCACTCGTCGCCGGCGGCGCAGATCTCACCGGCAACACCGGCACGGTGGTCAAGAAGCACGGCACTATGTCCGCAACCGATCCCGGCGGGCGCCAGATCCACTTCGGGGTGCGAGAGCACGCGATGGGCGGCTCGATGAACGGCATGGCGCTGCACGGCGGGGTGATCCCCGTCGGCGGCACGTTCCTCGTGTTCAGCGACTACATGCGCGGCGCAGTGCGGCTCGCGGCGATCTCCCGAGCCCACGTGATCTATTCGTGGACACACGACTCGGTCGGTGTGGGCGAAGATGGTCCGACCCATCAGCCGATCGAGCAGATCGCCGCGTTGCGGGCGATGCCCGGCCTGCGCGTCGTGCGCCCGGCCGATGCCAACGAGACGGCGAGCGCGTGGCGCATGGCGCTCGCGCACCAAGGCCCGACGGCGCTCATCCTCAGCCGGCAAAACGTGACCGTGGTGCCGGGCACCGGTGCGCCCGACACCATCGAGCGCGGCGGTTACGTCCTCGACGGCGAAGAGGACGCGCAGTTGATCTTGATCGGCACGGGCAGCGAGGTGTCGCTGTGTGTCACCGCCGCGGCTCGCCTGCGCGAGTCCGGTGTGCGCGTGAGTGTCGTGTCGCTGCCGTGCTGGGACCTCTTCGAAGCGCAGCCCGAGTCCTACCGCCACTCGGTGCTGCGACCATCGGTGCCGACGCTGGCGGTCGAGGCCGCCTGCTCGTTCGGATGGGATCGCTATGCGGACGCCACCGTGTGCATCGACCGCTTCGGCGAATCGGCACCGGGCGGTCTCGTTCTCGAAAAATTGGGTATCAACGCGGACAATGTGGTCGCCAAAGCGCGCACGTTGCTCGGCGATCGATAGACAGTCCAAAGGCTCCCTACACGCCATTGAGGAGTGCGCCATGAACCGGTTGCACGAGTTGCACGAACGGGGGGGTCAGAGCCCTTGGCTCGACAACCTCAAACGCGGCTACATCACCGGAGGTGAGCTCCAGCGTTGGGTCGATCGCGGCATTCGCGGCATCACGTCCAACCCGTCGATCTTCCAAAAGGCCATCGCCGGCGGCGTCGACTATCACGCGCAGTTCCTCTCGCTGTTGAAGGGCGGCGCGTCGATAGAAGACAGCTACTGGCAGCTCGTCACCAAAGACATCAGCGACGCGTTGTCGATCATGCGGCCGGTCTACGACGCGTCTGACGGCATCGATGGTTATGTGTCGATCGAAGTCGATCCGAGCCTGGCGCGTGATACTGCGGGCACCATCAAAGCGGCCCAAAAATTCCATTCGACGATCAACCAGCCCAACCTGTACGTGAAGATCCCGGCGACCGCCGAAGGCGTGCCCGCCATCCGCCAGATGATCGCCGAAGGCCGCAGTATCAACGTCACGTTGATCTTTAGCCTCGAGCGTTATCTCGAAGTGGTCGACGCGTATCTCGACGGTCTCGAGGCGCTCAGTGGCGATCTGTCGGCAGTGTCGAGCGTGGCGTCGTTCTTCGTGAGCCGCGTCGATACCGAGGTCGATCGACGGTTGGAAGCCATTGGTACACCGGCCGCGCTCGCGGCGCGCGGCACGGCCGCGGTCGCGCAGGCTCAGGTCGCCTACGGATTGTTCACCGAACGCTTCAGTGGCGCGCGTTGGGATCGATTGGTGGCGCGTGGCGCGCGCACGCAGCGGCCGCTGTGGGCATCGACTTCTACGAAGAATCCTGCATTTCCCGACACGCTGTACGTTGATACGTTGATCGGGCCCGACACCGTCAACACGATGCCCGAGGCGACGCTCGACGCCTTCGACGACCACGGCAAGGTTGCCCGCACCGTCGACGCCGATCTCGATGGCGCACGTGCCGCACTGGCGCACATTCAAGAGCTCGGCGTCGATTTCGATGATGTCGGTCGGGTGCTCGAAGAAGAAGGCGTGTCCGCGTTCGTCAAGTCGTTCGACGAGGTGCTCACGACGCTGGGTGACAGCGCCGACGAGCTGCGCGCGCGCTGAGCGCACTCTTCCAGCACGCCGGCCGGAGTCGGTTGCAAAACTCAACTGACTCACCTAGCGTGCGCCGGTGGCCGGATCGCGGGCAACCGAAACTCATCATGATGACCAACTGTGTTCGATCGCGGCGTCGCTGCAAGTGATCGGCGATCGCTGGTCGTTGCTCATCCTGCGTGACGCTTTTCGGGGTGTCCGCCGCTTCGACGAACTTGCCGCGGATCTGGGTATTGCCCGCAACCTGCTGGCCGACCGCCTGCAAAAGCTGGTCGATCACGGCATCTTGGTCAAGCAGCCGTATCAGCAGCGTCCGGTGCGCTACGAGTACCGGTTGTCGGCCAAAGGCGTCGACCTCTCCCCCGCCCTTGTTGCGTTGATGCGTTGGGGCGACAAGCACATCCTCGGTGAGTCGCCGCCGGTGGTGCTCGTGCACGACCGCTGCGGCACGCCCCTCGAACAGACGTTGACCTGCCCGCAGTGCGCCGAGGCAGTGACACCGCGTGCCATCAAGAGCCGACCGGGCCCCGGTGCCGTTCGCTCGCCGAAGAACACGAGGAGATCCGCGTGACCGACCTGACGACTGCGCCATCCGCGGCGCGCGACCTGTTGCTCGAGCCGCTCGACGCGCTCATGGCCCAGGCGCGTTCGATCCGTGATGCCCGCTACGGCCAACGCATCACCTATTCGCCCAAGGTGTTCATCCCGCTCACCATGTTGTGCCGCGACAAGTGCGGGTATTGCACGTTCGCCAAGGCGCCGGCGCACATCGAATCGCCCTATCTCACGGCTGACCAGGTGTTGGCGATCGCTACCGCCGGCGCGCGCACCGGTTGTCACGAAGCGTTGTTCACGCTCGGCGAGCGACCCGAGTTGCGTTACCCCGTGGCGCAGGCGTGGTTGGACGAACACGGCTACGCGTCGACGATCGACTATCTGGTGGCGATGGCGCGCCTGGTGCTCGACGAAACGGGACTGTTGCCCCACGCCAACGCCGGCGCACTTTCGCTCGGCGAGTTGACGCAACTACGCGCCGTCGCGCCGTCGCAGGGCATGATGATCGAGTCGCTCAACGCTGATCTCGATTGCCACCGCGGTTCGCCCGACAAGACGCCCGAGCGTCGCCTGGCCACGCTCGACTACGCGGGCACGCTGTCGATACCGTTCACTACGGGCATCTTGGTCGGCATCGGCGAATCGCGGCTCGATCGCGTCGAGGCGCTCGAGGCGATCGCCGCATCGCATCGGCGTCACGGGCACGTGCAAGAAGTGATCGTGCAAAACTTCTTGCCCAAGCTCGGAACTTCGATGCACAAGGCCCCGCCGTGCCCGCCCGATGACTACCTCGAAGCCCTCGCGCTGGCTCGCATCATCCTGCCGGCCGACATCCATCTCCAGGCGCCGCCGAATCTCTCCGATGACTTCGGCACCTTGATGGACACCGGCATCGACGATTGGGGCGGCGTCTCTCCGGTCACGGCCGATCACGTGAACCCCGAACGCCCATGGCCCGCGGTGGATCGACTACGCGAGGTCAGCGAAGCGCGGGGTTTCACGCTCGCGCCCAGGCTCACGATCTATTCAGAGTTCACCCGTGATGCGGCGCGCTGGATCCATCCCGATCTCCGGTTCCCGGTGCTCGACCGCGCCGACGCCGAAGGCCTGGGGCGAGACGACCCCGGTGCGGTCTTTCCCGAAAAGGTGCAAGGCACGCGTCAGGTCGACGACGGCGCCGAGGTCATCCTCGTGGGCGAAGCGTCGACGCAGTGGTATTCGGGCGCCGATACTGCGCCGATGGTGCTCGTCCCCGGACCAGCCGTCGTGCGCGGTCGCGTGCGCGAGATCCTCGACGGTGTGCGCTCCGGACAAGAGGTGGGCCAAGACGAGATCGTGGCGCTGTTCGCGGCGCGTGGCCCGGAGGTCGCGGCGATTGCGGAGGTGGCCGACGAATTGCGCCGGCTCGCCGTCGGCGACGAGGTCACGTGGGTCGCCAACCGCAACATCAACTACACGAACATCTGCACGTTCAAGTGCAAGTTCTGCGGGTTTTCCAAGGGCCCGCTGTCGTTGAACCTGCGGGGTACGCCGTACCTGTTCGATCTCGATGAGATCGCCCGGCGCACCGTCGAGGCTTCTGAGCTCGGTGCGACCGAAGTGTGCCTGCAGGGTGGCATCCACCCGAGCTTCGATGGCGATTATTACATCGACGTCGCACGCGCGGTGAAAGAGGCGGTGCCCGACATTCATATCCACGCCTTCACTGCGCTCGAGGTCACCGAAGGCGCCCGGCGTCTCGAAGAGCCGCTCGAGTCATATCTGATTCGCTTGCGCGACGCCGGCCTGCGGTCGCTGCCCGGCACCGCAGCCGAGATCCTCGACGACGAGGTGCGTGCGGTTTTGTGTCCCGACAAGATCAATTCCGAGCAGTGGCTCGAATGTCACCGTGTCGCACACCGCGTCGGGCTGCGCTCCAACATCACGATCATGTTCGGTTCGATCGAGTCGCCGGTCAGCTGGGCCCGGCACATCGTGCGCACGCGTGATCTACAAAAGGAAACGGGCGGCTTCACCGAGTTCGTGCCCCTCCCCTTCGTGCACATGGCATCGCCCATCTACCTACAACGCAAGGCTCGGCGCGGGCCGACGTTTCGCGAGTGCCTGCTCATGCACGCGGTCGGTCGCATTGCGTACTACCCGCACATCTCCAACATCCAGGCGTCGTGGGTCAAGATCGGGTTCGACGGTGTGCGGCAGTTGCTGCAGGCGGGTGTCAACGATCTCGGCGGCACGCTGATGAACGAGAACATCTCACGGGCGGCCGGCGCGCGGCACGGCCAAGGCAAGACCGGTGACGATTTCGCCGACCTGGTCGAGCCGATCGGCCGGCGCCTTGCGCAACGTACGACGACCTACGGCCGCGTCGAGCTCACCGATGCCCCACGAGGTTTACAGGCGCGCCGTCGCGCCATCCCCGTGACGGCAGAGGGCTGAGGATTCGAGATGGCGGTGCCTGGTCGTTACCGCACGGGTGATCCCGGTCTCGACGCGGCGATCGTCGATCTGTTGCGGGCCGGCGGCATCGACGAGCACGACGACTTGGTCTTCGAGATGATCGTCACCGCGTTGCGCATGGGCCGAGAGGACGTCGGCCGAGGCGACCTCAAACTGGTGAACGCGGCGATCAAAGAGTTGCGCTATTCGTTTCGCGTCTATAACCGCTACCGCGACGTGCGCAAGGTGACGTTGTTCGGGTCGGCTCGCACGCCCGCTGATCACGGCGCGTACCGGGCGGCCAACGACTTCGCCCGCGACATGGTCGAGCAGGGATGGATGGTGATGACCGGCGCGGGGCCCGGCATCATGCATGCCGGCCTCGAGGGTGCCGGAGCCGAACACAGCTTCGGCGTCAACATCGTGCTGCCGTTCGAACAAGCGGCCAACCCCATCATCCACGGCGACCCGAAGTTGATCAACTTCCGCTACTTCTTCACCCGCAAGCTCACGTTCGTCAAGGAATCGCACGGGTTTGCGGTCTTCCCCGGCGGGTTCGGCACGATGGACGAGATCTTCGAGTTGTTGACGCTGATGCAGACGGGCAAGTCATATCTCGTGCCGGTCGTGCTCATCGACGAACCCGGTGGCGACTATTGGCACCGCTGGGCGCACTTCATCGACGACGAGCTCTTGCGCGATCGGTACATCTCTGCGAGCGACATGTCGCTGGTGCACATTGCGACTGATGTCGACGATGCCGTCGAAGAATTGTCGCGCTTCTACCGCACGTACCACTCGATGCGCTGGGTCGGCAGCCGGCTGATCATTCGCTTGCAGCGTGAGTTGACCGACGACGAGTTGTCGACACTCAATTCCGAGTTCTCCGACATCGTCGACGCCGGCGAGATCGCGCGTACCCACGTGACCCCCTCGGAGCAAGAGGACGACGATCATGTCGATCTCCCCCGCATCGCGCTGCGCTTCGATCGGTCGAGTCATGCCCGCTTGCGGCAGATGATCGACCGCATCAACGGTTCGTGAGTCCCCGCGGGGACGTTTTGGGAGCACCTACCCCGGTGTTCGTTTGCGTTTCGTGACCACTGTTGACGAAGTTGGCCACTGTGGACGAAGTTTGTTTTGCCCTGCGGTTCTGGTGTCCACGCGTCACGCCATGCCGTCGGAAGTGCATGCTCATTCTCCGGTGACGAAATGATTGGACTGCCGAGTCCGCGCGGGCGTCCCCGCGGGGACTTTCCTGACGGTCCGTCAGGTTGGTGTGCCAGGCGTCGCGGCGGATTGGTTGCGGCGAGTTACTTTCGCCAACCACCCGGCAGCTTCGTGCCGACTTTGGCGGCGTGGACGCCTTCGTATGTGATCCGAAGGATCGTTGCGTCTGGATCGAGGTGTAGGTAGGGCGACAAGTCAACGGTGACTGTCTCGCCCTCCGCGAGCGCCATCAGGGGTCGGGGCGCTCGGCGATCGCTTCCTCGTTGCGCTCGATCCATTTCCGCAGAGAAGTGCCCTGGGTGGCGACGGACCCGTTCGGCAGCTCGACCGTCGGCCCCGGTTCACCCGGCGCTACCAGCTGAATACGCACTCTCGTCTTCATTCGACTCGTTCCTCTTCGGCGCTTGGGCCCGGAGAACGTTTGCCCGCGATTGGCGCTGGCCGGCCGTCCGACTCAGCTGATGGAAAAGCGCTCGCAGACGAGGAGTCGTGCGCCATCGCTACCCAACAGGACCAGTGCGTTGTCGCCCAGCTCGAATGACGCCACGGCGGCGAGACGGTTGCGGATCTCGAGCGCTCCCACGGCGGTGCATTCGAGTTGACCGGTTAGTGGGCCGATCGAGAGTGTCTTGCCCCCCATGGTGTACTCGGCGGTGAACACATCGCAGCCGCCGCCGAAACCGTTGCCCCCGCGGACGAATCCGTCCGCGTCGAACTGCATGCTCGAAGCTAATCGCGCCCCGCGCATCTCATCGGACGTCGCCTTGATGCCCGACTGTTCGAACTGCACATACCACGGCCCGTTGCGCATGATCGCCGGCAGGGTCGTTGTCGGCGCGGGCACCGTCGTCGGTGTCGGCAGCGCGTTGTCCTGGTCGTTGTCGAAAAGGGCGAGCACGCCGACGGTCAACGCGGCAACTGTCAGCAGTGCGATCAGTTGCCGCCGACCCGAGTAAGCGCCTGACGCCACGAGCCCGGTTACTTCAGTCGTCGGGTGCGGTCGAGCGCGAGTCGAGGAGCCCGATGGCTTTCTCGACGGCACGACGAGCGCGCGTGATGCGTTTCTCGTCGACCGGCAGTTCGGTGCCACCGTTGTCGATGGACTCGCGGAGCCTTGCGATCGCAAGGTCGGCGAGCTCTTCGGAGATCACCTCGAGCCGGGCGCGGATGTCTTCGAATTCACCGGGCATCGTTACCTCGAATTGCTTGGTCGATGATCTGAATCGGATGGCGCATCGACACGCCGGCGGCGGCGAGGTGCATGGAGCAGCCGGGGTTGGCGCTGACGACCGTCGGCGCACCGGCGCGGTCGATCGACGCCAGTTTGCGCTTGCGGATGTCGGCGGCGAGATCGGGGTGCAGCGCGCTGTAGGCACCACCGGCACCGCAGCAAAGACCGTCGTCATCGAGCTCGACGACATCGGCGAACGGCGCGAGCACGGTACGAACGGCAAGGTGGGCTCGCTGCACGTGGCGCAGATGGCAGGGGTCTTGCACCGCGACAAGATCACGCGGCCCCCGCGCCGCGGGCAACGTGTCGAGGCGGGGTGCCAACCACTCGTGGATGTCGAGCACACGAGCGCTGAAATGGGTCGCCTCGTCAGTGCCGAAGAGATGTCCATAGTCCTTGAGCATCGCGCCACAGCCGGCGGAGTCGACGATGATCGGCGCGTCGCCGCGCAGCGCGCGCATCGTGGCAGTGGCGGCCCGCTTGGCTTCGTCTTCGAGGCCGGCGTGCATAGCGAGCGCGCCGCAGCACGCAGCCCCGCTGCCCGAGGGACACACGCCCGCACCGGTGGCTTCGAGCACGCGTTGCGCGGCGCCGTGAATGTCACGCTGCCATGCGTCCATTACGCAGCCGGTGAAGAGCCATACGGCGCCGGAATCAGCGATCGGATCACCGGACGCGACGAGCTTGGGTCGCCGTAGCGGTAGCGGGGACAGCCCGAGGCGCTGGGACGGAACCAGGTGCAGTCGTTGGCCGAGCGCGGCGAGCGTCGACAGCGCCAGCAAAAGTCGGTGGTGTCGCAACAGCCGGTAGCCGAAGCGCCGCCACCATGGTTGATAGGAAGGGACTTCGCGCGCCAACGTGGCGCGGGTCGCCTCCATCAAGCGGCCGAACGGAACACCCGACGGGCAGGCGGTCTCGCAACCGCGACACTGGACGCACGTGTCCATCGATTCGATGAACGAGTCGTCGACGGCGAGCCCGTGCCATTGCACCTGGCGCATCGCCGAAATGCGACCGCGCGGCGATCGGGTCTCGTCGCCGGTGACGCGGTACGTGGGGCAATGGGGCAAGCACAGGCCGCAGGAGACGCACGAACCGAGTTGGTCGTTGTCGATATGCAGATCCATCACGCGCTACCTGTCCCGCTCTGAAGGGCCGCTCGGGCCCTCGAGCGCGCGCAGCGCGTCGCGGCCGGGGTTGAGCCGCTGCGCGGGATCGAACTCGTGGCGTATTCGCCGATGCAACTCGACAACGGCCGCCGACGGGGCCGGTCTCGGCAGCGCGCGCTGACCGTGCACGACACCCACGCCGATCTCGACGACACAATGACCGGCATCACCGGAGCGAACCGCGGTGGCCAGCGAACTCGGCGCGATCGACGAGCGCACCGGTGGCAACTCGGGCGGCCCCGAGCAACTCGAGCCGCCGGCGCGGGCGATGATCTCGCCCTGTGCGGTGACGTCGGCAACGTGACCCTCGAGATGTACCCACGTCGTTTCGCCGTCCCACAACACCGTGGAGGGACGATACAGCGGGGCTGTGACAGCGAAGGGATCGCCGGTGACCGCCCACCATTGCTCCGCGACCGGCCGTGGTCGCGTGCGCAGGATGACCTCGGCGAAGCAACCCAACGTGCCGAGGGAGCCCACCATCAGTTTGCAGAGGTCGTAGCCGCTGACGTTCTTCACGGTCGGCCCGCCGGCGGTGATCAGCCGGCCGTCGGCCGAGACGTAGCGCACCTGCAACAGTGCGTCGCGCACCGGCCCGACGCGCAACCGGCGCAACCCACTGCGACCGACCGCGAGCACGCCGCCGACTGTTGCGTCGGGCGCGCCTTCGAGCACCGTGGTCTGTCCCTTGGCCGCGAGCGCGGCCTCGAGTTCGGCCATCGTGGTACCCGCGCCGAGACGTACGGTCATCTCGGCCGGGTGGTAGTCGACGATGCCCGCCGGCGCGCGGACCTCGCGGGTGGACGGCGCCGCCCGCCCGCCCACCGACCATTGCGTGCGGCCGCCGACGACGCAGACGGGGTCGGTAGTACCGACCTCGTCGATGAAGTCCTGCAGCGACTTCTCGATCGTCACAGCCACGCGCCACCGTCGCGCATCGCTTGTTGCTGCTCGGGCGACATCGAGAACACGTCGCCGCAACTCGAACCCGACGGCAACACCTTGCCCGGGTTCGCGAGGCCCATCTGATCGAACGCACGCCGCAACTTCGCCTGGTGTTCGAGATCGTCGTCGCTGAATTGCAGGTGCATGAACGCCCGTTTTTCGAGACCGATACCGTGCTCGCCGGACAGCACACCGCCGACCGCCAACGACGCTTCGACGATCTCTTTGCCCGCCGCGTACACGCGCTCGGTGGTGCCCGGCACGCGTGCGTCGTAGACGAGCAAAGGGTGCAGGTTGCCGTCCCCCGCGTGGAAGACGTTCATCACGAGGATGTCGTACTTCGTGGCGATCGCGTACACCTGCTCGAGCACTTCGACGAGCCGGGTGCGCGGGATCACCGTGTCGTGCAAGTAATAGTTGGGCTTGATGCGCGCAATCGCACCGAATGCCGACTTGCGGCCCTTCCACAGCGCGGCTCGCTCGATCTCGTCGGCCGCGATGCGTACCGTGCGGGCGCGGTTGGCGTGCGCGACGGCGGTGACGGTCTGTATCTCTTGTTCGACTCCTCCGGGCAATCCGTCGACTTCGACCAACAAGATGGCCGCGGCATCGGTGGGATAGCCCGCATGCACGAAGTCTTCGACGGCGCGCGTGACGAGCGCGTCCATCATCTCGATCGCGGCCGGAACGACACCGGCGGCGATGATGCCGCTCACCGTCGCTCCTGCATCGGCCACGGACTCGAAGTCGATCAACATCGTGCGGATCGTCGGCGGGTTGGCAGTTAGGCGCACCGCGATCTTCGTGGCGATGCCCATCGTGCCTTCGCTGCCGACGAACGCGCCGCGGAGATCGAAGCCCGCGGGCTCGGGGTCGAGCCCGCCGAGCATGGTGACCTCGCCATCGGGCAGCACGACTTCGAGCGCCACGATGTGCGCGCTGGTCACGCCGTAGGCGAGGCAGTGAGGCCCGCCGGAGTTGTTGGCGACGTTGCCGCCGATCGAACAGGACTGCTGGCTCGACGGGTCCGGCGCGAAATGCACGCCGAACGGAGCCAGATGGCGCGACACGTCGAGATTGAGGACCCCCGGCCCGACCCAGGCGACACCTGAGGCCATGTCGACCTCGTGGATGGTGTCCATGCGCGTCGTCGTGATGACCACCGCGCCGCCGCAGGGCACCGCGCCACCGGCGAGTCCCGTGCCCGACCCACGCGCGACGAAGGGGACGCCGAGGGCGACGGCGGCGCGGACGCACGCCTGGACCTCAGCGGTGGTGCCGGGGAAGCAGACGACGGAGGTGAAACCCTCGTCGATGACCGACGCATCGCGGGCATAGAGCGCGGTGTCGATCGAGGACGAGTGGACGTGCTCGGCACCGATCGCGGCGACGAGAGCGGCGCGCACACCGTCATCGGCGGGCGCGTTGCCGTGCGAGTGCCTACGAAGCCTGCCGATCCTCACCGACGCATCGTCGCACACCGTGTGATGTGACGCAGCTATCGCGTCGACGGAGGTCGGTGGCAGCTAACCTCCTGCGTCGAACGACGCAATGAAAACGAGGCTTCAGTGGCGAAAGACGACGTCGACTTCCATGACACGCAACATGAGTGGGTGTCCTTCGACGACGCGGACGGCGACACCTGGATGTTCGACCTGACCTTTCTCACCAGCAATTGGACATGCATCTTCGGCAACGGATGCCTCGGCGTGTACAACGACCCTCGACCCGAGTTGCAGCAGGGTTGTTGCAGCTTCGGCGCTCACTTTCAAGACAAAGACGATGTCAAGAACGTCAAGAAATACATTCGCCGCCTCGACGACGGCAACTGGCAGTTCCGCAAGCGAGCCGAAAAACTCGGCGGCCCGATCTACACCAACCGTGCGGGCGAGACCGTCACGCGTGTCGTCGATGGCGCGTGCGTCTTTCTCAACCGACCCGAGTTCCCGGGTGGTGCGGGTTGTGCCCTCCACCGAGGCGCGCTCGAGGCCGGCGAACGCCCGATGGACTGGAAGCCGGGCGTCTGTTGGCAGCTGCCGTTGCGCCTCGACAGCAGCAGCGACGAAAAGGGTCCGACGACCTACACCCTGCGCGAGTGGAAGCGCCCCGACTGGGGCGAAGGCGGCGAAGAATTTCACTGGTGGTGCACCGACGACCCGCTGGCCTTCAAAGACCGTGAGCCGGTCTACAAGACGCTCGAGGACGAGATCGTCGAGATGGTGGGCCGGGACGCCTACGAGTTCGTGGTCGGCCACATAGAGCGCAACCAGGGCACCACGGTGATGCTCCCCCATCCGGCGCTGCGCCGTAAGCCGGCGGTCTAGAAACCCCTCAATGCGCCGCGAACGCGGCCGACATACAACTTCGTGAATGGATTTACGCGCGAAGAGCTCGCCCGTGTCGCGCTCGCCGAAGGCATGTACTTTCCCGAGCACGTCATCGATCAGCTCGTGGCTGCCATCGATGCGGGCAAACACGTCATTCTTACCGGTCCTCCCGGCACCGGGAAGACCACGCTCGCCTACCTGGCATCAGAGGTCGCTCGCCGGGCCATGTTGTGCACGGGCTACCTCCCGACGACGGCAACGAGCGAGTGGACGACGTTCGAGACGATCGGCGGCCTGCAGCCGACACCCGACGGCTTGATCTACCGCCCCGGCCTTTTTGTCGAAGCCATCGAGAAGGGCCGCTGGCTCGTCATCGACGAGCTCAACCGTTCGAACTTCGACCGTGCCTTCGGACAGCTCTTCACGGTGCTCTCCGGTGCGGCGGTGGTGTTGCCGTTCAAGCGCAAGGGCCAGAACCGCCCGATCTCGCTCGTGCCCGCCGGTGTCGAGCCGCCGGAGGACACCGACATCATCCGCGTACCCGCCAACTGGCGGATCATCGC
>JBDTLT010000077.1:0-22136 GCA_039934635.1 Acidimicrobiales bacterium
CGTCGGGCACCAACACGACCACTCCGTGGCGTTCGTCGCGCGCCGCGACCTCGCGGGCATTGGCAACGTCGAAATATGCGGCCGAGAGATCGGCGAGCAATCGGTGCGCGTTCAACACCGAATCGCCGGCGAAGAGTTGGCGCAATTCGGGATCGACCGACACGCCCGTGCCCCGAGTGCCGCGAATTTCGAAACGCTTCGTCGGCGGGGTCGCCCAACCAGTACCGGGTAGCGGGTCGAGTTGGGATTCGTTCATCACGAAGACGCTCGTACCGAGGTCGCTTAGCATGGCCAAGGTCTCGGGCGTCGCGCTCGGGTCGACGATCGAAGTTCCGAGCGTCGGCTCGACGTTCAACACGCGCCTGATGGTGCCTTGACCGAAGGCGTACTGCTCTTTGAGCTCGTCGATCAACCCGGCGGCGCGCCACGCTTCTTCGTCGAGGTTGCTGTACGGCAGGGCAAGGACTTCGCGCGTCGCGGCGAGTCGGCGTAACCGGTCGAGGAGCGCTTGATCTTCGGGCAACGTGCTCAACTCGAGCGCGCCCAGCAACTGGGGACTGATCGCCAGCACCGCGGCCGGGAGTGCTTCGATGCGATCGGCCAGCGTGAGTAGTCGGTTGCGGTCGAGGCTGTCGAGGCGCACCTGCTGATCGGGACGCAACGCCGGCTTGGCCGTCAGCGGAACCGCGATCGTGACTTCGAGCGGTGGCGTCGTGATAGCGGTGCCCGCATCGGGAACGATCACGAGCTCGGTCATGATCGCCTTCTTCGGCTTGCGCGGCTCACTGGCCGGCCCCACACCGATGGCGACCGGCCACACTCCTGGCTCGAGCGTCGCGCAGTCGTTGGTGACCACGGTGGCCGAGCAGATCGACAAGCTCATCGTCACGAGGCCGTTGGTTTGCCGGGCAACGCTGGGGTCCTCGGGGAACAGCGCGACGACGTTGCTCGCCAGCATCGCGGCGGGTCGGTCGGCGCCGCGGAGGTCGGCGCGCAGATCAGCGCGCGTCTGGCGCACGCGCGCGCCTGAGTTCGAAACACGTCCTACTGCGACGGCCACGCGGTCGGTCGGCGCGGCGTCGGTGAGCTTGACCGTGATCGAGTATTTCTCCCCGCGATGCACGTAGCGCGACTGCTCCACGACCTCGATGTTGGGTGTCGGCTGAGCGTCGGCTGCTGCTACGAACGCGACCGACGGGACCATGGCAACGATCAACACCGCGATCACCGCACCGCATTTGGACCACCGCGGCGACGCGGTCACGAGCGCCCTATCTCGAGGCGCAAAACCGCGAGCCCGGGTTCGACCGGAATGAAACCCAGCCGCTCGTACAAAGCGAACGCGCGCACGTTGGCTTCTTGGGTATTGACCGACACGCGTTCGACGCCGGCGCGCCGCATCCACTGGAGGCAATCGAGCACGAGAGCGGCGCCGATGCCGCTGCGTTGCACCTCGGGGTCGACGGCCAACCGCTGCAGGTAGCCGTGGTCGCCGGCGTGGCCGCTGACGGCGTAGCCGATGATGCCGCCGCGCTTGTCGCGCGAACGTCGCGGTTGGCGGGCCGCACGAAAACGGGTCGTCGGCGTGGCGGAGATTGCCTCGTGCAATGAGGGCCGGTCGAGGCGCCACATGGGCTCGAACGCGCGCTCGTCGACTTCGAGCACCGCGGGCCGGTCCCATCGATGCGCGGCGTTGAGACGCGCGGGGATCGTCGGGCGCGGCGCCAGGTTGCGTAAGTCGTGTTGCAGGAGGTGCAGCCGTTCGTAGAGCGTGAAGCCCCACTGCGAGAAGACCTGTTGCTCGCGCGCCGTCAGGGCCGCGGTGAGCACTTCGGTATAGCCCCGCGCCGACAGTTGACCGAGGCTGCGTTCGAGGCCGATGCGCGAGAGTCGTTCGGGCGGCGTGAGGGGCACGAGATAGCCGACAGTCGGGTGTCCCCGCCAGGCGCCGAGCCGATATTGCTCGGCCCCGACATTGATGACTTCGAGGCCTCCCACGCGTGCAACTGTAGGCTCTGGGGCCATCCGAGCCCCCGTCACGGCGGGCCGGGCTCCGTCAACTGCGAGTGCGCGCGTGATCCTGGTCGTCCCCCATGAGCGATGTGGCAACCGCGGCGGGCGGCGCTGATGGGCCGGCCCCTGTTCGACCGCGGTGCCTTCGACCACGTCGTCGCCGAGGTCCGACCGCTCACGGAGGCCTTCGTCGCGGCAGGTCACCGGGTGTACCTGGTCGGCGGCATCGTGCGCGATCTCATGGCCGGGCGCCCGCGCGGTGCCCCGGACATCGATCTCACGACCGACGCGACGCCCGTAGAGATCGAACGCATACTCGCCGGCCGCACCGACGCGCTGTGGAAGCAGGGTGCGCGCTTTGGCACCATCGGATGCCGCATCGGCGACCGCGTGTTCGAGATCACGACACACCGATCCGAGGCCTACCTCAGCGAATCGCGCAAGCCGATCGTGACCTTTTCGCAGCGCGTCGAGGACGATCTCGCGCGTCGCGACTTCACCGTCAACGCCATGGCGATGTCCTTGCCCGACGGCGAGTTGATCGATCCGTTCGACGGACAGCACGACCTCACGGCGCGGATCCTGCGCACGCCGCTCGAGCCGGCGGTGTCGCTCAGTGACGACCCGCTGCGCATGATGCGAGCGGCGCGCTTCGTGGCCGGTTACGCGCTGGTGCCCGAGGCCGAGACCGAAACGGCGATCGCGGCGCTGCGCGATCGGCTCGCCATAGTGTCGCGCGAGCGAATACGCGACGAGCTCGACAAGTTGTTATCGGTACCCGACCCGACACCGGGGTTCGTGCTGCTGCGCCGCACCGAGTTGCTCGGCGAGTTCCTACCCGAGCTCTCGGGCACCGACGATGCGTCGTTCGAATTGGTGCGCGCGGTCGAGGGCCTCGCTCGCCGCCGCGCTGGGTTGTTCTTCCCTATCGCGGACCGCGCCGCCGCGACCGCGCGGGCTCGTGCGCTGAAGTATGCGGCGCACGAGATCCACGACATCGGCGCGGTGTTGCGGACGGTCGATTCGCTGCGGGCGCTCGAGCCCGGCGACGCGCCGGCAGTGCGCCGGTTGGTGCGCGCTGCCGGCCCGGCGCTCGACGATGCGCTCGCCCTGGCCGCCGCGCTGCCAGAAGCAACCGCGACCGAGGTACGCGACGTGCTCGATCGGCTCGCCACCAGCGAAGATCTCGCGACGCTCGAGCCCGAACTCGACGGCGACGAGGTACAGCGCGTGCTCGGCATCGACCAAGGTCGCGCGGTTGGCGACGCGCTCGCGTTCTTGCTCGACCTGCGCCTCGACGAGGGCATCGTCGGCCCCGACGAAGCGCGCAAGCGGTTACGTCAGTGGTGGACCAACCGCGACCAGTAAAAACTACGTGCCTTCTTTGCGGGCCCGCACGATCAGTGTCGACGGCACCCAGCCGGTGAGCGGTGAACGCCATGGTCCCGACGTCGACTCGGGTTCGAGGATGACGTCGACGCGGAAATTCGCCCGAGCCAAGCTGGCGTGCAGGTCGCCGAGTTGGTGTGGATAGGTGAGCGATGCGCCCTCGCCCATCGGGCTCTGATCGCGGAACCGGCGGCCCATGCGCAAGCTGCCGTCGGTCGCTTGTTCGATGAGCGTGGACAACGGGTGCGGCAGGCTCAAGATGAACGGTGCGCCCTGTTGCAGCACGCGGTGTACTTGGCGAAAGACGCGATCGAGATCATCGACGGCGGCGAGGGCGAACACGCTGACGACGAGGTCGATCGACGCGTTGCGTAAGAACGCGAGATCGGCGAGGTCGCTCTGGTGCAGTTCGATCTTGACGGCTTCGTGTTCGGCCAGCTCGCGCGCGTGGTTGAGCTGGGTGGTGTCGGGGTCGAGCGCGAAGACCTTGGCCCCTTGTTTGGCCAGAGCAACCGATGCGTGGCCCATGCCGCAGCCGAGGTCGACGATGCGTTTACCGGTGACGTCACCGATGAGGCGCCGATCGAGGCTCGGTATGTCCGGTCCGAGTTCGACATAGTCGATGGGGCGGGCCTTCGCTGTCGGAAACGCGGTGGAGTACCGCACCCATGTCATGGGGCAAGGCTACGTCGCGGCGGCAAACACGGCGGTGATGTCCCGATTCGCACTCGTCGACACTCAACCGGCATCCGCCGCTACCCTTACGCCGGTGAAGTACGGCTTGTCCGACGCAGTCATGGCCCGGCATCGCCCAGGGCAGATCGACTACCGGCTCGCGCGACAAAACGTGCTGCACGCGTTTCGCGCGGGTTCCATCTCGCGGCTGCAGATCTGCGATGCCCAATCCGAGCTCACGCGCAACGCCACCTACTGCGGCGCAGTTGTCGACGAACCCTGTCCCGTATGCGAGACCGCGGCGATTCGCAACGTCACCTATGTTTTCGGTCCGCGGCTGCCCTCGGGCGGCCGTTGCATCACCAACCTCGCCGAGGTGGCGCGTCTCGCTCGCCGTCAAGCCGACTACACCGCGTACGTCGTCGAGGTGTGTGTCGATTGCGGTTGGAATCACCTCATGCGCAGCTACCCGCTGGCCTGAGCGCGCTCGTCACGCGTCGGCCCGTCAGCGCGTGATGCCACTGCCGAGCGTGGTGAGCAACTCGGTCGTGTCCGCGCCGACGTAGATCATGTCTTCGCCGAAGTAGCCGCCGGTGCCGCCGCGCACGTGCGTGCGCAGCGCCAACACGGTGCCGGCGTCGATGCGCTGCTCGCGGTCGAACGAGGGGCCGAGCGCCGTGCCCGCGATCGCGCCCTCGTGGCCGAGACCCACCGAATACGCGATGGGCATCGGCGGTACCGGTTCGCCCGCGGCTTCGTGCGCGGCGACGAGATCGGTGCCGGTTGCGCCCGGACGGGCGGTCTCGACCAACGCGTCGATGACCCGCTGCCACCGCGCGTGGAGGTCGCGTTGTGCGGGCGTGCTCTCGCCGCTGCACCACGTGCGGGCCAGCGACCCTTCGTAACCCGCCCACAGCGCCCCGCCGGCCAATACGACCAAATCGCCCTCAGCCAGCGCGCCATCACCGGTGATCCAGCGGATCGCCCCGTCCGGCGCGACCACGGTGAACGTGCCCTGCTGTGCGAACTGTGACGTGCCGAGCGTGCACATGCGATCGAGGTAGGCCGCTTGGAGCGTCTTTTCGCGCACGCCCGGACCCACCTCACGCGCCGCGGCGTAGAGCGACGACTCCGCAATCGAGATCGCGATGCGCATGGCGTCGATCTCGCCCGGCAACTTGTCGCGGCGCAACTGCTGCAGATCGTGGCCGACGCCGACGAACGTCGCGTTGTGCACGGCGTTGGGCAGGAAGTCGCGCATGAACACCGAGAATCCGTCGACACCGATGCGTTCGGCGCGGCCGAGGTCGGGTATGGCGACGAGTGCTTCGAGCAACTTGACCGGGTTGAAGCTGTTGCAGAACACGTCTTCGAACGGCACTTCCTCGGGTGCCCCTTCGTAGCTGGCCGAGAACGTCATCAGGTGCACGCGCCCGGTCGAGCGCACGAGCACGCAGGTGGGTCCGAACGGTCGCGACGATGCCGTCCACAACCGGCGGGCGCCCGAGGCGTAGCGCACGTTGGCCTCGCGGCCGAGCATCAGCGCGTCGAGTCCGAGTCGATCCATCAGCGCGGTCACTCGATCGTGGCGCGCCGCGCGCAACGACCGATAGTCGATGCGTTCGCGATCTTCCATCGCGCCCGTGCCGATGTTGGGGGTGAGCATCTCGATCGTCATTGCCGGTCTCATTCGAAGGGGGAGTAGCCGTAGGTGCTGAGTCGCTCGTAGCCGTCCTCGGTGACAGCGACGACTTCCTCGCTGCGATAACCGCCGACGCCGTCGACCCAGATGACCGGCTCGAGTACGAAGGTCATGCCGGGCAGCAATTCGACGGTGTCCTCGTACTCGGGCCCGAGCTCGGACCCGATGAACGGTGCTTCGGCCGAGTCACAGCCGGCGCCGTGAGCGAGGTAGAACTGCTGCAGCCGGTACTCGGCCTCGACCGCGCCGACATCGCGCGCGACATCGGCGCAGCTTCGTCCGGGCTTGATCGCGGCGTATGCGGTGGCGATCACGTCGCACCACCGGCGATAGCAATCACGCAGTGCGGGCGACGGTTTCGGATCGACGCTGCAGATCCAGGTCTTGCCGAAATCGCTGTGGTACCCATTCCACACGATGCCGGTGTCCGGTAGCACCAGGTCACCTTCACGGATGAAGCGGTCGTTGCTCGCGAGGGGAAACCCGACGTCGCCGTTGGTGGTGCGCGTACCGAGCGCCCGCGCCGGCGGGGTGATGCTCCATATCGGGTCGATGCAACTCCACGTGATGCCGAGCTCGAACGCGCGGCGGAACAGGATCGCCGACAGCTCGTTCTGACGGACGCCCGGGCGCAACGCGGCCTCGACGTCGTACATCGCGAGTTCGTTGATGTGTTGCGCTCGGCGCATGCACTCGATCTCGTCGCCGGTCTTGCACAAGCGTGCCGGACCAACTGCGAGCCCGGCATCGACGACCTCTACCTCGGGCAGACACGCCGGCAGGCGGGCGAGCATCGGCGACGTGAGCTCGTCGAACCCGATGCGCCCGGTCGCGCCGACGATCTCGCGCACGGCAAGCAGGAGCGCGTCGACGCCCTCGTCGTACTCGAGCGGCAACTCACGGTGAACCTGGGCGGGGTTCACGTCGACGACGGCTTCGGGAAACGGTGTCCACACGTGGATGTCGCCGTCGGCGCGGAACACCACGGTGACCGTTTCGTGATGCACACGCGCAGCATCGGCGAACGCGCGGCCGATACCGACGTATTGATGATTCGACGGCCCCAGCAACACGACGGCGTCGAGCCCGGCCGCGCGCATCGCGTCTTGCAGCCGCGCGCGCCGTTGCCGGCGCATGCGGGCAAAATCGATGGCGGCTGTGTCGGTAGTGGTTGATTCCCCCATGGCGACCCCTCGCTGAACGCTACTCTCCTCGTGAGCGGAGCGAGCACTGCCGCACCGCCCGCCATCGGCCGCAGGGGAGATCGTGGCGCCAACGACCGAGCCGCTGATCCGCGCCGAGAAGCTGAGCAAACGCTTCGGTGCATTCGTCGCGGTCGACGGCATCGACTTCGTCGTCGAGCGGGGCGAGGCGTTCGGCTTTCTCGGGCCCAACGGCGCCGGCAAGAGCTCGACGATGCGCATGATCGGTTGCGTCTCGCCGGTCAGCGCCGGGACACTGCGCATCTTCGGGCTCGATCCCGCGACCGACGGCACGCGGATCCGGGGGCGCCTCGGCGTGGTGCCGCAGCAGGACTCGCTCGACGAGGAGCTGACCGTCTACGAGAACCTCGTCGTGTACGGCCGCTACTTCGACTTGCCCCGGTCGGTGTGCCGCGAGCGGGCGTACGAGCTGTTGGATTTCGTGCAGTTGCGCGACCGCGCCAACAGCCGCGTCGAGCCGCTGTCCGGTGGCATGAAGCGCCGCCTCACCATTGCCCGCTCGCTCATGAGCGAACCCGAGATGTTGCTGCTCGACGAGCCGACCACCGGCCTCGACCCGCAGGCGCGCCACCTCGTGTGGGACCGGCTCTACCGGCTCAAGCAACGCGGCGTCACGCTCGTGTTGACGACGCACTACATGGACGAGGCCGAGCAGCTCTGCGATCGCCTGGTGATCATGGACAACGGCCGCATCGTGGCCGAAGGTTCGCCGCGCCAACTCATCGAGCGCTACATCACGCGAGAAGTGCTCGAGTTGCGGTTCTCGGAGGCCGACGAAGCCGATGCGGCATCGATCCTCGATCTCGTCGATCGGGCCGAAGCCCTGCCCGATCGGCTGTTGCTCTATACCGATGACGGTGAGCAGACGCTCGAGCACGTGCACGCGCGCAATGTGCGCCCGTTGAGCGCCCTCGTGCGCCGGGCCACGCTCGAGGACGTCTTCCTGCGCCTCACCGGCCGTTCGTTGGTGGAGTGACGCGATGACCACGCCCATGCCGCTGCGCATCTTCGAACACCAACTCGTCGCGTATCGGCGGTTGTGGCGGGGCACGGTGGTCGTCTCGTTCGCACAGCCCGTGCTGTTCCTGCTCGCGTTCGGCGTCGGTATCGGTGCACTCATCGACGAGGATGTGGCGGCGAGCCGGCGCATCGGCGACGTGCCCTATCTCGCGTTCGTGGCCCCTGGGTTGTTGGCTTCGGCGTGCATGGTCACCGCGACGGTCGAGTCGACGTGGCCGGTCATGTCGGCGATCAAGTGGAGCCGGCAGTACCACGGGATGCTGGCGTCGCCCTTGACGAGCACCGATCTCGTACACGGCCAAGTGCTGTGGATCGCGTTCCGCTCGATGATCACCGCCGTCGCCGTGGGCCTGGTGCTCATCTTCCCCGACGACACCCGCTCGGTTGGTCTGTTCGGCTCGGTGCTGGCCGGTGTGCTCACCGGGCTCGCGTTCGGCGTACCCATCACCGCGTGGACGGCCTCGGTCGATCGCGAAAACCTGTTCTTCGGACTGCAGCGTTTCGTGGTCACGCCGATGTATCTCTTCGCGGGAGCGATGTTCCCCATCAGCCAACTGCCCCGGCCCTTTCGCGCCATCGCGTATGTCACGCCGCTCTATCACGGGGTCGAGCTGAGTCGCGGATTCGCACTGGGCACGATCGACTCCGCCGCGTTCGTTCACGTGGCCGTGCTGTCCGCCTTCGTGGTCGTCGGATACCTGTGGGCCCGCCGCACCTATCCCCGGCGGCTGTCACCGTGAACGTAGCCCTCGTCTCGCGCATCGTTCCGGTGCAGCTGCGCGAATCGCGGCGCGCCCACCACATGGTCGAGCGGTCGATGGTCGTGTACCGGCGCGGCTGGGTGATGATCGTCTCGGGCTTCTTCGAGCCGCTCTTCTACCTGCTGTCGATACGTGTGGGCGCAGGCAAGCTGGTGGGCGACCTCGATGTCGGCGGGCAGATGGTCGACTACGCCACCTTCGTTGCGCCTGCGCTGCTTGCCGCGTCCGCGATGAACGGCGCGGTCATCGATTCCACGTTCAACGTCTTTCACAAGCTGCGCTACGCGAAGACCTATGACGCCGTGCTTGCCACCCCGATGACCCCCGGCGACATTGCGCTCGGCGAGATCGCCTGGGCGCTGATACGAGGCGTGATCTACGCGACGACCTTTGCGGTCGTGATCGTCGTCATGGGGTTGGCCGATTCGCCCTGGATCGTGGCGGCGGTGCCGATCGCGGTGCTGATCGGGTTCGCGTTCGCCGGCGTCGGTATGGCGGTGACGACCTACATGCGGGGATGGGCCGACTTCGAGTTCGTCTTCCTCGCCACGATGCCGATGTTCTTGTTCTCGGGCAGCTTCTTCCCCCTGTCCCGCTATCCCCATGCGTTGCGCGTGATCGTGCAGTTGACGCCGCTCTATCACGGCGTCGAGCTCGAACGCGCCGCCGCCAGCGGCCGCTTCGGCGCCGGCTCGTTCGTCGATGCCGCGTACCTGCTGGCACTCGGCGCCGTCGGGCTCGTGGTCGCGGCCCGCCGCATCGAGCGTTTGCTGCGCCCTTGATCAGGGCACTGGGCCAACCGACGCGTTGCGCCGGGAGCCGTTCTCGTCGTAGTGTGAGCACGACCGCCGGCAGCCATTTGGCGCTGGACGGGAGGAGGAAACCATGGCCGACGCCACGACGCCCCGTAAGAAGACCACCGCGCCCTCGCTACGTGGCCGCAAGGTACGCGACGGGTACGACCCGCTGGTGATGGTCACCGCCTACGACGCACCGAGTGCCCGCATGGTCGACGCCGCGGGCGCCGACATGATCCTCGTCGGCGACTCGCTGGCGATGGTGGTGCTCGGTTACGACGACACGCTGCAGGTCACGATCGACGACATGGTGCATCACACCGCGGCCGTCGCCCGCACCAAGCCCACTGCGCTGATCATCGCCGATCTCCCGTGGCTCAGCTACCACGTCTCCGTCGAGGACACCGTTCGCAATGCGGCGGCGCTCGTGCGGGCAGGGGCACAGGCGGTCAAGCTCGAAGGTGGCCGCAAGCGCGTGGCGATGATCGACGCGATCATCGACGCCGAGATTCCTGTCATGGGCCACATCGGTCTCACGCCGCAGTCGGTCCACGCCATGGGCGGCTTCAAGGTGCAGGGCCGCGAAACGTCGGCCGCCCTCGGTCTCATCGACGATGCCAAGGCCCTCAGCCACGCCGGCTGTTTCGCCATGGTGGTCGAAGGCGTGCCCGACGTCGTCGGCCAGATGATCACCGATGCGATCGACGTACCCACGATCGGCATCGGCGCGGGGCCCGGTACCGACGGCCAGGTGCTCGTGTTCCACGACGTGCTCGGCATCGAAGACCGGGTCACGCCGAAGTTCGTGCGGCGCTACGCGGAGGTCAAGGCCATGTCGGTCGAGGCGCTCGATCGCTTTGCCGCCGACGTGCGCGGAGGGCGGTTCCCCTCCGCCGCCGAGAGCTATCACTTGACGGCCGATCAAGCCGAGGCCCTCGGGCTCTACGGCTCGACCGGCCACTGAGCTTCTGCGTTACCGCGTCACTGCGTCACTGGGGCGGCGGTAGCGGGCGCCGTGGGATCGCCCACGGCGCACCGGCCCTGGCCTTTGTCGTGGAGTTCTTTCAGCCGGGCGACGACTCGGTCGTGGCGTTCTTGCAGTTGCGCCAGTCGGGCGTCGATCTTCGCGACGAGATCGGTCTTGCCTTCGGCGGCCGCCTTGTCCCGCAACGCCGTCAACTTCGCTTGATGGGCGCGGGCCTGTTCGTCGAGGTGCTGCAGCCTCTGCCACGCGTGCTGCGCCCGGGTGCACAGTTGTTCCTGCGTCGCTTTGGTGGGATTGTCGGCGGCGGTCGCGGCGGAGGCGATGCCCGCGGTGCCGATGGCAAGGCTGCCGGTGAGCAATGTGGCGGCGAGGATCTTCTTGAGTTTCATCGGGGTCGTCCTTGGTTCGTTGGTGGGGTGGGGGGCTTCGAAACCCAACGATGACGCCCGACTGTGAGCGGACTGTGATGGAGCGTTGACCATCCGATGAGGCGTTTCCCCTGCTCGGCGCCGGCCGTATCTCGCTTCGCGCCCATGATGTGTGCGACAGTACGGGCGACTCGAGAGATCCTCGTCCCCGCTTTGCCGGGGGCCGCTCGGGTCCTGAGAGGAAACTCAATGAGCATTCTGGACAAGGCAAAAAGCCTCATCGGCAAGAATCGTGACAAGTCCAAGGACGGCGTCGACAAGGGCGCCGGCATCGCCGACAAGAAGACCGGTGGCGCCCACACCGACAAGATCGACGCCGGGGCCGACAAGGCCAAAGACGCGATCGACAAGCTCCCTCCGCAATAGCCGGCGCTCGCCGTCCCCGGCTCACTGTCACAGGGCATCGGCATACTTCGAGATGTGGAACCTGAACGATCTGGGGCTACGATCCCGATGCTCGATGTCGCCACTTACCCTGGCGACTTCGCGCTCCATCGTTCCCCTATCCAACAACCCTGCCCCCGCGGGGGCTCTGGCCTGTCGGTCAGATCCAGAGGGAGGTACTGCTCGTGATTCGAGCTTACGAAGTCATGATCATCGTCGACCCCGAGGTCGACGAGACCGGCGTCAAGTCGGTGATCAGTCGGGTGACCGACCTGGTGCAGGCCGATTCCGGCCGCGTGGTCACACTCGACAATTGGGGCCGGCGTCGTTTCACGCATCCCCTCAAGCGCAAGAGTGAGGGCACCTATCTGGTGTTCGAGCTCGTCACTCCGGCGTCGAGCCTCGATCCGCTCGATCGCAACCTGCGCCTCGCGGACGAGATCATCCGCCACAAAATCATCCGCCTGCCCGACCGCGAAGCGACCAAACGAGGCCTTCTCGGCGCGGCCGCAGGCTGAACTACGGAGAGCCGACATGGCATTCGACAACACCACCGTCCTCGTGGGCAATGTGACCCGCGATCCAGAGCTGCGCTTCACTCCTGGTGGGGCCGCAGTGTGCACTTTCGGTCTGGCGTGGAATCACCGCACGACCAACCGCCAGACAAATGAGACCGAAGAGCAGGTCAACTTCTTCGACGTCACCTGCTGGCGTCAACTCGCCGAAAACGTGGCCGAGTCGGTCACCAAGGGCATGCGCGTCGTCGTCTACGGGCGGCTGCAGCAGCGCTCGTGGGAGAGCGCACCGGGAGAGCGCCGGTCAAAGGTCGAGGTCGTCGCCGACGAGATCGCACCCAGCTTGAAGTTCGCGACCGCGCAGATGACCCGCAACGATTTCCGCGGCGGCGATGGTGAGCGCAGTGGTGGCGCAGGGGGCGGCGGGGGCGGTCGCCCCGTAGCCAACGAACCGGTCTACGACCCTGACGAGGAGCCGTTCTGATGGCCAAAGAGCCAAAGCGCGTAAAGAACAAGGACAACGCCAAACGGGCCAAGAAGAAGGTCAGCCTGCTCAACCAAGAGCGGGTCGAATACGTCGATTACAAAGACGTCAACTTGCTGCGACGGTTCATGTCGGACCGCGCCAAGATCCGGGCCCGTCGTGTCACCGGCAACGACTCGCAACAACAGCGCGAGGTCGCCCGAGCGATCAAGAACGCTCGCGAGATGGCACTGCTGCCCTACACGACACGTGTGACCACACAGCGCAAGGTCAAGAGCAACGACAACGCCGATCGGTCTGCCGAGCCGGCCGAGGTCGAAGCGCCGCCGGTCGATGAGGTCGATACCGCAGACGGCGCGGACTTGGCGGAGGTCGACGCGTGAAGGTCGTACTTCGTTCCGATGTGTCGGGTATCGGTCGCAAGGGTGATGTGCGTGAGGTAGCCAATGGTTACGCCCGCAATTACCTGCTGCCCCGCGGCCTGGCCTTCAAGGCCACCCCCGGCGTCGAGGCGCAAGCCGAGGGCATGCGCCGGGCCCGCTCGCTCAAGCAAGCGTCCGAGCTCGCCGACGCCAAGGTCGTCGCCGAGTTGTTGGCGTCGGCGCCCGTGCGCATCACTGTTCGTTCGGGCAAAGAGGGCAAGCTGTTCGGGTCGGTGGGGTCCTCCGACATCGTGTCGGCCATCTCCAAGCAACTCGGCGTCACGATCGAGCGCCGCCAGGTCGAGTTGCCCGAGCCCATCAAAGCCGTCGGCTCCTACCAAGTGCCGGTCGAGCTGCACAGCGACCTGACGGTGCCGGTCACCGTCGAAGTCGGGGCCTGATCACCCCTCGGCGCCCGCTGCTTCGGGTTACAAGTCGTGTGTCCTGCTGTCATCTGGTTGTCGCGCGTTCGCGCGCTGGCTGTAATCGATATGTGGACTATTGGGGCGGTTGTCCCCAATCTGATGCCTAATTCCACAGACTTGTCCCCACATGACCCTCTCGTACCCCCAAAAGTTGTCCACCGATTGGCCGGGGAAATCCCCCACATTCGTCGGGTTTTCCTCTAGAGATCAACAGGACAGAACGGCAAGGGTTTGCCCCCCATGGCAATACGCAGCGCTTCGACCACCGGGACCCCACCGGGCAGCTCAGCTCGGCGGCCGCGTGGTGATGCCCGCGAACCCAGTTCCCTGACCGACGTACGCATCCCGCCCCACAACATCACCGCCGAGGCGTCGCTGCTCGGCGCCATGTTGTTGTCGCGCGATGCGATCGCCGACGCCATAGAGATCGTGCGCCCCGAGCACTTCTACAAACCGGCCCACGCGCACGTCTTCGATGCCATCGTCACGCTCTACGGCGCCGGCGAGCCCGTCGACCCGGTCACGGTGGCCGAGGCCCTCGATCGCGCCGGGTTGCTCGACAGCCTCGGCGGTGTCGGCGTCATCGTCGACCTGCAGGCATCGACGCCGGCCATTGCCAGCGTCAGCCGCTACGCCCGCATCGTGCAAGAGCACTCCACGCTGCGCCGGCTCATCGGCGTGGCTCACGACATCGCGGACATCGCGTACGCCAAGCCCGACGACGTGGTCAAAGCGGTCGACCAGGCCGAGTCGCTCGTCTACGAAGTCGGGCAGGGCCGCGTCGCCGACACCATGTCGCAGATCCGTGACCTGCTCGACGCCAACCTCGACCGCCTCGAGCAGTTGTACGAGCGGGGCCAGACGATCACCGGCACGCCGTCGGGCTACATCGACCTCGACGACATCTTGGGCGGCATGCAGCCGAGCGCGCTGATCGTCGTGGGTGCCCGTCCGGCCATGGGCAAGACGTCGTTCGCCCTCGGCATGGCCGCGCACGCCGCCATCGAGGCCGACCTCCCGGTCGTCGTGTTCTCACTCGAGATGAGTCAGCTCGAGTTGTCGCAGCGGCTCCTGTGCTCCGAGTCGCGGGTCGATTCCAAGAACGTGCGTGACGGCAAGTTGACCGAAGCCGATTGGAAGAAGATCAGCCATGGCGTCGGGCGACTGGCCGAGGCACCGATCTTCATCGACGACAACCCCAACGTCACCGTGATGGAGATCAGGGCCAAGACCCGCCGGCTCAAGAGCCGCCTCGGCAAGCTCGGCCTGATCGTCATCGACTACTTGCAGCTGATGACCGGCCGCAGCGGCGCCGACAACCGCCAGGTCGAGGTGGCCGAGATCAGTCGTGGTCTCAAGATCCTGGCCCGCGAGCTCGAGACCCCGGTCATCGCCCTTTCTCAGCTGTCGCGCAACCTCGAGGCGCGGCAGGACAAGCGGCCGATGCTGGCCGATCTCCGCGAGTCGGGCGCCATCGAACAAGACGCCGACGTGGTGCTGTTCATCTATCGCGACGAGATCTACCACGCCGACACGAGTGATCTGGGTACCGCCGAGATCATCATCGCCAAGCACCGCAACGGCCCCACGGGCCATGTTCGGCTGGCGTTCCTGCCGCACTACACCCGCTTCGCCAACATGGCCAAGGGTGTGTGAGCGTGCGCTCGTGACCTCTCGCTGGGATCGCACTTCCGCACCGCGCGGCGACGACTACGACGCGCGATGGAAGGCCCTCGAGGCGTCCGGTCATGATCCCCACGGCGAGGTTGCCTTCGTCATGCGCTTCGCGCCCCAGTCGGTGCTCGACGCCGGCTGTGGCACCGGTCGCGTGGCCATCGAGCTCGCCCGTCGCGGCGTGGCCGCGGTGGGCGTCGACCTCGACCCGGCGATGCTCGACGCCGCCCGGCGCAAAGATCCGCAGCGGCAGTGGGTGTGCGGCGACCTCACATCGCTCGACCTCGAGGCGCGCTTCGACGTCGTGGTCATGGCGGGCAATGTGATGATCTTCGTCGAGCCGGGCACCGAGGCACAGGTGGTGGCGCGCCTGGCCGCGCACCTCGTGCCCGGGGGTCACCTCGTCGCGGGCTTCCAGCTCGGCCAGACCCTCGGCCTCGAGGACTACGACGAGGCCGCGCGCGCCGCCGGGCTCGACTTCGAGGCCCGCTTCGCGACCTGGGACGGCGACCCGTTCGGCCCGAGCGAGCGCTACGCCGTGTCGGTCCATCGCCGGCCAACCCCCTGACCGTTCACCACCTGGGCCGATCGGCTCATGTGGGCGGCCGAGCGGCCGACAGAGACGGTGTGAACGAACGGGCCCGCACATGGGTGTTGGTTGGCCTCGCCGTGCTGCTCGGCATGGGCGTAGGTATCGGCGCAGTCGTCGTCACCGGCGACGGCGGCAGTGACGCCGTCGACCAGGCCGAATTGGCCGACCCCCGCGGTCTGCCGGCCGAGCATCGAGTCAACGCCGTCAATTTCCTCAACGCGTGGCAACGATTCCGCACGGGCACCTTCGTGGTGGGTCTCCGCTTCGAACGCACCGTGACCGGCAAGGACGCGCCCCTCGTGTCGAGCGGGATTCTTGTGCAGCAACCGCCGCGCCGCATCGTGCGTGCGTTCGGCAACGAGAGCTCGGTCTTCGGTGACGGCGCGCAGACCTGCGAGATCGGTGCCGACTCGTCGTCGTTGTGTACGCCGGCGCATCAGACGGACTCCTACGACGTGCAAGTCGCCACCGAGCTCAGCGTGTTGTCGGATTACTTTTCGGGCGAGTCGCCCCTGTATCGCGTGGAGTCACCGAGCGCGGGTTGCTTCCGGCTGATCTTGTACAGGGCGATGCCATTGCCGCCTTACGGCGATGCCGCGCAGTTCTGTTTCGACGCCGCGACCGGTGCGATGACGCTCTTCGAGACGATCAGCGCGAGCGGTAGCGACCGCACGACCGCCGAGCGCATCACCACCACGGTGACCGACGCCGACTTCGCTCGCTGACTCGCGCGTTCGTCGTTCCAGAGGCGGTCGTGCGAGCGATGGCGCATCGCGTTCGCGGCCGGTATCGGCGGCGGCGGGAGGAGGGGCGGAGGCCGTTGGCGCCAGCACTCAAGAGTACTGGTGGCGATGCGTTGGAGGGAGTTGCCGACCCCCGCCCGGTTCCCGTGGGCCGATGGGGGCGATTCCATCGGCACTACAGTGATCGGCGTCCCAAAAAGGATCTTGAGGAAAAGTTCCACTACGCGAGCGAGGTTGTCTGTGCTTGCCGAAACAACGCTGTTGCTCGGCGACAACCTGCTGCCGTTGTTGGTGCTGGCCCTCGGCGGTGCCATGGCCGTCGGCAGCATTCTCGCGTTGGTGCGACCGCCAACGGCACCGACCCAAGAGGGTGATTTGCCCCGCGCGCCGGTTGTGCGAACGGTGATTTTCGCGGCGATCGGATTGCTCGCCGCGTTGTGGGCGTTCGCCTCGCTGGTCGCAGGCTGAGCGGAGCCGCGCCCTAGCGAAACGCGGGCAGTACTTCGTCGCCGAACGTGCGCATCCACTGGTACTGGTCCGAGATGAACTGGCTGACGATGATGTTGCGCACCCCATAGCCCGCGACTTCTTGCAGTCGTTCGATGCAGCGTTCGGGCGGGCCCGCGATGGTGCCCTGCTTGGCGAGGTAGTCGCGCAGGTCGTACTTGTCGAGCAACGCCTCGTTCGGGTTGTTCGCGCCGGGGTGCGCGTGAAAGCGCGACTGGTATTCGCTCATCAGGCCGCGCACACGCGCTTTCAACTCCTCGGGCAACCCTTTGCCTTCGAGTGTGAACCGGAACACGTGATTGGCCGTGCCCGCGAGCACCGAGCGGATCTGGTTGATGCCCTCGTCTTCGCTCTTGGCGAAGATCAGGTTGCACATGTGCCAGATCTCGATGTCATCGACCGACCGCCCCACTTCGGCGGCGCCGGCACCGATGTGCTCCATCGCAACCGCGAGCCGTTCGGGAGTGAGGCAGTTGGACAACACGACACCGTCGGCGTAGCGCCCCGCCATGCGTTGGGTGCGGGGTCCTTCGGCGGCGATCCACACGGGCACCGGTGTCGGTCGCGGCAACCAGTGCAATCCGATCGCGTGGCCCTCCCAATCGAACGTCTCGCCCGCACTCATCGTCTGGATGGCGCGCATGTAGCGCTCCATGAGATCGACGCTGCCGGGCTGTACGCCGATGTTGCGCAACGCACTGTCACCCGATGCCATGCCGAAGCGAAAACGGCCCTCGGCGATCTGTTGTACCGACGCACACGCGGAGGCGGCCACGGCTGGATGACGCGTGCACGGGTTGGACACGGTGATCGCCAGATCAGGTCGCGTCGTGTGCACCGCGGCGAATGTCATCAGCGTGAAGCACTCGGCCCACAGCGATTGCGAATCGCCACACGTGAGCATGTCGAACCCGATGCCTTCGGCGGTCTGCAGCCACTGGCGGTACTCGTTGAAATCGCGCACCGTAGTGCCGGTGCCGAAGCGCAATTGTGTCATCGTCGCCCCCCTCGGGCATCGTACGCTACCGGTCGCATGTTCCCGATCCGAGACATCAACCCGCCGCGCGCAAAGCCCGTTGTCAACTGGGTCATCATCGCCGTCAACATCGCGGTGTTCGTGTTGGTCCAACCGTGGTCGTTCAAGAGCAGCATGTCACCGCGCGATGCGGACGAGCAGGCCGAGTTTCTCTACGCACATGCGATGGTGCCCTGCGAGGTCACGCACCTCGAGCCGCTGTCCGAAAGGCTCGTTGCCGATTGCGGTGGCAAGCCCGTCGGGCCGGCGACGAGCAATCCGTTCTTTCCGGGAAAGCACGTGCTGTTCGCCGTGCTGGCGTCGATGTTCTTCCACGCGAACATCCTCCATCTCGCGGGCAACATGTTCTTCCTGTGGATGTTCGGCGACAACGTCGAAGATCGGTTGGGCCGCAGCGCGTACGCGATCTTCTATCTGGTGGGCGGTATCGCGGCCGCGATCGGTCACGTGTTGTCCGACGCGGGCTCGATCACGCCGGTCGTCGGCGCGTCCGGTGCGATTGCCGCCGTCATGGGCGCCTACCTGGTGCAGTCGCCCAGAGCCCGCCTGACGGCGATCGTCCCGCCGTTGTTCTTCTTACCGTTTCGCATCCCCGCCTGGATCTTTCTCATCGAATGGCTGGTCCTGCAGTTCTTCACCAGCGCCGACTCGGGGGTGGCGTGGATCGCCCATGTCGCCGGTTTCGCCGCGGGGGCGGTACTGGCGCTGTGGCTGCGGCGCGTAGATCGTGGGGCCCGATCGGGCTATGTCGCCTTCGAGAGGTGACTACGGCGGTAGGCCTACGCGGCCCATTTTCTGGAGCCCATTGGCTAGGCGTGCACCCTTGTGGGTAACGTCTCGGCACGGCGGCGTAGGAGGCTCGGGCGGTGATTCTCTTCTTTGGGTGGCGAATCGTGTTCCGCACGATCGGACACGGCGTGTTTCATTGCCCCCACGAGAGCGCGGACCGCGATTACCGCATGCGGGTCGCCCGTCGCTGGTTCCACATCTTCTGGCTGCCGATCGTGCCGCTCAAGCGCTTTGGCGAGATCGTCGAATGCGAGACCTGCAACTCCCGTTACGAGGTCGATGTGCTGCGCATCCCGACCGCGGCAGCCATTGCCGACAGCCTCGCTCGGGCCATGCGCATGTCGGTCATCGACATCCTGCGGGCCTCGAGTGCGGTCAGCAGCCTTCAACACCACGCCGCGCTGGCCATCCTGCGCCGCTACGTACCGCATCTGAGCGACAACGATCTGCGCACCGACGTGACCTCGCTCGAAACGTCGTCGCTGCACGAACACCTGCAGCACATCGCCCCGGTCCTCAACGACCTCGGCAAAGAATCCCTCGTCGGCAACTGTGCGTGGGTGGCCGTCGCCGACGGTGCGCTCAACTCCACCGGCCGCATCGTGCTCGAACAACTCGGCGCCGATCTGGGCATGACCCCGGCGCACATCCGCGGTGTCATCGACTCGGTGCTCGAGTCTGCAGTGAGCCGCGGCAACGGCTGAGCCTGCGGCTCGCGACATAGGGGGTCCGATGAGCGAGTTCATGCCACTCGTCGCGCCAGATGATCTGCCCGCCGATCTGCGGGCGCAGTGGGACGCGACGACTCGCCCGGGACTGCGCGACTTCATGCGCCTGATGGCGCACGCGCCCGACCACTTCCGGCGCTACAACGAGGTCTACGGGCAGCTGCGCTTCGACAATCACCTCGGCGTGCGAGTGACCGAGCTCGTGCGCATCGCGGTGTCGCAGACGACGCAATGCCAGGTGTGCATGGCCGGTCGGCTTCCCGCGGCCGTCGCCGAGGGCGTCACCGAAGACGTGGTGTGCCAGATCAACGCCGCACACCGGCCTGATATGAGCCCGGCCGAGAGCGCGGCGGTGAACTTCGCCCTCAAGTTTGCCAACGATCATCAGTCGATCACCGACGCCGACAAGCAGGCCCTGCGCGAACACTTCACGCCCGAACAGGTCGTCGAGCTGGCGCTGTTGTGCGTGATGTGTCTCGTCGGACGATTCTCCAACATCGTGGGCTTGCTCGAAGACGGTTTGCCCGGCTGAGTGCGAGCGACCGAGTGACAATGGCGGTGCCGCGCAAGACGATGCTCGTCGTCGGCGGTTCGGGTGTGGTCGGCCGAGCCGCGATCGAGAAGTTCGGTGGCCTCGACGGGTGGAACGTGATCGCCATTTCGCGTCGCCCACCGCACGGCATCGATGGCGCGACGGTTCGTTCACTCGATCTGCTCGACGCCGAGGAGTGTGCGGCGGCGACCAGCGACATGGGCGCGGTCACGCACATGATCTATGCCGCGCTCTCCGAAGCGCCTGGCATTGTCAGCGGTTGGCGCGATCAACAACAGATGCAGCGCAACCTCACGATGTTGCGCAACATCTTCGATCCGTTGTGTCGCGGCGGCACACTCGAACACGTTTCGTTGTTGCAGGGCACCAAGGCATACGGCGTGCATCTCGAGACGACACCGATCCCGGCGCGCGAACGGTGGCCGCGCCATCCCCACGAGAACTTCTACTTCCTGCAAGAAGACCATCTGCGCGACGCGCAGCGTGACGCGGGCTTCAGCTTCACGATCTGGCGGCCGCAGGTCGTGTACGGAGAATCGTTCGGTAGCCCGATGAACCTGATCCCCGCCATCGGTACGTATGCGGCGATCTTGCGCGAACGGGGCGAGCCGCTGTCGTTTCCCGGCGGTGCAACCGGGTTGACCGAAGCGGTTGATGCCGACCTCCTCGCCGCCGCGTTCGAGTGGGCGATCGATAACCCTGCCGCCCGCAACGAGACGTTCAACATCACCAACGGCGACGTGTTCTCGTGGCGCGATTCGTGGCCGGCAATCGCTGACGCGCTCGGCATGGAGGTCGGGCCCGACCGTCGGCTGTCGTTGGCGGCCGAGATGCCGCGTCGCGCCGACGAATGGGCAGCCATCGTCGACCGCTACGGCCTACGCGCGCCGCGTGCGCTCGACGCGTTCGTCGGCGACTCGTTCGTCTACGCCGACATGTTGTTCCACTACGGCAGCGACGTCGTGCGACCGCCGGCGCTCGTAAGCACGATCAAGCTGCGTCACGCCGGCTTCGATGGTTGCATCGACACCGAGGACATGTTCCACAAGTGGTTCGACCGCTTCCGCGAGCGGCGCCTATTGCCTCCGCTCTGAGGGGCCGCTCTCGCGCCCTATCCGAGTGCGGCGTCAGCGGCTTGCACGTCCTTGTGGAAGCGCTTGTGCACCCAGGTGCGCTCGCCGCCGATCGTGGTCTTGCCCCAGATCTTGCCCTCGATAGGGCCGAGGCGGGTCTGGCGCGGTAGCCGCTGCAACAGCGCGGTCGGCTTGGGCGTGAGCTTGCTGCTGTTGAACACGAGCACCGCGCGGTCGGTCACCGCGATTACGCGCATCTTGCTGAGCAACATCACGATGATGGGACCGAAGGCAGGAACGATCCACGGGTTCGGACCAACCTGTGCGGGGAAGATCTGTGTGATCTGCTCGCCCGGCTCGAGGAATGGTTGTGCCCGGGCGGCCAGCTTGTCTCGCAGTGCCATGGGTGCCCCTGTCGTCGTTGGAGTTTGCAGCGCACGCTAGCCACCGGCGGAGCAGACTCGGGGTATTGCCCCAGGCGGCGTCGAGGCGGCCATGTTCGAGAAGTTCACCGACGAGGCTCGCCACGCCGTGGTGCTCGCTCAGGAAGGGGCTCGTCTGCTGCGTCACGACTACATCGGCACCGAGCACTTGTTGCCGGCGCTTGTTCCCGAGGGTTGGGCGACCACCTATGGCCACATCCCGTTCACGCCCGAGGCCAAGCGCGCGTTCGAAGGCGCGTTGGATGAGTCCAGGCGAAGGGGCAACCAACACGTCGGTACCGCACACCTGCTGCTCAGCCTGCTCCGCGAACCGAGCGGTCGCGTCGCTGCAGCCGGTGCGGTCCTATCACTACCTGCTGGCGCTGTTCGACGGCCCGTCGTCGGTCGCGGCCAAAGTGCTGGCGTCGTTCGACATCGACCGCGAGATGGTCCAGCAACGCATCACCGAGATCGGCACCGAAGGCACGACCGACGCGCTCCCGCAGGATTGAGGCCCCGGCGTCCCCGATCGACTTGCGTCGGTCCGGCGCGTCAGTAGCGCCACGCTTCTCCGAGATACTCGGATCGGGACGCGATGGCTCGGGTGGCCGCGGGCGAGGTGGGACGGACTGCTGCACTTGTGGGCGCTTCTTGTTCTCGTCCATTGACCACAACTCCCAGAACAAGAATTGAACCACCAATTTCGAATACGAGGATCTCGCAGGGCGGTTCGGTGACACAGGCCAACTTCGTCAACACTGGCCACGCGACGAAAGCCGACCTCGGGATAGGTGCA
>JBDTLT010000078.1:0-22048 GCA_039934635.1 Acidimicrobiales bacterium
CGCAGTTCGTGTTCATGATCGCGGGCGGGCTCATGTACACGATCGGCATCCCCGTGCTGCTGCGGCGCCGCCCCGACCCGTGGCCGGCAACGTTCGGCTACCACGAGGTTTGGCACGTGTTCACCGTCGTCGCCGGCGTGTGCCATTTCGTGCTCGTCGGTTTGCTCGTGGCCTGAGTCGCCACTCAGCCGACGTAGCGCTCTGGTTGCCCGATGCGGACTTCGACGCCCGGCGAGTAGTGCACGAGTGGTTCACCGCGCGGTGTAGGTAGGCCCGCGGCTTCGACGAGTTCGTCGTGGCATTCGAGAACCTTCGCATGATGCAGCGACCACGGCGCGTGCCATGCGCGCGCGAATCGGTGACGGGTTCCCGACGCGCTGAACAAGATCCACTTGGCGGTCAACCGGTGATCGCGATCCTCGAGTTCGTTCGGCCCGTAGGGTTCGCCGATCTCGATGGAGATCGCACTCTTCGCGCCGACCGGGCCGGGCCAACGACGGCGACACCAGTAGTCGATGCGATGCTCGCTCGGCGCGACGCGCATTTGCGACCAGAAGTACGGCAATCGATACGTGCTTCGAGCGATCGCCACCGCGCCGAATCGCGCGGCGTCGAGCGAGAAGAACCAGATGCCCACACGCCCGTCGCGATCGCGGACGTAGGTGCGCACGTTCGTCTCGCAGAAGTTGGCCGCCCACGGTATCGACCGACCGCCTCCGGTGGCGACGTGCATGACGAAAGGGACCAGCCCGACCCACGCTCGACCGTCGTACGACTCGACTTCGAGACCGGCGGGCAACAGCCGCTGTACCTCGGCCGGATCGTAGGGCCAGTGCAGGAACGTCAACTGCTCCCAGCGGTGCAGCATCACCGCATGTTCGACTTCGAACGGGCACACCGCCAGATCCGGTTGCATCGGTGCCACCCTAGAACTCGTCGGGGGATGCCCAGGGTGTTGGCGGCTCGGACGCTGACGGCGGTTAGAACGAACCGCGCTCGATCTCCTGTGGCTTGCTCGCTCGGGTCCTCATGAGCGTGTTCGGTGGCACGTTCGCGCCGCCCGGCTCCCTGCACGCGCATCGCATCGTTGTGGCAGCATCGCGGTGAGATTCATGGTCGAGGGGGAACAATGGCCGACGATTTGGCGACGACTGCTGCATTCAACGAGCTGATCGACACGCTCAGTGCAATCCGAGACGACTACGTCCTCGCGGACGGGCGCCTACGCGATGACCTCGAACGGGTCGAGGGCTATCGCTATGTCACACAACTGCTGTCCGAGGCGTCCGAGCTCTTGGCCGAAGCCGACCCCGAACGTCCGCGCTTCTCGTCGATCGTGTCGCCGGCACGCAAGTTTCTCGGCGACAATCCCGACGCGCTCTACCAGCAAACGGTCATCCGCGGCGACCGTTCCTACCGCGTGACCGGTCGCCGCGACGGTCAGGCGTACATCTCATTCACCGTGCACTCCGCGGACCCTGCGGGCGGGATCAACGGCGCGGTGCTCGCCGACATCAACCACCACGACCTCGAGATCGACAGCGACGGCCGCTTCGAGCTGATCTTGAGCCCCGAGGAGCACCCGGGCAACTGGTTGCGCCTCGATCCGCGCGCCCGCTTCGTGTTCGTGCGCAACTACTACCTCAACGAGACCTCGGCGCACAACGATCCCGACGTGCACGTGCGTCTCCACATCGAGCCGCTCGATGATCCCGGTCCGCCACCGCCACTGTCCGATGCCACGTTCGCGTCGCGCCTGCGCGACGCGACGGCGTTCTTGCACGCGGGCACGTTGGGTCTGCGGCACTTCGAAGCCGAGTCAACCGTGCCATTCAGCTCGAACGAGTTCAACACGGTCGGCACGCCATGGAGTTTCCGCAATTCCGGCGTCGACGCCGCGGGCGCGGTCGACATCTTCTATTCGTCAGGGCGCTTCGATCTACCGCCGGGCAAAGCACTGGTGATGGAAGGGACGATGCCCGACGCCGAATTCGTCAACGTGATGTTGTGGAACGTGCACATGCAGACGCTCGAATACCGCTTCCGGCGTAGTTCGCTCAACTCGACGCAGATGCAATTCGACGGCGACAACAGCTACCGCATCGTGATCAGCGCCGAAGACCCCGGCGTCCCCAACTGGCTCGACACCGGCGGCCATCAGCGGGGCTCGATCTTCTGGCGCTTCCTCTTGCCGACGACGCAACCGGGCACGCCGCGCTGCCGCGTCGTTGCCGTCAGCGACCTCGCCGGCTCGTGACCCGAAAACGCCGGTAAAGCCACTTCTCACGGAACTCTTTCTCGCGTTCGTGCGGGTTCTTACCTTCACCCTTCATCGTGTCTACCCAGAGGCCGGACATACCGGAGATCGACATGAAGGGGTTCACCATGAACAGCAAGAGATTGGCAAAGGCAGGTCTGGCTCTCGGCCTGATCGGCGGCAGTGCGGCTGGTTTCGCACTGGCCACGCCCGGTATTTCGGGTGCACAGACCAGCACGACCACGCCGTCGACGACGACCACGGATGCGAAGCCTGATCGATCGGCGCAGCTCCAGGAAACACTCAAGCCACTCGTCGACAACGGCACGCTCACTCAGGCGCAACTCGACGCAGTCGTCGGTGCCCTGAAGGCGGCCGAGCCCGCCGGCGGGCATCGCGGCGGGCCACGCGGCGGAGGCGCCGACCTGTCGGTTGCGGCGACGACGATCGGCGTCACCGCCGACGAACTGCGCACCGCGCTGCAGTCAGGCCAGAGCATCGCCGACGTCGCCACCGCGAAGGGTGTCGCACCCCAAGCAGTCATCGACGCAATGGTCGCCGCCATGAATCAGCGACTGGCCGAGTCCGTCACCGCGGGCAAGTTGACGCAGGCGAAGGCCGATGAGCTCGCGGCCACCGCGGCGACCCGCATCGCCGACGTGGTCAACGGCGTCGCCAAGCCCGATCACGGCCCGGGCCCCCGCCCGGACCGCGCGCCCACGACGGAGGCCCCCACGACCACTGCGGGCTGACAACTGATCCCACCAGCAAACCGCTCTGTCGGTTGGCGCTCACCCCCTCCCGGGCGCCGACCGACAGAGCGCATCGCGTTTTGCGACAACGTGCGTTGCGCCGGCGTCAGCGAGGTTCGCGGGGGAGACCGAGGACGCGTTCGGCGAGGATGTTGCGCAACACGTTGGAAGTGCCGCCCATGATCGTGTAGCCGGGTGCGTAGACGATGCCACGGGCGACGTCGTTCCACAGCAGCGCTTCGGGGCCCAGGACACGTGCGACGAAGTTGGCGACACGTTGTTCGTGTTCGGTACACATGCATTTCGTCGCCGCCGCAAAGCCTTGTGGGGCTTGGCCCATGACCGAGCGCATCACCAACAACTTGCCCACGCGATAACCGATCTCGAGCGCGGCGAGTTCTTGGCGAATGAGAGGGTCCGCCGTGTCGGCGCGACGCCGGGCGATATCGAACAGCGCGCGATTGGAGACGAGTCGGTCGATGCCGCCGCGTTCGTGTTCGAGTTGGCGCATTGTCTGGGAGAACGCTTCACCCTCGACACCGACGAGGTTGTCGGCGGACACGCGAACGTTGTCGAACCAGACTTCGCAGAAGTGCTCGCTCTCGGTGAGATCGCGAATGGGACGCACTTCGATGCCCGGTGTATCCATCCGCACGATGATCTCGCTGATCCCCCGATGCGGCGGGCCGTCTTTGGACGTGCGGCAGATGAGATAACAGAAGTCGGCCCGAGCCGCGAAGCTCGTCCAGATCTTCTGACCATTGACGACATAATCGTCACCGTCGCGCACCGCGCTGGTCTGCAACGACGCGAGATCAGAACCCGCGCCGGGCTCGCTCATACCGATGCACCACGTCGTCTCGCCGGACAAGATCAACGGTAGATACCGCTGCCGCTGGGCCTCGCTGCCGTAGGCGATGAGGGCCGGCCCCATCTGGCGATCGGCGAACCAGCTCGCACCGACCGGCGCGCCGGCAGTGATGAGTTCTTCGGCGACGATCAACCGGTCGAGCGGCGGTCGTTCGCCGCCCCCGTATTGCTTGGGCCAGCCCATCCCGATCCAGCCGCGCGCACCCAGCTCACGCGACACCTCTCGGGAAAAGCCGTTGATCCACGAATCATTCGCACGGCCGTACCGCGCTACCGCGTCGTGCGCGAAGGCACGCGCCTCGTCGCGAAGACGAACCTGCTCGACTGTCCATCCGAACTCCATCAGCCGCGCACATTAGGTTCACCGGTCGGCTAACCGCCTATGCGGGTACGAGCGATTGCACAACTCGCTCGTAGATCGGCTGCGCACCATGGGTACCGGCCGGCACGACTGCCTTCGCCGTCGCCTACAGTCCCCGAATCGAGGTTTCTCGAGCTTGGGGGCAATGTGCAATACACGACTCTCGGTCGCACCGGCGTCACGGTCAGCCGGCTGTGCCTCGGCGCCATGATGTTCGGCCAGGATGGCAACCCGGATCACGACGACTGCGTGCGCATCATGCATCGCGCGTTCGAGGCCGGCATCAACTTCGTCGACACGGCCGACGTCTACGCGTACGGCGAGTCCGAAGAGATCGTCGGTGCCGCGATCCGCGACCGCCGAGACGACATCATCGTGGCGACCAAGCTGCATCACCCCATGAGCGACGACGTCCTCAACAAGAGAGGGTCGACCCGCTCCTGGGTCATTCGCGCCTGCGAAGACTCGCTGCGCCGCCTCGGCACCGACTACATCGACCTCTACCAGGTCCACCGCGTCGACCCCTTGACCGACATCGACGAGACGCTCGGGGCCATGAGCGATCTCGTGCATCAGGGCAAGGTGCGCATGATCGGGTGCTGCACCTTCCCACCATCGGAGATCGTCGAATCGCACTGGGTGGCCGAGCAACGCGGACACGTTCGGTTCCGGTGCAACCAGCCGCCGTACTCGATCTTCGCTCGCGGCATCGAACGCGAGGTGCTTGGCGTGTGCGCCCGCTACGGCATGGGCGTCATCACGTGGTCGCCCCTCAACTCGGGTTGGTTGACCGGCCGCTACCGGCGAGGCATCGAGAACCCACCGTCACCTCGGGTGGCCATCCGCATCAACCGGCCGCGCGACGAAAGTGAGAGCGGCTTCGGGCGCCCTCGGCCGAGCTACGGCGCGCTGCACGACTACGACGCCCCGTTCAATCAACGCAAGCTCGATGTCGTAGAAGAGCTCGTCAAGCTCAGCGACGAGAGCGGCATCGGCATGGTCGACATGGCAGTCGCCTTCACGCTCGTCCACCCCGCGGTCACCTCATCGATCATCGGGCCGCGCACGATGACACAGCTCGAATCGCAACTCGGCAGCGCCGATCTGACACTCGACAACGCCGTGCTCGATCGCATCGATGCGTTGGTGCCTCCGGGTACCGACGTGTTTCTCGGCGATGCGGGCTACTTGCCGCCCGATCTCACCGATACCCGCCGACGCCGGCGCTCGTGATGTGATCTAGAGCAGCGAGGGCTTGGGCTCGCGGACCACACCGGCGATGCGATAGGCATCGGCTTCGTCGAGTGTCTCGCGGATCAACAATGCCTGCGCCAACGCGTCGAGCTTGTTGCGGTTTTCGCGCAACACCCGCATCGCGTCCGCGTAACAGTCGTCGACGATGCGCCGCACCTCTAGGTCGACCAACTCGCGAGTGGCCGCCGACGGGCCGTCGCTGTTGTCCATCCACGGCATGTCGCTACCCGAGGCCGGCAACACCGACACCGGCCCGATGACGTCGGACATGCCCCAACGCCCGACCATCTGTCGCGCAATCTGGCTCACTCGTTCGAGATCGTTGGCCGCACCCGTGGTCACTTCGTCGTACACGAGCTCTTCGGCGGCGCGCCCGCCGAGCATGCCCATGATGCGGCCCCGCAGGTACTTCTTTTCGTACGAGTAGCGATCAGATTCGGGGCTCTGGAACGTGACACCCAGCGCAGAGCCGCGCGGGACGATGGAGATCTTGCGCACTGGGTCGGCACCCGGCTGCAACATGCCCAACAAGGCGTGACCGCTCTCGTGGTAGGCGGTGCGCTCGCGCTCGTCTTGCGACAACACGAGCCGTCGCTCGGTACCGAGGATGATCTTTTCGAGCGCATCGGTGAAGTCGGGCATCGCCACGCGATCGTGTTCGCGTCGAGCGGCCAGCAGCGCGGCCTCGTTGACGAGGTTCTTGAGGTCGGCACCGACCATGCCCGCCGTCGTCGAGGCCAACGAAGAGAGATCTACGGCCTCGTCGAGGGGCACCGAACGCGTGTGTACCTCGAGGATCTGCTGACGACCCACTTGGTCGGGAGGGCTGACGACGACGCGGCGATCGAAGCGGCCCGGTCGCAACAGCGCCGAGTCGAGGATCTCGGGACGGTTGGTCGCGGCGAGCACGATGACGCCCTCGCTGCCCGTGAAGCCGTCCATCTCGGTGAGGATCTGGTTGAGCGTCTGCTCGCGCTCGTCATGACCACCGAGCCCCGACGAATTGCCGCGAGCGCGGCCGATTGCATCGAGTTCGTCGATGAAGATGATGGCGGGAGACGCCAGCTTTGCTTGCGCGAAGAGGTCGCGGACGCGGCTGGCACCGACGCCGACGATCATCTCGACGAACTCTGACGCCGACAGCGAGAAGAACGGAACGTTGGCCTCGCCGGCGACCGCGCGGGCGAGCAACGTCTTGCCAGTACCAGGAGGCCCCGACAGCAGTACGCCCTTGGGAATCGCGGCGCCCAACCGCCGGTACTTGTCGGGATTCTTCAAGAAGTCGACGATCTCGACGAGCTCTTGCTCCGCGTCTTCGATGCCGGCGACATCTTCGAACGTGGTGCGGGTCTGACTGGCGTCATAGCGCTTGGCCTTGGAACGTCCGATCGATGACAGACCGCCCACGCCACCACCGGCGCGGCGCATGAGGAAGATGAACAACAAGACGATGAGGATCGCCGGGCCGAACCCGAACAGGACACTCTCGAAGAAGCTCGGGCCTTCGTCGGGCGGATCGGCCGAGATGACGATGTCCTTTGATTCGAGCAACTCGAAGAGGTCATCTTCTTTGGCCAGCGTCGGTCGCTCGGTCGCGAACTTGGTGGCGTGCTTGCCGTCGTAGGTGACCTCGTCGCGGAAGTCGCCTTGTATCGACTCGGCGCGCGAGCTGACCTTGGTCACGTTGCCGTCGACGACTTGATTGCGGAACTCGCTGTAGGGAATGCGCAACCGGTCGTCCGGGCCGTTGACGAACGCGCTGGCAACGAGCCAGTTGATCAACAAGACGATGCCCACCAGCGTGAGAAACCGCATCCAGTTCATGCGGCTCGAGCGACTGGGCTTGTTGCCGCGACCGTCGGTGCGTGGTCCTTCGACGCGCCAGCCCGGATCGGGTGGTGGGGGCGGCGGCAATTGGGGCTTTGTCGCCTGCGCCGGACCTTTGTTCATCGGTCCGTCAGGACCCGTATCGGACACGTCGATCTTTCTGGATTTGTTCCGGGGAATCGTACCGGCTCGACGCCCTGATCGGCCGCGGATGGGTCATTCAGCCTGCGACGGCGGGAGGATCGAAAATGATCGTGATCTGCTCGAATCCCAGCGATCGCAGGAGCGCCTCGAGCATGGCGCGCGTGTTCTTTTCGGCGAGATCGCGTAATTGCGACGCTTGCGCGGCAGCCCGCAACTTTTCTTCGGCGAGCACGTAGAGCTTCTTGTCGTTGACGGGCTGGTCGCTGAAAACGCCACCGATGCGCGTGAGCACACCCCGCTGGCGCGACACGACCTCGGTGCGTTCGTTGTCGACGCGCGGGTCCGCGACAACGGGAGCGGGCAGGTGGATCGCGACGGACTTGCGGTCCGCCGAGGTCACGATGTTCTGTTCGGTCAGGTTGGAGAAATCGACCTTGGCATCGACAGTGCCCGCGGCGACCATCACCGAGCGCTCACCCGCCACGAAATCGGGGAGGAACTTGACGTCGTTTTCGAGATCGACGATGAGCTCGTAGTTGCTCGACGCGGCCCGATATTCCGCGAGATCGCTCAGCTGGACCAGCAGCGGCGGCTGGGAACGATCGATCTCGGTGCTGCCGAAGTCGATGAACCCGAACATCTTGCCGGCCAGCAAGACCATGGCAGTGAGGCCGATTGCAGCCAAGCCGAGGGTGAACCCGCCGCCGCGTGAAGCGGCCTGTTCCTTACGACGAATACCCATGTCACCACGGTAACAAGGATGAGGGCAGGTAGATTCCGCACCCCTCCGGGTTTGTGGACAAACCACCCGATCGGCCGAGCCGCTACCTTGTGCGCCGTGCCCATGCGTCTTTACGACACCGCGAAACAACGGGTGGTGCCCTTCGAGCCCGGCCCGACCGTCCAAATGTACGTGTGCGGGATCACGCCCTACGACTCGACGCACCTTGGCCACGCCGCCACGTACCTGACCTACGACTTGCTGACCCGCCGCCTCGAAGCCCTGGGTCATACGGTCCACATGGTCCGCAACATCACCGACGTCGACGACTCGATCCTGCCCAAGGCCCGCGCGCTCGGCGTCGACTTCCTCGAGCTGGTCGCGGCCGAGACCGCTCGATTCCATGACGACATGGCGGCCCTCGACACCTATCCCCCTTTCGCCGAGCCGCGCCCGACCGAGTCGATGGCCGACATCATCGAGATGATCGGTGTGCTCGCCGACCGCGGCTTCACCTACCAAGCCGAGGGCACCACCTATTTCGATGTCCGCAAAGCGCCGCACTATGGAGAGCTCTCGCACTACACGCGCGAGCAGATGATCGAGTTCGCCCGCGAGCGCGGCGGACACCCTGACGACCCGCGTCAACGCGACGCACTCGACTTCATCCTCTGGCAACCCTCGTTGGCCGACGAGCCCTCATGGGATTCACCGTTCGGGCCGGGCCGCCCCGGATGGCACATCGAGTGTTCGGCGATGTCCAAGTCGGTGTTGGGCGCGACGCTCGATCTCCACGGTGGTGGCACCGACTTGATCTACCCGCACCACGAATGCGAGATCGCGCAGAGCCAAGCGGCCAACGATGCGCTGTTCGTGCGGCACTGGATGCATACAGGGCTCGTGGCGTACCAGGGCACGAAGATGTCGAAGTCGTTGGGCAATCTGGTGTTCGTGAGCGAACTGCGCAAGACCGCGGATCCTCGGGCAATCCGCCTCGCCCTCATGGCGCACCACTACCGCTCGAATTGGGAGTGGTTCGACGACGAGATCGACGATGCGTCCGCGCTCCTCGAACGCTTGCATGCCGCGGCCAACTCCTCGGGTGCGGGTCCCGACCCTCGGCCCTATGCCACGCGCGTTCACGAAGCTCTCGACGACGACCTCGACGCGCCGACCGCTCGCCTGGCCCTCGACGAGTTGGCCCGCGGCATCCTCTCCGGCGCCGGTGTCCACGAGCAATCACCCGGCGCGTTGCGCGATGTTGCGGCGCAATGCGGGCTCGACCTCGATAAACCACTCCCCTGAGCGCATCTGTTCTCTATCCTGGCTCGGTGCTCTCGCTCACCGACACGCTCACGGGTAAGAAGGTCGCATTCGCTCCACGCGACCCCGGTCGAGCGGGGATCTACTGGTGCGGGCCGACGGTCTATGACCATCCCCATCTCGGCCACGCCCGCAGCGCGCTCGGTTACGACATCTTGCACCGCTACCTCGAATGGCGCGGTTACGAAGTGACGTTGGTGTCCAACATCACCGACATCGACGACAACATCATCAAGCGGGCTGCCCGCGAGGGGCGAGCCGAACACGAAGTCGCGGCGGAGTACGAACGGTCCTACATCGACCAGATGGACCGCCTCGGCATCGCCTCGCCCGACCTTCGCCCGCGAGCCACCGAATACGTGCCGCAGATGATCGATGTGATCACGCTGCTCATCGAGCGCGGCTACGCCTACGCGGTCGAGGGCAGCGGTGTGTACTTCGACGTCGATCGTCTCGCCGACTACGGCGCACTCGTGCATCGCGACGTCAACGATCTCCGCGAAGGCGCGGGTGCCCGCGTCGATGTCGACGAACGCAAAGACGATCCGCTCGACTTCGCGCTGTGGAAGGCGGCCAAGCCGGGTGAGCCCGCGTGGCCGTCGCCCTGGGGACCGGGCCGGCCGGGTTGGCACATCGAGTGCGTCGCGATGGCACTGCAGATCCTCGGGCCGGGCTTCGACATCCACGGCGGCGGCGACGATCTCGTGTTCCCCCACCACGAGAACGAACGCGCGGAGGCCAGTGGCACCGGCCGGCCGTTCGCGCGCACGTGGGTCCACAACGGCATGGTGCAAGTCAGCGGCGAAAAGATGTCCAAGTCGCTCGGCAACTTCACCACGCTCACCGAGGTGCTCGAGCGCTACGACGCACGCGCGCTGCGGTTGTTGATCTTGCAGACGCACTACCGCAAGACGATGGAGATCAACGGCAGCGCGCTCGACCAGAGCGCCGCCGCGATCGAGCGGCTCGATTCGTTGGCGCGCCGCGCGGTCGCGGCCGGTGTCGACCTCGACGCCAAGCTATTCGTCGACGAGTTGGTCGACGCGTTTCGCGAGGTCATGGACGATGATCTCGGTACGCCGAGCGCGGTCGCAGTGATCTTCGACGCGCTGCGCAAAGCCAACGCGGCGCTCGACGACAACGATCTCGCCAGCGCGCAGGCGCTGAGCGCGACCGTCGCCGAGTTGGCCGGCGTGTTGGGATTGACCCTCGAGCACGCCAGCTCCGCGGGAGCCGACAGCGAGGAGATCGCGGCGCTCGTCGCGGCGCGCCAGGCGGCCCGCGTCGCCCGCGATTTCGCCGAGGCCGACCGCCTTCGTGACGCACTCACCACCCGGGGGATCGTCGTCGAGGACACCGCGGCCGGGCCGGTCTGGCGCCGGGCGTAACCGGTCGCGTTGCCTCAGGCCGGTGAGCCCGGGGAGGCCGGCACGACCTGGCGCTCGTGGCGGCGCCAGGTGAATGCGACCACCGCGCCGATGAATACTGGCGGCAAGAAGGTGAGCGCCCGGAAGAGCAGCACCGCCGCGACGACCTTGGGCTCGTCGCCCCCGAACCCCGTGAGCGAGCCGACGAGCACGAGCTCGGTGATGCCGATACCACCGGGGGTGATCGGTATCGCCGTCAGCAGGCGCACGAGGGACCACGCGGTGAACGCCTCGATGAGGGTCACCTCGCTCGAGCCGATGCCGGTCACCTTCAACGCGACCACCAACACGAGGAACACCGACAACGTGCCGACCACGATCGTCACGCTGAGGGCCAGCCAGCGCCGGCGCAGCAACTCGAGCGAATCCTCGCGGAATCGCACCAGCGCCAAACCGCTACCGCTCACCGGACCGCGCCGCAGGGGACGCAACACGGCACTCGCGAGTCGGTCCCAAAAGCGACCGAAGCGCACTGCCTGCTTTCCACTGTGCATGATCGCGACGAGGACGATGACGCCGAGCACGAACAACGCGGCACCGACGAGCGACGCGCGCGTCATGACGGAGTTGTCCTCGCCGGCGATCGCCAGCAGGCCCACCGCGACGAGTGGGTAGCCGACGTTGACCAAGTTGTTCCCGATGCCGTTGAGGATGAGCGCGAGCGCGACCGCCCGGCGCTCGAAACCCCATTCGCGCAACATGGTCCACGAGATACCGAAGCTGACGGCGCTGCCCGCGGGAACCACGTTGGCCACCGCCGTCGACGCCATGTTCACCTCGATCGACTGCCAGAAGCCGAGGCCGGGCAGGGCCACCATCCAATTCGGGCCGAACGTCAACAAGTTCCAGATCGCCACGACCGCGAGCAAGGCGACTTGCCAGGGCGACATGGAACCGACGGCGTCCCACACCGACCCGTAGTCCGCGATTCGGGGCAAGAACACCGCGAAGGTCACGACCATCAGGGCCACGCCGATGAACATCTGCAGCGCCCGGATGCGCCGCCGGCGAGAGGCGGATGCCGCGTTCGCGACGCTCATCGGGGCTGCCATGGTGCGAGCGTAGGGCGCAGGCAGGCCTACTTCGGGGAGCGCGCGCGGCAGGGCAGCGTGACCGACAACTCAGATCAGCCGTTGCGAGGAACCTTGGACCACGGCAGATCGCGGTCGACTTGGGGCTCCTTTGGCAGGCCAAGCACTCGTTCGCCCAGGATGTTGCGCATCACTTCGGACGTGCCGCCCTCGATCGATTGCGCTCGCATCCGGAGGAACAATGTGCGCGGATTGTCGCCGAAGAGCCCGGCATCGCGCGGCCGCGACATCGGATAGCCGTCGGGGAACAACATGCCGTCGGCACCCAGGACGTCGATGCACGTCTCGCTGATGCGCTTGTTGAGTTCGGCCGACACGAGCTTGCCCACGGACCCTTCGGGGCCGGGGGTACCCGTGCTCGCGTTGGCCCGCGCTCGCAGGTTGGTGAGTCGGAGGGTCTCGGCTTCGATCCAGCGCCGGGCGACCTTGTCGCGCAACACAGGGTCGACCGGTCCCTGCTCGCGCCGCTTTGCCCAGAGTGACATGAGCACTCGGATGTTGCCCCCACCCTTGCCGGTATCGCCACCGCCGAGCGCGACACGCTCGTTCATCAGTGTGGTGATGACCACGTTCCACCCATCGCCTTCGCGGCCGAGCATCATCGACGCCGGCACGCGAACGTCGGTCATGAAGACCTCGTTGAACTCCGCTTCGCCGGTGATCTGGTACAGCGGGCGGACTTCGACGCCGGGTGCCTGCATATCGAGGACGAAATACGACATGCCCCTGTGCTTGGGCACATCGGGGTTGGTACGCGCGACCAACATGCCCCAACGCGAGTGGTGCGCCAGCGTGGTCCACACCTTTTGGCCGTTGACGATCCACTCGTCGCCGTCGCGCATCGCGCGCGCCGCGAGCGACGCGACGTCGCTGCCCGCGCCAGGCTCACTGAAGAGCTGGCACCAGATGTCCTCACCGGTGAAGATGCGCCGCAGGAACCGGTCGTGCATCTCCTCGCTACCGTGGGCGAGCACCACCGGGGCGCCCATCCCGATGCCGATCGGGTTGATCACGAGGTTGTCGACGTAGGCACCGAGGCGGCGCAGTTCGTCGTTGATCGTCGACTGCGCGTTCGGCGACAGGCCCAACCCGCCTTTGCCGACCGGGAAATTCACCATCGCCAGGCCGCGATCCCACTGCTCGCCCCGAAATGCGACCCGATCGCGCGGGTCTGCCGCGGCAACGAGATCGCGAACTGCCTGCCGGAGCTCTTCGTCTTCCATCGCGCGCAGGCTAATAGAACGGCCGCTCAGGCCCCGAGCGCAACATCGGTGAGGTCCGCGAACAGCGACAGATTGTCCATACGCTGGGGCCCATGACCGATACTCCGACGACGCCGAGTTGGTGGCGCCTCCTCGGCCGCGCCCTGCTGGCGCACTGCCCCGTCTGCGGGAAACGCAAGATCTTCACCCGCTGGCTCGAGATGGCCGACCACTGTCCCCGTTGTGGCTTCGTCTTCGAGCGCCAAGAAGGTCACTTCATCGGCGCCGTCGGCCTCAACACCGTATTCACCGCGGTCGCCGTCATGGCCTCGATCATCGTCGGCATGATTGTCTCGGCGCCCGACCTCGCGGTCGTCCCGGTGGTCGTCGTTGCCCTCGTCATCGCGATCGTGCTGCCGATCGTCATCCACCCCGCCTGCCGCATGCTCTGGACCGCCATCCACCTCATGATGCAACCGCTCGAGCCAGGAGAGGCCCCGTGGCTGACGGGCAAGCGCTGAGCCCGGAGCCGCCGCGCGAAACGCGCGGCGCAGCAGTGGTCGCGACTCGTCGTCGTCGACGATCGCCGGTGCGACCGTGACCGTCACCGCGTCTGCCGGCCGATCGTCGGGCACCGTCTCGCGCGCAACCACTCGTTCGTCGCGAACGACCCAGCCTTCGGGGACGTTGACCCTGCGTTGGTGCATGTCGCACAACAGCACTGCTCCGACCACCGCATCAGAGGGCTGCATGAAGATCACGTGCAACGAGCCCGGGTCGACGATGACCGCCGTGCCGGCAACGCGCCCGCACCCGGGGCGCCCACAGAGACTGCGCGTCGAACTACTCCGCATGGCCCGACCGTACTGCGTGACGAGGGGTGCCCGCGGGATAGTGCCACTCGGCGGCGCACGATGAACGCCACGTCCGCTTTGGTCGTCGGCTTCGACGGCGACGACACCCTGTGGCACAACGAACAACTGTTTGCTGACACGCAGCAGCAGTTGCGCGACTTGCTCGGTCACTATGCCGACATGGCGAGCATCGACTCCAAGCTGCTCGAGGTCGAACGGCGCAACCTCGCCATCTTCGGCTACGGCGTCAAGGGCTTCGTGTTGTCGATGATCGAGACCGCGATCGAGATCTCCGACTCGAGAGTCACCGGCCGCGACATCCATCAGATCGTCACGATGGGCAAGGCATTGCTGGAGCATCCGACCGAGTTGCTGAACGGCGTCCGCGAGGTCGTCAACGAACTGTCGGGCCGTCATCGCCTCATCCTCGTGACGAAGGGCGATCTTCTCCACCAGGAGACCAAGGTGGCCGCGTCAGGTCTGGCCGATCTGTTCTGGCGGGTCGAGATCGTTTCCGAAAAGGACCCGGCGACGTATCGCCGCCTACTCGATCGCCATGCGGTCGCGCCGGCCGACTTCGTGATGATCGGCAATTCGGTCGCGTCCGACGTGTTGCCGGTGCTCGCGGTCGGCGGTCGAGCGATACACGTGCCCTATCACATCACCTGGGCGCTCGAGGTCGCCGCGGCCGGTAACGACGAGTTCCCCACACTGTCCGACCTACGCGACGTGCTTCCGCTGGTCGAAGAGTGGTCGTCGTGAGACAGCTGACGCCCGCCGAGCTCGACGCCTACGACGTGTTGCCGCGTGCGCTGGCATCGCGCGTGCGCGTCCAGCGAGTGCCGTTCCTCGCGCCCGGCTCGAGCGGCATGACCGTCGGGCGGTTCGTATTCGTGCGCAACGACGGTTTGCTCGACGGCAGCCGCAAGATCATCGCCCATGAGCTCGTCCATGTACGCCAGTACTACGAACTCGGCCTGTTGCGATTCCTGGCCCGCTACCTGAAGGGCTACGTGCGCGCACTAGCGAAGCTGCGCCGTCACCGCGCCGCGTACTTGGCCATCCCGTTCGAGGAACAGGCCTACGCCGAAGCCGACGCGTGGTTGGTGCGCCGGCAGGCGATTGACTAGGCGCCGGAGCTAGGAGCGGGGCGAGGGCTTGGCGAGACGACCCGGACGAGGGTCGCTCGTCGCCGACTTGGACACGCCGTCGCTACGGATCGCAGTGCCGTTGACGAATACAGAATGAACGCCGGTCGGCGCGTCTGCGGTCAAGCGCTCTGAATTGGCGGGGAAGTCGCGCACACGGCGAACCGGGCCGGGCCCGACGGTGTCGAGATCGAACACGAACACGTCGGCAAATGCGCCCTCGCGCAGGTACCCGCGGTCTTTGAAGCCGAAGAGGTCGGCTTGCACGCCGCTGAGCTTGCGAATGGCCTTTTCTACCGACAGCGCTTGGCGTTCGCGCACCCAATTGCCGAGGAGATCGGTGGCCATCGGGGCATCGCACAGTTGGCCTACGTGCGCACCGGCATCGCTGAGCCCGAGCGTGCAGTTGTCTTCGCCCAACAGCATGCGAATGCCGTCGACATCGTCGTTGGCGACGACACAGCGCACGCGCAACCCGAGCTCGGGCTCATCGAGCGCGAGGTCGAGTACGACGTCGAAAGGAGAGGTGTGCCGTTGTTCGGCGACCTCGTTGAGACGCTTGCCGATCAACTCGGGGTGCGCCGTCGTCTCCATGATCTCGTAGGTGTCCCAACGCGGCAACATGCCGGTCATGTTGGCCCAGGCATCGCTGGCCTTGTCGCGCCACGCAGGGTCGGCATAGGCCTCACGGCGCTCTTGCAATGACGTGCCCATGATCGCCGCGAACTCGGGGTTGGGGTTGAGCGTGAACGGCTCGGCCAACGTCATCGAGAAGCTGAGCGGCCGACAGGTCACCTGCGGCCACACCTGGGCGCCGTCGGCCCACCCGGCGCGGTTGACATCGACAAGGCGGTTGTGACTACCCGTCGGCTGCGTCAACAAGGCGGTGTAAGTGAGGGGCACACCGACACGCTTTTGCACGTCGTACATGTTGTCGATCGAGAGATTCGAACCAGGGGTCACCTCGACGACACCGCGGCCCGATTGTGCGACCGCCCGCATCAACGCTTCGTATTCGTTGGGATCCGCGAGCCGGCTCGGCACCGGCTTGCCGTCGGCACCGCGATGCGTCATGGCAAAGCTCGTGGCAAAGCCAGCGGCACCCGCTTGCATCGCTTCGCTCACCATGCGCGACATGACGTTGATCTCTGCGTCGGTCGCGATGCGGTCGGCCGCCTCGTCGCCGAGCACGTAGAGGCGCAACGCTGTGTGCCCGATGTAGGCCGCGTAGTTGAGGACGGTGCCGCGCTTTTCGACCGACGCGAGATACTGCGGGAAGGTCTCGAACTCCCAAGGGATACCGGCAGCCAGCGCGGCGACGTCCATGTCCTCGACCTTTTGCAAGGTCTGCGCGATCAACTCGCGGTGCTCGGGCCTCGTCGGCGCGATCGAGAAGCCGCAGTTGCCCGCCACGACAGTGGTGACGCCGTGGAAACACGACGGCGTGAGCGCGGGATCCCAGAAGACCTGCGCGTCGTAGTGCGTATGGATATCGATGAAGCCGGGTGCGACGTGACAGCCACTGGCATCGACCTCGGTGCGGCCGTCGAGCTTGTCGCCGATCGCGCTGATGCGATCGCCGGTGATGGCCACATCGGCGCGGCGTGGCGGTGCGCCCGTGCCGTCGACGACCAATCCGCCCCGAATCACGATGTCTGCGCTCACGAGCGTCCCCCTTTTTCCCGTCGGCGCCATTGTTCCGCGAACTGGGGCAACCCACAACCACTCGGCCGCCGTGCTTGCCGATTCGCTGCGCTCAGCGCGTGAAAAAGCCCGTTCGAGCGGCGAATCGCATGACTTTGCCCACGTCGATGACCCTTGGCCCGTCCCGACGGATGGTCAGCGTCGCCCTATCACCCTCGAGCAGACGACGTTTGCGCTCGCCATCGAAGGCCAGAATCGCCGGCCCGTCGATCGTCACGCGTTCGCCCAACCCGACGAGGCGATGGTGCTCGATGCCGACCATCGCGAGGTGACCAGGTGCCGTTGCCACCATCAGTCGCTTGGCCGCGACACCGGGGTCGCACAGCGTCACGCACAGGCCGTGGTCGTCGGCGTCGGATACCGGATGCAACAGACCACCGACGGCCGAGAAGCCGATCGCCGACGGATCGGCGCGCGTGAGCATCAGCAGTCGCATCGTCGCCGGCTCGAACAGCTCCAGCGAACCTACGAACGGATCTACAACCGCGGCCGCGTCGATCAACGCGATGTCGGGCTCTTCGGAGACCCCGCTACGGCGATCCCAACGATTGCTGCCGCGATTTTCGGGAGCGAGCACGACGTCGACGTGCACCAACTTTGCGGGCGCGCTCACGTCGTCGATCGCGACGACACCGCGCGCGACGAGAGCGGCCGCCAGGCCGGCGACCGTCGGCTCGCACCACACCGGAAACGCATTGTTGGTACCCGTCGATAGCGGGATCAGTGGAACATCGAACCATCCCTTGCAGACCGCGCGGTTCGTACCATCACCGCCGAGCACCACGACCACTGCGCAGCCGATGTCGCGCATCGCGCGCGCCGCCTCGGTGCTGTCACCTTCGCTGTTGTCGATTGCCGCGACCGCGTAGTCGACGTGCACTCCGGTCATCGTCTCGGTGGCACGACGCACGATGTGGTGGGGCTCACGATTGGTGACAAAGCGCGTCACCCCGCTCGCTACCGCGCCGCGCACGATGCGGCGCACGATCGACGTCTTGTCGTCGAGTGTCGATGAGCCGGCGCTGGCGACGACCCGACGAACGTCGTTGCCCGAGCGCGGGTTGACGATGAGCCCGATCGGGGCCGTTTCGGCTGCGCTATTCGACAAGATCGGCGAAGGGGTAAGGAAAGTGGGCGAGCAGCGCCAGCCAGGGACCGACCTCGGCCGGCGACCCGTCCGCGTTCTGCCAGGGCAGTGCGCGCATCTGGTGCTCGCTGCGCCGGCTGCCGAAGATGCGAAGGAGCTCGAACGGCTCGGCTTCGAGCATCAGGCCGACCGGGCCTTCGCCGACTGTCCACGATCGCCCACGACTGTGCAACGCCACCGCCGCCGGTGCCCCCTTCGCAAGGAGGTCCTTGCGCAAGAGCTCGGCCATCGCGGACACGCTGGTGTGTACGGCGTCGGACTCTCGATCACCCGACTCGCCGAGGGCGTGGAAGATGTCGTGCTCGTGCGCGCAAACGTCGAGCAGCAGTTGACCACTGCCCGACTTTTCGATGAAGCCTTCGACCCCCGAGTTCAGCCACTCGTCGGCAACGCGATCGACCGGCTGGTCTCTGCGTTGCGCCACGTGGCCGTCGATCCACGCCTGCGTATTGCCGCCGGGCATACGGCCGGCGCCGAGATCGGCGGCGATGCCGGTCACATGGGCGAGCGCGTCGCGGATCGTCCACGCGGGACATGCGGGCACCCGGCGCGCGGTGTCGGCATCGTCGAGCGCCGTCACACGCTCGATGATGCGAGCACGGGTCGCCCGGTACTGCGGAACAAAATCCCCCTGTGGCATGGCAGGTGACACTAGCTGGATGATGCGAGCCGTCTGACATGATGGAACGGTGAACGCGGCGAGACTCGATCGAGCGACCAGCACGGTTCGTGCCGCCATCGACATCGGGACCAACTCGATCCACCTCGTCGTCGCCCGCATCGACGACAGCGGCCGCTTCGACATCATCACCCGTGAGAAGGAAACCGTGCGCCTCGGCCATGGATCGGGCGAGATGTCCGAGCTCGCGCCCGACGCCATCGATCGTGGCATCGCCACGCTGCGTCGCTTTCGCCAGGTCGCCGCGGGCGAGAACGCTCGCATCACTGCGGTGGCGACGAGCGCCGTGCGCGAGGCGACGAACAAAGACGAATTCATCCGGCGGGCGCGTGACGAGGCCGGCATCGACGTGCAGGTGATCAGCGGCGCCGAGGAGGCGCGGCTGATCCATCTCGGTGTGCTACAAGCGGTGCCCATCTACGAACGCCAACACCTCGTGGTCGACATCGGCGGGGGCAGCACCGAGTTCATCTTGGCCAAGAGCGGTGATACCAAGGTCGGCCGCAGCCTCAAGCTCGGAGCCATACGCCTCACCGATCGCTTCTTCAGCGACGGCACCGTTCGGGGCAGCCAGGTGAACGAGTGTCGCGATTACGTGCGCGCGTATCTCGCACCGATCGCGCGCGAGATCAACGAGCTCGGCTTCGAGGTGGCGGTGGGCAGCTCGGGCACCATCAACGCGATAGCGGCCATGGCCAACGCACGCCGCGGGAGAGAGGCGAGCCGGTCGGTCAACAACGTCGCGTTCACGCGCGACGAGCTCGACGCCATTGTCGGCTCACTCGTCGCGGCACGCTCCGCCGAACTCGATCGTGTCCCCGGTCTCGACCCTCGTCGTAGCGACATCATCGTCGCCGGCGCGTTGTTGCTCGAGCAGATCTTCGAACAGCTCGGCATCGAAGAGATGGTGGCATCCGAGTACGCGCTGCGAGAAGGGGTACTGCTCGATCTCGCCCACGGTGACGACCCTCGCGCATTCCATCACCTCTCCGATATACGCAGAGAAGGGGTGCAGCGCGTCGTCGACCTGTTCGAACGCGACCGCGCACACGTCGAACACTCGACCGACCTTGCCCTTCGGCTGTTCGACGAGACGCATCTGGTCCACGGGCTCGATACCGAAGATCGCGATCACCTCGAAGCCGCCGGCTTGATGCACAACGTCGGCTTGTTCATCTCGCACTCGGCTCACCACAAGCACTCGTATTACGTCATCCGCAACAACGATCATCTCGTCGGTTTCACCGACCACGAAGTCGAACTCATGGCGTTGGTCGCGCGCTACCACCGCAAAGGTGCGCCGAGCACCAAGCATTCCGAGTTCGGTGCCCTCGACGCGACCGACCAATACTGCGTTCGCGTGCTCGCCGGTCTCTTGCGAGTCGGTATCGCGCTCGATCGGACGCACGCGCGCCACGTCCACGATCTGCGCTGTGTGATCACTCGCAGCGAGATCACCGTGCAGCCGATGATCCGCGACGAAATCGACGCTTCACTCGAGGTCTACACCGCGAACCAACGGGTCGATCTGCTGGCCGATGCGCTCGCCCGCACGATCACCATCGCCAACCCCACCGTCATCGCCACAGGGCTTTTGTGACCACCAGCGACACCGCACACAGCCTGCGGCGTTCGGATCTCGGCACTGGCGCACGCTCGCAGCGTTGGGTGCTCTTCGTGACGATGGTGGGTGTTGCCGCCAGCGCGTTCCCGACGACGCTGCTGTCCGCGTCGCTGCCCGACATCGCAAAGGACCTGCACACCTCCACCAGTGTCATTTCGTGGGTGCAAGCGGCACCCGCGATCGCGTTCGCCGTCGGTATGCCGTTCTTCGGAAAGCTGGGCGACCTCTACGGTCACCGCCGCACATTCGTGTTCGGCTTCACGGCGATGACCATCGGCGCGTTGGCAACTGCCTTCGCGTGGAATGCCGGGGCGTTGATCGGCATCCGCACCGCGGCACAACTTGCCGGCGCCGCCACGAGCACTGCCGCATTCGGCTTGATCGCGTCGGTATTCGAGCGAGACGAGCGCGCTCGGGCGATCGGCCTCTATACGGCGGTGCTGGCCATGTCGCCGGTGATCGCGGTGGTGGCCGGCGGGCCGATCATCGAAAAGCTCGGTTGGCGCTGGCTGTTCATCTTCCAAGCCGTGCCTGCCGCGGTCGCGATTTTCGTGGGCTACGTCATCTTGCCCGACACGCCGCGCAAACTCGGCACTCGTTTCGACGCGCTTGGCGCGCTCACTCTCACCGGCGGCATCACCGCCACATTGCTCGCGGTGAACCGCGGCAATCCTTGGGGGTGGACGCATCCCGTCGTCGTCAGTGGGTTCATCCTCGGCCCGTTGTTGCTGGCGTTGTTCGTACGCATCGAGAACCACACCGAGTCGCCGCTGTTGCCCATGGCCATGTTGCGCCGCCGCGAGTTCAGCCTGCCGGTCGTCACCAATGGGTTGGTACAACTCAGCTACATCGGCGGCTTCACGATCGCTCCGTTCATGGTGTCGCGACTGTTCGGCTACAAGACGTACCCGACGGCACTCATCATTGCGATCCGACCGGTCGCCTTCTCGATCGCGGCGTGGATCGCCGGTCGCCAGGCACAGCGATTCGACGTGCGGCTGTTCCAGATCAGTGGCAATGCCGTCGTGGCGGTGTCCGCAGTGATCACCGCGTTCGGCGCGTGGAACCGATCGCTACCGCTCTTGATCGTGGGTCTGGTACTCACGGGGGCCGGCGTGGGTTACGGGCGCCCGTCCAACGCCGTATCGGTCACGAACTCCGTGCACGAGTCCGACGTGGGTGTCGCCACCGGAGTGCTCAACATGGTGTCCACCATCGGCTCCGCGGTCGGCACCACGGTGATGCTCGCCATCGTCGGCGATCACCGCAACGGCGCACCGTTCGCCCACGCGTCGCTCGTCGCCGCCGTCGTGGCGGTGCTGTCCGTCTTCACCGGGGCGATCGTGTCGTCACGGCCGGCTCGCTGACGCCCGCACCATCGCGGCAGCGATCGCCGCGGCACCACGGGGATCGAACATCACCGTGTAGTGATTGAGTTCGGCGACGGTGGTCACCGTGTGGGGTCCATGGACCAGATCGTCGATGATCGCCAGCGGCACCAACGGGCTCGGCTCGTCGAGTAGTCCGCGCTCGACGCGCACGATCTCGATCGGACAGCGCACGCGCTCGACGGCCCGGCCCGCAAGGGCGTCGACGATCAACTCCAAGCCGTCGGCTTGCACCGCCGCGGCCGACACGCGCGACCGCAAGGCGCCGGGCGTGC
>JBDTLT010000079.1:0-22019 GCA_039934635.1 Acidimicrobiales bacterium
CAACCGAACACCCAGCTGTCGACGCCCAGGATCGCCGGGCGGTTGCGGGCCAGCCACCGCACTTCGCGCATGAACGGCCCGGGGCTGTAGGTCGTGTAGCGCTTGGGATCGCTGCGGATCAGCCGGTTCCAACCGGTGCGTACCAACACCACATCGCCCGGCTCGAACGAGGGCAACTGCTGACGGTCGATCGCGCCCTCGAGATCTTCGACCGTGATGCGGTAGTTGTCGCGCAACACCGCTTCGCCGTCGGGCGTCTCGCTCGTGTCGCAACCTTGGGCGACCTTGAACGCGAGCACGTCGATGAGCAGGCCGCGCGTGACAATGGGTGGCCCCCACGTCGGCGTGTCGTATTCCGCGGTGCCGTGATCGCGGGCGAAGTCGGGGCCGCGAAGGCCGTTGTAGAACATCGGCCCGACACCGCTGTGGTGCAGGCCGTTGATCTTGGAGCCGATGTTGTAGGTGGTCTGCACCCGCTCCTCGTGGTGTGTCATCCGATTGACGCCCCATGGACGGTCGCGGAGGATCTCACCGCCGAACGGCGCGGGCGGCAGGTACCCACTCACGGCCAGCTTTTGTTCGTATTGCCGCGTGCCGAATGCCGGAAAGCCGTTGAACAACGTCTCGCTCAGATTGAATGTGCGGATCGGGCGAGTCAGGTCGAGCAGCGCCAGCGCGGCGGCCGATTTCAACGGCGTGATCTCGTTGTAGGTGCCGTTGCGATCGTCGGGTCCGTAAGGCCCGGGCGCCCACGCGCCGCCTTCGACCTCGTCGGCGTCATACATCGTGTCGTCGATCGGGTCATCCCATGCGATCCCCATGGGGCCACCATACTTGCGGCATCGGTAGGCTCGCGGCGTGACGACCGCCGGCGAACTTCCCCGCATCATCTCCGTCGACGATCATGTCGTCGAACCCCCCGACCTCTGGACGTCACGCTTGCCCGCCCGCTATCGCGACGACGCGCCAAGGGTCGAGCGCGATCGAGCGATCATCGAGTTCAAGCCGCAGGGCGGCAGCCGCTTCGAGCGCGGCGCGGCCGACGGGCAGTGGTGCGATTTCTGGTGCTACGGCGGTGTGAGCCTGCCGTTTCCCAAGACGGCCGCCTGCGTCGGTCTCGCCGACATCGAGTGGACACCGGTCACCTACGACGAGTTGCATCCGGCAACGTGGAAGCAACGTGAGCGTCTGCTGTCGATGGACGCCAATCATGTCGAGGCATCACTGTGTTTCCCCAACACGCTGCCTCGATTCTGCGGGCAGGGCTTTCTCGAGCGCGGCTCGCGCGAAGTGTCGCTGTTGTGCGTGCAGGCCTACAACGACTGGATGATCGACGAGTGGTGTGCGGGTGATGCCTACGGTCGATTGATTCCGCTCACGATGATCCCCTTGTGGGATCCGCAACTCGCCGCCGACGAGATACGCCGCTGCGCGGCCAAGGGCAGTTTTGCCGTGACGTTCTCCGAGAATCCCTCCAAGCTCAACCTGCCGTCGGTTCATGACCACAACGGCCATTGGGATCCGTTCTTCGAAGCGTGCAACGAGACCGGCACGGTCATCAACATGCACATCGGATCGTCGTCGCAGATGTACATGACGGCACCCGACGCGCCATTCATCATCTCGTCGACGCTCACCTTCGCCAACTCGATGGGTTCGCTGTGCGACTTCCTCTTCTCGGGCGTGTTGCAACGCTTCCCGCACTTGAAGCTCGCGTACAGCGAGGGCCAACTCGGGTGGGCGCCCTACGTGCTCGAGCGCGCCGACAAGCTCTGGAAGCAACGCGGTCGGTCGGGCGTGTTCGGGGTCGACCTCGCGGAGCCGCCCTCGGCGTCGATCCCCGGCCGCGTCTACTTCTGCATCTTCGACGACGAGACGGGCTTGGCACTGCGCGATCGCGTTGGCATGGACCAGATCACCTTCGAAGTCGACTTCCCCCACGCCGACACCACCTGGCCCGACAGCCAGAAGATCGCCCGCGAGATCTGCACCGCGGCCGGCCTCGACGATGGTGAGATCTACAAGCTGCTCCGGGGCAACGCAATCAACGCCTTCGGTCTCGGCCGCTGGGGCATCAAGGAATAAGCCGTGTTCGAGCACATCTCCTACGAAGTGGTCGACGGCATCGCCACGATCACGCTCGATCGACCCGAGCGACTCAACGCGTTCACACTGATCATGCAGCGCGAGATCTGCGCCGCGCTCGACCGCGTCGACAACGACGACGACGTGCGCGCCGTGATCTTCACCGGTGCCGGCCGCGGCTTTTGCGCCGGTGTCGACCTGGGCACACCCGGATCGAAGTTCGAGCCCGACGAACAAGGCCGGGGCGGTGTCGTGACCCTGCGCATCTACCACTGCCACAAGCCGGTCATCGGTGCGATCAATGGTCCCGCGGTCGGTGTCGGCGCGTCGATGATCTTGCCCATGGACGTGCGCCTCGCGTCGCCAAATGCACGGATCGGTTACGTGTTCGCCCGCCGAGGCTTGATACCCGACGGTGTCTCGGGCTGGTTCCTGCCCCGCCTGGTCGGCATGAGCGTCGCGGCCGAGTGGTGCTACAGCGGGCGCATCTTCGAAGCTGACGAGGCGCTTCACGCGGGTCTGGTGCAGTCGATCCACCCGCCCGACGAACTCCTGCCGCGCGCGCACGATCTTGCCCGCTCGATGACGCAACATTCATCGGCGGTGTCGATCGCGATCACCCGAACGTTGCTCTGGCACATGCAGAGCGAACCCGACCCGACCGCGGCCTACGCCACCGAATCGCAGGCCAGCAACTGGCTCGGTCGCCAGCCCGACGCCGCCGAAGGCATCCGGGCGTTCCTCGAAAAGCGCGACGCGGAATTTCCCATGCGGGTGAGCCGCGACATGCCACCATTTGCCCCCTACCTCCGATCCGACACCGAGGAGCAGCCGTGAACGTCTTCGGCAACTGCATCACGTCGCTCGACCAATTGCGGTCGCTCTACCACGAGCCCTCGGCATTGGTGCGCACCAAGAAGCAACCTCATATCAACGAACGCGGCAAGGCGTTTTTCGCCAACGCGACGTTTTGCCTTCTCGCGACCACCGACGCCGACGGCCGCGCCGACCTTTCGCCGCGCGGAGGGCCGCCGGGGTTCGTCAAGGTGCTCGACGATCAGCACCTCGTGATCCCCGATCTGAGCGGCAACAATTTGCTCGATTCGTTGGGCAACATCGCGCAGCGAGCCGACGTCGGGCTGTTGGTGTTGATCCCCGGCCTCGACGAGACGCTGCGCGTCAATGGCCAGGCGACCCTGAGCATCGACCCCGAGATCCTCTCGTTGTGGCAGGGCCAGTTGCGCACACCGAAGGTCGCGATCGGCATTGCCGTCGATGAGATCTTCGGTCATTGCGCCAAGGCATTTCGCCGCGGCGGCGTGTGGGACCACGCGTCGTGGATCGACCCGATCGCGAGCGGCGTCCCCGATGTCTGCGAGGTCTATGCCGAGAGCTTCGGCGGCGGTGTCACGCCCGCCGAGCTACGAACGGTGCTCGAGCAGAACTACGCGCAAGAGTTGGCCGACGAGCGCCAAGCGCACTGACCGTCAGCGGAGGTAGGCGCTCCACTGCGACCAGCCGAGGCGATCGAGGGTCTCGTCGCGGCGGCTGGCGTCGGTGAGCTCGACGCGCGCGTTGCCCGGTTTGGTCATGTAGGCGAACATGGTCGGCCGGCCGTCGTCGCTGGCGATGGTGACGTCGAGCGACCACCCGTCGGCTTCGAGCAACGCAACGGTCGCCGCCACATCGTCGACCCAATACGCGACGTGATGGAGCACCGCCACCTCGTCGGTGTCCCACACGCTGCCCGGGCCGCCTTGGAGTAGCTCGACTCGCATGGGTCCGCCGAGCGAATGCACGACGCGCTCGAGCACCCAGTCGATAGGACCGTCGGCGCCGCGCATCGGTGCCGCGATGCCACCCATGACTTCAGCCCATTCGAGGCCGAACAACTGACCCACCGACACCATCGCGGCGTCGAGATCGCAGGTCGCAATGCCGACGTGGTAGTGCACTCCGGGAATTCCGACCGCCATGGGCGCAGGTTACTCTTGCCGCATGTTGCGTGACCAGAAGATCCTCATCACCGGGCCGGCAGGCCAAATTGCCTTTCCGCTCGCCGAGTACCTCGCGCGCGACAACGAAGTGTGGGGCATCGCGCGCTTCAGCGAGCCCGGCTCGCGCGAGCGCGTCGAACACGCGGGCGTCACGACTCGTGTCGTCGATCTCGCAACTGCCGACTTCGGAGATCTCCCCGACGACTTCACCTACGTATTGCATCTCGCGGCGTTCCTGGGCACGGCGCCCGACTATGACGCGGCCCTGCGCGTCAATGCCGAAGGCTCGGGCATGGTGCTCAGTCACTGTCGCAAGGCACGCGCGGCGATGGTGATGACGACCGGTTCGATCTACAAACCACACGAAGATCCCAATCATGCGTATCTCGAGACCGACCCCTTGGGCGACGCACAGTTGCCGTCCGTGCCCACGTACTCGATCTCGAAGATCGCGGAGGAAGGCGTCGTGCGCACCGTCTGCCGGATGCTCGATCTGCCGACCGTCATCGTGCGCATGAACGTCGCCTATGGAACCAACGGTGGCATGCCCGCGTTCCATCTCGACGCCGTCGCGGCGGGCAAGCCGATCAGCATGCGCTGGGATCCAAATCCCTACAGCCCGATCCACGAGATCGACATCTGCGAGCAGACCGAAGCGTTACTCGGGGTGGCGTCGGTGCCCGCAACGATCGTCAACTGGGGTGGCGACGAGCCCGTGGCGGCGCAGGAGTGGTGTGCCTTCTTCGGCGAACTCACCGGCAAGGTGCCGCAGGTCTCGACGAACCCGGTTCCCGGCACGCAACGCGGCGTCGTGCTCGACGTCACCAAACGACGCGCGATCACCGGACCGTGCCGCGTCAACTGGCGCGACGGCATGCGGACCATGTTCGAAGGTCGCTACCCGAACGGCGTCGATGCCGGGCCGGTCAACGCGCGGACGGCGCACGCGATGCAGGAACTGCAAGACGCCGCGGAGAGCTAGCGAGCTAGCCCTCGTGCTGCTCGGTGTCGTCGCCGGGCTCGAGCAGCTTCGCGATGTGTCGCGCCAGCGGTGATGCCTTCTTGATGTCCGAACGGGCCGAGCGCACCGACTGCACGTAGGGGCTCAGCACCTTCTTGTCGGCGTTGTACGAGCTGGGTGTGATCGCGAGCAACACGTCGACATCGATGCTGTCGATCTTCGTCGTTGCACTCGCCACCGTGGCCTCGAGCGTGTTCAGCAACTCGGTCGCCTCTGCGGCGTCAGGGTCGCCCGCGGTGTTCGCAGACGCGATCGCGGCGGCCAATTGGTCGTGCAACGAGGCGAGCTTCGCCATCGCCGCGTCGAACTTGTCGATGGACATCACCAAGTTGATCTGCGGCAGGCGCAGCGCGTAGATGCGCAGATCGGTGACGATGCGTTGGCAGTCCGCCTTGAGCGCGGCCAGGTCCCCGGTGTTGCTGTCGATCGCAGCACGCACGGCGATGAGGCCGCTCTTGGCCGTCGTGATGATCGTGTTCAAGGCGGCATCGTGGGGATCGAAGCTCTGCCCGATCTTCGCCGAGATCCGATCGAGATTGGCCTGACGATCAACGATCGCCTTCGTGCAGCGGGCTTTGACTTCGTCGAAGGTCGTCGCGGCTTGCGTGCTGATCTTGCGTTGATCGTCGCCACCGGTCGGGCGTTTGTCGTTCGCGGCCGCGATGCCGGGGATGAACAACACGCCCACCGCCACCGTCGCGGCGACTGCTTTCTTCAACCTGGTCATTTCATTCCCCCCTGTTGGATCGGTGAGCGATCTGGTCATCGGTTGTCTTCGGTGTTTGCCAACGCATCGTCGATGTCGGCGAGGGCTTGGTCGACTTCGGCGAGAACGTCGTCGAGGGTGACCTGGGCGGCCACCGGCGAGGTGTTGACGACCGCCGGCGGTGCGGGGGACACCGACGGGGGGGCGGCTGTCGCCGGAGCGGACTCGAACTGGCTGGTCGGCACCGACGTACTCGCGCCCAGCGCGGGCTCGTCGCCACCACCGCATCCGACGGCGAGAATTGCGATTCCGACCACTGTCGCGGCAAGTGACTTCTTCAGAGTGAGGTCGGTCACATCTAGGTGTATCGGCCTATACGGCAACGCACCTGAGCCCGAATCGTCGGCATCCGACACACCCATTTGGCGCGGTAGGTTGAGCGGGACCCTTCGGTCGAGGGGGATTCCAGGGGGTAGACACGATGCATTCGATTTTGCGGGGCGCGACAGTCGTCGACGGCACTGGTGGGCCGAGTCGGCCGGCCGACGTGGAGGTGGTCGACGGTTACATCACTTCCGTCGGCACCGTCGCGGCGCGCGACGGCGCCGAAGAGATCGACCTCACCGGGCTGGTCTTGTCACCGGGGTTCGTCGACATCCACACCCATTTCGACGCGCAGGTCTTCTGGGATCGCGACCTCACGCCGTCGTCGTGGCACGGCGTCACGACGGTCGTGCAAGGCAACTGCGGCTTCGGCATCGCACCCGCACGGCCCGCTGATCGTCAACTCATCATGGAGACGCTCGAGCTCGTCGAAGGCATGCAAGTGCCGACACTGCAGTCGGGCATCAACTGGAGCTTCGAGACCTTCCCCCAGTATCTCGACGCGCTGCGCACGTTGCCCAAACGCATCAACGTCGCCGCGTTCGTACCGCACTCGATGGTGCGCCTCTATGTCATGGGCGCCGAGGCCGCATTCTCGCGCGCGGCAACCGATGACGAACTGGCCGAGATCTGTCGCGTGATCGCCGATGCGCTGCAGGCCGGCGCGATCGGCATCTCGACATCGCAGGCCCCTTCGCATCAAGGACCGCAGGGCAAACCCGTCCCCAGCCGCTTCGCGGACAAGCGGGAGATCCGCGCGCTGGTCAAGACCCTCGCCGAGAACCGCAAGGACGGGATCATCGAGATCACCTACGGGCCGCTGCTCGAGATCGAGGAAGTGGCGCAACTCTCCGCCGAGTTTGGCGTGCGCATCACGTGGGGGTCCGTGCTTCCCGGTCTCTTCGGTGGACCCGGTTCGGCGATGGCGATGCTCGAGCGGGGCGTCGCGGCCGGCGGCCAACTGTGGCCGCAGACGAGCACTCGCTACATCACCACGCAGATGAGCATGGCCAACCCCTATCAATGGAGCCGCGTCCCGGCTTTTGCCGAAGTGCTGGGGCGCGGCCACGACGCCATGGCCGCGGCATATTCCGATTCCGAGTGGCGAACGCGAGCGCGTGAACAGACGGTGGCGATCGCCGGTCAGACCGACTTCCTCGACGGCGACATCGACGGCTATTTCCTGCGCACCTCCGTCGAAGAAACCGATGTGCACGAATCGCTGCGGGGCATCCCGTTGGCCACATTGGCCGCCGAGCGCGGTGAGCATCCGCTCGACGTCATGCTCGACCTCGCGCTGAAAGACAATCTGGTCACGCGTTTTCGCAACGTGCCCCGCTCGACCAAGGCCGAGATGACCGATCTCGTCAAAGACCATCGCACCGTGCTCGGCGCGCACGACGCCGCGGCGCACGTCGACATGCTCTGCGACTCGTGCTATCCGAGCTACACGTTGCGCTACTGGGTGCGTGAAGAAGGCGCGCTCACGCTCGAAGAAGCCATCTGGCGCATGAGTGGGCAGCCGGCCGCGTTGTGGGGCCTGAGCGACCGCGGCGTCATCGCGCCGGGCAAGGTCGCCGACATGGTTGCGTTCAATCCCGACACCATCAGCGAAACGCCGTTCGAGCGGTTGTACGACTTCCCGGCCAACGGCGATCGCCTCGTGTCGCGCAGCAAGGGCATCGAACACATCTGGGTGGGCGGTGTCGCGACGCGTAGCAACGGCGTCGACGTCGACGGCGCCGCGCCTGGAGTTCTCGTGTCATGACCGCCGTCGCGACCATCGTCGACGAGATCCCGATCATCGATTCCGACACGCACGTCATCGAGCCGGCCGATCTCTGGACGTCGCGATTGTCGACCGACAAATGGGGGACGCTCGTTCCCCACGTGCGTTGGGACGACGCCACTGCCGAAGAGGTCTGGTACTTCGGCGACAAGAAGATCTACGCCGCCGGCCTCGCGGCCGGCGCGCGATGGCACGAGTACCCGCCCGACCATCCCCGCCGCATTGCCGACGCCGACCCTCGCTGTTATGACGCCCGACGCCGGCTCGAGCACATGGATGACTTCGGAGTGCTCGCGCAGGTGCTCTACCCGAACATCGGCGTGTTCCAGGTCAACGAATACATCGGCATGAAGGCCGATCCCCAACTCGTGCTCGAATGCGTGCAGGCCTACAACGACTTCCTCGTCGACTTCAGCGCCATCGCACCGAATCGGTACGTGCCGTTGATGACCGTGCCGTTCTGGAACCTCGAAGCCGCCATCACCGAACTGCACCGCGGCTACGCAATCGGCCACAAGGGCGTGGTCTTCCCCGCTCGCATGGAGGACTTCAACCTGCCGCCGCTGTCGCACCCGCACTGGGATCCGTTCTGGTCCGAAGTGCAAGAGATGGACCTGTCCATCAACTTCCACATCGGGTCGGGCAACATTCCGATGTTCGGCACCGACAATTCGGGCAAGCATCTCAACTACGCGTGGACCGGCTCCATGCTGTTCTTCCTCAACGCCAACGCGATCACGTCGTTGATCTTCGGCGGCGTGTGCCAGCGCTTTCCCCGCCTCAAGTTCGTGTCGGTGGAGAGCGGCGTCGGGTGGGTGCCGTTTCTACTCGAGGGAATGGACTGGCAGTTCCACAACTCCGGCGCACACATCGAACACCCCGAACTCGAATTGCTGCCCAGTGAGTACTTCGCCCGCCAGATCTACAGCTGCTTCTGGTTCGAACGGGCGTCGGCGCGCGCCGCGATCGAGCAACTCGGCGCCGACCACGTGATGTTCGAGACCGACTTCCCGCACTCGACCGGCATCACTCCCGGCCCGGCCAGCGCCGCACTCGCACCACGCGACCACCTGCGCATCGCACTGGCCGGCCTGCCCGACGACGCCATCCGCAAGGTGTTGCACGACAACGCGGCCGAGCTCTACCACCTAACGGTCTGACCCGAGGCGCTGCTCCAGAGGTGTCCTGAATCTCGGCGTGATCCTCGTGTCGCCCAACCATGCCTCGAGCCGCTTCGCTTCGGCGGCGATCTTGTCGGCGGCCCACGAGTCGACCTTTTCCAAGAACTCGACCGCGATCGTTCCGTCGCGGCGTTGCGTCCACCCGCCCACGATGCGTCCGTTGCACCACACCGTCGGCCCCGCATTGCCGTTGCGGTCGAACAGCGAAGGCTGATGGTCGCCGAGGAACCACGTTCGTTCCTTCCATCCCATCACCGTCGGATCGAGGCTGGGCAAGAGCGCGACCCAGCGCTTTGCCCGCGCCGGGCGGGCGTCGGTGTCCAACATGTAGGCCGCGCCATCGCCGACGCGAACTTCAAGGGCCTCGACCGCGCGTAGCGCGGCCAGCGTCGTGGCGCCGCTCCAGCCCGTCCACCATTTGATGTCGGTCAAGGTGCCCGGCCCGTAGGTGTGCAACCACCGCCGCACGAGTTCGGCACGCGCATCGGGTGCATCGATGGCGCGCAATGGACTGCCGAGCCACGTGTCCATCGGTACCCATCGATACTGAGTCGACAGCCAGCTACCGAGGGGACGGCCCCGAACGATGCGAGCATCGGTGGCGAGCATGAAGAGCACACGCGTCGACAGACCCGTCGTGCCCGCCCACTTCTTTCCTTCGCCGATCACGAGCTTGCCCGCGAGTTCAGCCACCGCGCTCGTCAGTTGTGTGGCCGTCGCCTCGCCCCGTGCCTCGAGGACGGCGAGCGTCTTGCGCTCGACCTTGCGCACCCACGCCGCGCCGTCGCGCGCGATGCCTTGACCTTCGATCAGCGCGATCAGCCGGCGCCGTTCGCCCGCGGCGAGTGCCTGCGTGCACGCCGCATCGAGCATCGGCGCGTCGGCGACGGGCACCACGAACATCGTGCGGCGCATTCCCAACATGCGGATCAGCGAGCGATCGTCGTACAGCGCCTTTTCGAGTTGGTCGCGTTCGAAGCCACGGACGCGGGCCCAGCTCGACAAATACACGGTGACCGGGTCGCTCGAGTGGAGGCCAACCAGCGCGGCCGAAACTTCCCCGACCGTTGCTGCCGGTGACGCCAAGTGATGACGGTCGCCCAGTCGGGCACGCCGTTCGTCACCATCAATCGTTGTCACCACGATCGCCGAGTCAACCATACTGGGGCGATGCCGAACCTGTGGGAGCGACCTGAACACGCCACGAGCTATCTGGCGCGGGCCGATCGACTACCGCATCGACGCGAGGGCGAAGACATCCTCGCTCGCGATCTCTCCGGCGCGTTACCCGGTCGCGTGCTCGACCTCGGCTGCGGCGACGGACGGCTGGCGGCCATCGTGCTCGACGCCTATCCCGATTCGCACGCGGTTTGTGTCGACATGTCGACCACGATGCTCGCCGCGGCAGCCGCGCGGTTCGGCGACGACGGACGCGTCGCCCTGCGGCAGCACGATCTCGACGAGCCCTTGCGCATCGAGGGCCAATTCGACGCGATCGTGTCCTCGTTCGCCATCCATCACCTCAGCGATCAACGCAAGCACGCGTTGTACGGTGAGATCGCCGCGCTGCTCGCGCCCGGTGGCGTGTTCTGCAATCTCGATCTCGTGGCCAGCCCGACGCGAGCACTGCACGAGCGGTGGCGCGACGAGATGGGCGTCGTCGACGATCCGTCGGACATTCTGTGTGATCTACAACGCCAGTTATCGTGGATTTCCGCCGTGGGACTGCACGACGTCGACTGCATCTGGAAGTGGCGCAGTCTCGCCCTCATGCGCGGCCAGATGCTCGGCTGACCGGCGCGCACGTAAGTGCTCGAGGAGGCGACGTTCTTCCTCGCCGAGACTTCCCCGATGTGATAGACGCCGTAGCCGATTCGCCGTGCCCGGCCCTTCGCGCACTCGTAGCGCAGCGCATCGGCCACCGCCTTCTTGGTAACCGACGGATCGAGGCGGTGACGACCCTTGAGGCACGTCCACATCTCATCTATCGAACACGAGCCCACCGCGAGGAGAACCGCCAACGCTGCATGACGCAATCGTGTCCCCCGAATACCAAGGTAATAGTCGTCAACGGTCTTGGTGCGGTGCTTGCTGAAGTCATGGCGTCCCTGCATTCGCCCATTCTTCCGACGCCCACTGACAACCAAGGCAGCACGTACCCGGCCCTCGTTCTGGTTTTCTAAAACAACATGCCCCACCCACGCTCCCTTCCGCGTACGCGACAGTGGGGGCCCGGCGAACCGGGCCCCCACGTGTACGAACTGACCAGAGATCAACCCGCAGAGATCGCCTTGAGCACGTTCAACTTTGCGGCCCGGCGAGCCGGCATGATCGCCGCACCGACACCCGCCGCTGCCGCGACCACCGTGACCACGAGCAAGCTCCCGACGGGGATCGACAGCTCGGTGATGCCTTGGTCCGAAAGTGCCCGCACCATCGCCCATCCGAAGAAGGTGCCGACGGCCAACCCGAGCGAGGTACCGAACAGTGCGATCAACACTGCTTCCCAGCGCACGGTGGACCGCACTTGCGCTTTGGCCATACCGACCGCCCGCAACAGCCCGAGCTCACGAGTGCGTTCGAAGATCGACAGCGCCAACGTGTTGGCGATGCCGAGCAGTGCGATCACGATCGCCAGCGCCAGCATGGCGTAGATCAACCCGAGCATCTTGTCGATGTTCGCATTGAGTGCGTCGATGAAGGCCTGCTTGTCGAGCACCTCGGCCGACGGATAGGGCGCCGCCGCGTCCATCAGCGCGTTCTCATCGCTGGCGCTGACATAGATGCGGAAGTCGAGCTGGTTCGGCAAGTTGGCCTCGAAGGCGTCGAGCCCGACGAACTCTTTGCCCAACCATTCCTGCGAATTGTCGAAGATGGCCCGCACGACGAACGGCTTGGTTCCGCCGACAAATGTGACATCGACCGTGTCGCCGAGGTGCCAACCCTGATCCGTGGCTTCGTCCGCGAACACTGCGATGCCATCGGCGCCGAGCGCCGTCACGTCGCCGGTCACGGTGCCGAGGTCGGTGATTCGACCAACGGTGGTTGCATCGAAGGCGAAGAACTCCGCCCGGCTCATGCCGTCGACTTCCGCACGCGTGACCCGAGAAGCGGTGACCACTTCGATACCTTGACGGCCGCGCAGTGACGCCGCGAGATCGGGGCTGATGCCGGCGGTCGAGTCGTAGGCACCCGATTCGACGACGTGCGTACCGAGGTAGTCCCGGCCGAGTGCACTCGAGATCGACGTCTTGGTCGAAGCGGCAAAGATCGTGATGAAACCGACCAAGCCGACTCCGATCATCAACGATGCCGCGGTGCGAGCGGTGCGCTTCGGATTGCGCATCGCATTTTGACGGGCGAGCGCCCCTGACATGCCCCGAGTGCGGGGCAGCGGTGAACCGATCAGTCGGGTCACCGGCCGCGCCAGCACCGGTCCGAGCACCGACACGCCGATGAACACCAGGAACGCACCGAGGCCGACGAGGCTGAGCGGCGCACCGCCCAATCCGGCCAGCAATGCGGCGACACCCACTGCGGTGATCGCCACACCAGCGGCCGCCCGGCGCTTGGAACCGGCAGTGTTGTCGAGGGCCGGCTCCCGCAACGCTTCGATGGGGGCAACTCTCGCGGCCCGTCGCGCCGGCAGGAACGCCGATGCGAGGGTGACGAGGATGCCGACGGTCAGCGACACGACGATCGTGCGTCCGCTCACGACGGTTGGGCCATCGGGAACGTCGAACCCGAACGAACCCAGCAAGGCTTTCAGGCCAGAGGCCACACCGATGCCGATCACCAATCCGATCGCCGATGCGATGACCGCGACCGCCGCCGCTTCGGCGAGCACCGAGCGCAACACCTGGCGACGGTTGGCCCCGATCGCTCGCAGCATCGCCATCTCACGAGTGCGTTGGGCAACCGTGATCGAGAACGTGTTGTTGATGATGAACGCCCCGACGAACACGGCGACCAGAGCGAAGATCAACATGAAGACGTTGAAGAACTTGAAGCTGTCGGCGACAGACTTCTGATCTTCCGCGGTCAACGCGGCGCCGGTGATGACCTGCACATCGGATCCGACGACCTGATCGATCGCCGCTACCAATTGTGCTTGCGAGGTGCCCGATTCGGCGGTGACGGCGATGCCGTCGACCTTGCCCGGCTCGCCGAGCAATTGCTGCGCCACGTTGTCGGTGAACAGCACGGCCGACGCGCCACCCGGCGAATCGGCGGTGCCGAACTTCGCGATGCCGGAGATGGTGAACTCACGTGGCGCGCCCTTCGAGAGCACCGTCGCGCGGTCACCGGCGTGATAGCCCGCAACATCGGCCGAGTGCTTGTCGATGACGATCTCGTCGTCGTTCGTCGGAGCGTGGCCCGACGCGATGCGATACGGGTTCAGGTCGCCGACGGTGACCCAGTTGAGCCCGAACGTCGGCGCGACCTGGGGGTCGCCCACCGGCGTTGCGGACTTGTCGACGAGTTGGGCGTAGCCGCTGATGCGCACCGCGACATCGCTCGTGCCGTCGGCCTGGCGTACCTGATCGACGAGCGCCGCATCGACGCGGGGGCGGGCCTCGCCGAAGCCGAGCGCGAGCTCGGAAGGTCCGCGCACATAGGCGTCGGTGCCGGCATTCGCATCGGCGAGGACATTGTCCAGAGTGCGACCGATCGTGTCGGTCAGCACCAGAGTGCCCGCCAGGAAGGCGACGCCCAGTAGGACGGCGGTGGCGGTGGTGAGGAGCCGCAGCTTCTTGGCGGCGAGTTGCTTGATGGTGAGGCGCAACATTGGACTCAGTCCCCCAGCTTCTTGATGCGATCCAGAACGGTGTTGGCGGTTGGTGCGTCGATCTCGTCGACGATGCGACCGTCCGCGAGGAACACGGCGCGGTCGGCGTAGGCGGCAGCCATCGGGTCGTGGGTCACCATCACGATGGTCTGCCCGAATTCACGCACTGCGGTACGCATGAACGAGAGGATCTCCGCTCCCGTGCGTGAGTCGAGGTTGCCCGTCGGCTCGTCGGCGAAGATGATCTGCGGCTTGGACGCGAGGGCACGGGCCACTGCGACCCGTTGTTGTTGGCCACCGGAGAGCTCCGACGGACGGTGCGAGAGGCGGCTGCGCAACCCGACGGTGTCGACGACATGATCGAGCCATGCGCGGTCGGGCTTACGACCGGCGAGCGCGGACGGCAGCGTGATGTTCTCGAGCGCCGTCAGCGTCGGTACGAGATTGAACGCCTGGAAGATGAAACCGACGTGATCCCGGCGCAACTGCGTGAGCTGCCGGTCGGTGAGCTTCGACAGATCGGCGTTGCCGATCCACACCGAGCCCGACGAGAGACCGTCGAGGCCGGCGAGGCAATGCATGAGCGTCGACTTGCCCGAGCCCGAGGGGCCCATGATGGCAGTGAAGCGACCCGTCGGGAATTCGACGGTGACGTCGTCGAGCGCCCGCACGAGTGCTTCGCCGGAGCCGTACGTCTTGGTCGCGTTGCGCGCCATCGCCGCCACCGTGGTGGCGACGGGCGCTCGAGGTGGTGTGAGGACTGTGGTCATTTCGGGAACTCCTTGAGTCGAGAGTGGATGGGGGCACTCTGCGCTCATTCAGAACCCGTGTCGTCAGCCGTGCGACGGTTTGGCGGCTACCTCCGCAGACCTACATCTGCAGACGGAGCCGCGTTCATCCTCGGGACCGATGCCCTCGCCGGCCCCGGTTCGCTACCGTGCCCGTTGTGAAGTCTCTGTTGCGGCGAGCCCGCGAGCTCGACCCGTGGATCTGGGACATCGCGTTCGCAGTCGTGGCCGGGGTGTTCTGCATGGCGGTTCTCGCCATCGGCTCGCCCGATTCGGACCAGTTCCGCGACATCGATGCCATTCACGTCGTCATCACGCTCGGGGTGTGCGCCACGCTCGCATTCAGGCGGCGCCACCCGCTCGAGGCGCTCGTCGTCGCCGCGACCCTCGTCGTCGCGCTGACCTTCCCCAACTATCAGACCGGCGGGGCGCCCACGGTTCTTCTCTTCTTGATGTACGCCGTCGCGCTGCACGACACGCCAACGCGTTCACAGATCGGGCTGGCCGTGGTCATCGTGGGGGTCACGATCGCGGCACTCAACCGTCCCCCCGACTTGCGCGGCGGCAGCATCGTGGGAACCGCGGTTTCTCTGTCGGCGGCATGGGTCTTCGGAAGTGTCTTGCGCAATCGCCGCGATGCACTACTGGAACAAGTGCAACTCGCCGAGCAACGCGCCACGATCGAAACCGAACGCCACGCACGCGCGGTGGCCGAAGAACGCCTGCGTATCGCGCAAGAACTCCATGACGTCGTCGCGCACTCGATGAGCGTGATCGCGGTGCAGGCGGGCGTCGGCGCGCACGTTCTCGACAACGATCCGACCGAGGCCCGCCGTGCGCTCGAGAACATCGCGACCACCAGCCGATCCACATTGAACGAGATGCGGCGGCTCTTGGGCGTGTTGCGCAATGAGGACGGATCCAAAGCCGAGCACGCGCCCGCCCCCCGGCTCGAAGACCTCCCCGCGCTCATCGCCCGCGTCCAAGAATCGGGGGTCGCCGTCGATCTCACCGTCGACCCCCCACCGTGCGAACTGCCGACCGGAGTCAGCCTGTCCGCCTATCGCATCGTGCAAGAAGCGCTGACGAACGTGCTGCGCCACGCCGGCTCGGCCCGCGCGAGCGTCGCGATCACCTACGAGCCGGGCACCATCGCCATCGAAGTCAGCGACGACGGACGGGGGCTGGCCAGCGCATCATCGGGGACCAACGGCTCCGGTCATGGCATCGCCGGAATGCGCGAGCGGGTGACGGTGTACGGAGGTTCGCTGCACACCGGTCCTCGGTCGGGCGGCGGGTTCGTCGTACGGGCCCGCATCCCCTACGAGGAGAGCCAATGATACGGGTGGGCGTCGCCGACGATCAGGCATTGGTGCGCAGTGGGTTTTGCGTGCTGCTTCGTTCCGAACCCGACATCGAAGTGGTCGGCGAAGCCGCGAACGGCGTCGCAGCAGTGCAGCTCGCGCGCGACCAGAGGCCCGATGTGATGTTGATGGATATCCGCATGCCCGAGATGGACGGTCTCGAGGCCACGCGCCAGATCACCGGCGCCGAAGCAACCCAAGCGACGCGCGTGCTCATCCTCACGACGTTCGATCTCGACGAATACGTCTTCGATGCGTTGCGCGCCGGCGCGAGCGGTTTCCTGCTCAAGGACACCCAACCGGTAGACCTTCTCACCGCGGTACGGGTGATCGCAGACGGTGAAGCATTGCTCGCGCCCAAGATCACGCGCCGGCTGATCGAGGAATTCGCCCGATCGCCGACACCGGCGGTGATGGCCTCGGTTCCCATCGCGTCGTTGACCGAGCGCGAACTCGAAGTACTCGTCGCCATCGCCAAAGGAATGTCGAACGCCGAGGTCGCCGAACAGCTCTTCATGAGCCATGCAACGGCCAAGACCCACGTCAGTCACCTGCTCACGAAGCTCAACGCTCGAGATCGGGCTCAGTTGGTGATGCTCGCCTATGAAGCCGGCGTCGCGACGCGCGGCGGTTAGTTACTCCGCGGGGTCTTCGAGACCCAATGCCGAAAAGATCTCGGAGCGTTGGGTCTTGTACGCGAGGTCATCGATGTCGCCGTTGGCGTGACGCTCGCTCAACAGCCGAAAACGCTCCATCAACGCAGCCTCGTCGGGGCCCGAATCACCTTCGGTCTTACGCAACTCGCGCTTGTCCCGTTTTTCGGCCTTGCGTTCGACGCGGACTTTCTCGAGGCGTCGCTTCTCGAAACTCTCTCTGCCCTTGGCCATGTCAGGCCTGCTCAGGGTTCAGCGGTTCGCGCCGCGTGCGTTCCTTTGCCATGATCGACGGCCTTTCTGCTGTCCGGATGATTTGCGAGCGCCGCTGGGTGCTGCGGGGCGTTCGGTGACACTGGTGATGGCGCGAGGTTGCGGCACGTGCGCGCTGCGGGGCGCGGTCGGACCGGCAAGATCGTGCAAGAGCGCGTGGCCCGGCCCGACACGGGTCAGGATCGGCGAGATGCCGGCGTCGCGCGTCATTTTGCGCATGTCGCGGCTTTGCGACTCGTTGGCGAGCGTGACGACCACGCCACTGGCGCCGGCGCGGGCCGTGCGGCCCGAGCGATGCAGGAATGCCTTGGGCTCCGCGGGTGGGTCGACGTGCACAACGAGCGCGATGCCGTCGACGTGGATACCACGGGCCGCGATGTCGGTGGCGACCAGTACGCGTGCAGTGCCTCGAGAGAACGCCGCGAGATTGCGCTCGCGTGCCGCCTGCGAGAGATTGCCATGCAATTCGACGGCCGAGATGCCTGATGCGCTGAGGCGCAACGCGAGCTTCTTGGCGCCGTGCTTGGTACGCGTGAAGAGCAGGGTGGGCCCGTGACCGGCGGCCAAGTCCATGACGACGGCGTTCTTCTCGCCCTCGTTCACGGTGAGCACGTGATGCGTGGTCTCTTCTTGCGGCGCATCGATGGGATCTACTGCGTGCGTGACCGGGTTGTGCAGGTAACGCGCCACGACCTGATCGACACCGTTGTCGAGCGTGGCCGAGAACAACAGGCGCTGGCACTTCTGGGGCGTGCGGTCGAGCAACTTGCGCACGGTTGGCAAAAAGCCGAGATCCGCGAGATGGTCGGCCTCATCGAGCACCGTCACTTCTACACGATCGAGCTCACAGTGGCGCTGACCGATGAGGTCTTCGAGCCGGCCGGGGCAGGCGATGACGATATCGACGCCGTTGCGTAGCGCCGTCTCTTGCGGACGTTGGCCGACGCCGCCGTAGATCGTGGTCACGCGAAGGCCCATCGCGTTGGCGAGTGGGTGGAACACGGCGGCGACCTGATTGGCGAGTTCGCGCGTTGGCACGAGCACCATCGCCCGAGGCTTGCGTGCTTCGCGCTTGCGGCCCGACGCGGCAAGGGCCGCCACAACGGGCACGGCGAAGGCAACGGTCTTGCCGCTGCCGGTACGACCACGGCCGAGCACATCACGACCGGCGAGGGAATCGGGCAGTGACGCGACTTGGATCGGGAACGGCGTGGAGATCGATTGGTCGGCGAGCGCGCGGCACAATTCGGCCGGAACGCCCAGTGAAGCGAAGTCTCCGCCTTCGTCGGCGGTGCTGGCCTCTCCGCCGTCGGCGGTGGTGACCTCGGACAGCCCGCGGCGGTGATGCGGGCGCGCGGCGCGCGCGGGCGCAGGACTTGACATTGGTATTCCTCTCGATATTCGTAGCCGTCGATGCTTCGGCTACACGCGATCGAGCGATGAACCACGCGCCGTTTTTGCGCGTTTGCAAGCGACTGCGGGGCGATCATCGCCACCGCGTGCGTCAGTATGCCACCGTTGGTGGCCGAATCCGCCCATCCAGGGGCGCCGAGTCACCCCGCGCGAGCGCCCGCAGTCACGGCTGAACCGGCGTTTGCGCTCGCGCTCGAACCGGACGGACGACGGGCGAGGAGCCCCGCCTCGGCGGCGGATGCGACGGCTTGCGCCCGATTCGACGCGCCGAGCTTGCGGTAGAGATCCTTCAGGTGGGTCTTGACCGTGTTGACGGACAGATACAGCGACGCCGCGATCTCGCTGTTCTTCATGCCCTCGGCCAGTAGCGGGAGCAATTCGCTCTCGCGCGCGCTCAGCCCGACCGCGCGGCCCGGCCATTCGATCTCGGCGCGGTGCAGCTTGGTGCCGCCCGACGAAACGGCGACTTCCCCGGCGGCGATGCGCTCGAGCGAGCTCACGAGGCGCTGGGCCGAGTCTCGCTTGTCGAGATAGCCCCGCACTCCGGCAGAGAGCGCCCGGTCGATCAGCGCAGGCTCGAATTCGAACGTGTAGACCACCACCGCCGTATTGCGCTCGCTGGCCACCAGCTCATGAAGCCGGCTCATACCCAGGTCGCGGTGGCCGTATGTGTCGAACAGGACGATGTCGGCCTGCACTTGAGGTATGCGGTTGGCCGCCAGGTCGACGATGTCGATTTGCGGATAGGGAGCGAGCAACGCGCCGACTCCCGCAACCACGAGTTCGTAGTCATTGGCGATTGCGACACGAATCGCGTCCACACGAATGTCGCTGGTGGTACGGATGTCGTTATCGGTCGAGGCGGCTGCAGGCCGAAACCCATTGCCTTGGCTGTGCCCATTGCCTTGCGTGCTTTCGAGAACCATATGCTCTCCTCTTCCCTCGCGTGCCTCAGGGGGTCGGGCGATCGTCGACTTGTACCCAAGAGGGTCAGAGACGAAACTCAGACCCGGGCAGCGTTTGCACCAGGTACGACCCGGGTATGGCGCCGGTTACGTGGAGGTCATCAAATGAAGGTTCTCATCGCGGTCGACGACGACGCCCCTTCTCGCGAAGCGTTGGCCTTCGCGGAGCGCATGGTCTCCGACCGTGATGAGGTCGTGGTGCTCAACGTGACGTCCTACGCCGAGCTGGTGCCGTTCACCGGTGACCCATTCGGTGCCGGTATCGGCGCCGTAGCGCTCGACCCGACCTCGCTCGCCGAGCTCGACGATCGCGCCGAGCAGCTGGTCGAGCGCACGGCGGGCGAGATCGACGCCAAGAAGACCGACGTCGTCGTCGAGCACGGTTCGCCCGGCGAACGCATCTGCGCCACGGCCGCCGAGCACGGCATCGAGCTCATCATCCTCGGCAGTCACGAGCGAGGTGCGTTCGGCCGGTTCATGCACGGCTCGGTCAGCGACTATGTCGTGCATCACGCGCCGTGCCCCGTACTCGTCGTGCGGCACACCGCCGCCCCGACCAAGGCCTAGGCCCGCTGACTCGGTGGGGCCAGATCAGTCGATCTGGCCCTCGCCTTTGACATCGGCGCCGAGTTCGATTGCCTCTTTGTAGTTGGCGGCCACATCGTCGTCTGGCTTGCCCAATTTGTCGGCGAGGCGTTCTTCTTCTGGCGTCGGCATGCGATCGGCCTTGCCCTGCTTGGCGCTGTCGCGACGATCGGCTTCACGCGTCTCTTCGGATATTGCGCCGCCGGCTTCTGAATTGTTTGCCATGGTCGTCTCCGACTCTCTCGGTCTTGATCCCGCTGTGGTTGGGGCCCCAGTACCCGGTGCCGACGCCACCAAACCGCAGCGTTTGTCGGCCGGTGCAACGGGTACGGGGAAGGAAATCTGTTTCAACATCCGGAGGCACCCGATGACCGACGCATACACCTTGCCCGACCTCCCCTACGACTACGACGCGCTCGAACCGGTGATCTCTGCGCAAGTCATGCGCCTGCATCACGACAAGCACCACGCCGCGTACGTGAAGGGCGCCAACGAAGCGCTCGAGAAGATTGCCGAAGCGCGTTCGGCCACTGACTTCTCGCACATCGGCCAGCTCGAAAAGAATCTGGCGTTCAATCTCAGCGGCCATGTGCTGCATTCGTTGTTCTGGCAGTGCCTCGCGCCCGACGGCGGGGGCCGTCCGGGAGGACGCCTCGGTGAGCGCATCACCACCGACTTCGGATCGCTCGACCAACTGACGGCGCAGCTGACCGCGGTCACCACGTCCCTGCAGGGCTCGGGCTGGGGAGCGCTCGCATGGGAGCCCGTCGCCGGGCGGCTGGTGGTCCAACAGATCTACGACCACCAGACCAACGTCGGGCAAGGCTCGTCGCCTCTCCTCGTGATCGATGGTTGGGAACACGCCTACTACCTCGACCACTTCAACGACAAGCAGGCATGGCTCTCCGCCTTCTGGAAGGTCGCCGATTGGTCAGGCGCCGAACGACGATTCGACCAGCTCTCCCCCCGCGCTGCGGCAGCTGCCTGATTCGACAAGGTTCCCGAATCAACAATGTTTCGTCCCTGACGACCCTGGGTACGGCGAAATTCGCAATCCTGTAGGTTGGCGCGCACGTAGGAAACTCAGGGAGGGTTATTCATGTCCATCGAGGACGACGGCTTCGTCATTCGCTCATTGGAGTCGGAGCCGGGCACGATTCAGGTCGGCGGTGAACTCGACGCGCACGCGGCCAACAAACTCGACGACCTCGTCGACCAGCTGCTGGCGAGCGGGGTCACGAACCTCGTGATGGACATCGGCGGGCTGACCTTCATCGACTCGAGCGGGCTGCGTTCTCTGATCCGCGCCCGCAAGCGCCTCGGCGATCAGCCCAACGCCGTCGTGTTGCGCGACCCCCAGGCGGGCACTCTTCGCCTACTCGAGATCACGGGGCTCACCGAACAGTTCCCGGTGGTCTGAGCATGCCCGACGAAGTCGCACTCCAATTTCCGGCGGCATTCGAATACATCCGGCTCGCTCGACTGGTCGCGAGCGGCCTGGCCGCGCAGGTCAACTTCACGCTGGACGACATCGAAGACCTTCGCATCGCGGTCGACGAGTTGTGCTCTGCGCTCGTCGAAGCCGCGGCCGATCGTTCCAGCACGGTGACTGCCACTTTCCGCATCGAAGACCATCAGATCCACATGGAGGCCGACGTACCAACGACCGCAGCAAATGGTTCCTATGTGATCGACGACATTTCGTCGCACATTCTTCGAGCGGCGGTCGATCGCCACGAACTCGAACAGAACGCAGACCGACTAGTTGCGCGGATGAGCAAGCAGTGTCTAACGGTGAACTAGCGGGCCGCGGGAACGAGACCGACGAAGTCGATCTCGCCCGCTTTCGGACGTATCGCGACAACCCGACCAACGAGCTGCGCAACGAGATCGTGGTCTCCTACGCCAGCCTCGCCAACGCGCTCGCGCAGCGCTTCGCCCGGCGCGGCGAGTCGACCGAAGATCTGGTGCAGATCGCGCACTACGCACTCATCAGGGCGGTCGAACGCTTCGACCCCGATCGCGG
>JBDTLT010000080.1:0-21824 GCA_039934635.1 Acidimicrobiales bacterium
CCGGTCGGCTGATCGCCCAGGGTGATCGGGAAAATCGGTACGGCGCGCCCGGATAACGCACGACTCGTGCGATGTCGGCGTGCTCCACCGGCGTCGGGAACCTGCGCGCGACGATATGCGGGTCGGCGAACGCTTCGTCCGGCGTGTAGACGATGCCGGTCGGCAGCCCGCGTTCTTGCGCGCCGATGAAGAAGTCGTACGCGGCAAGGCGCGAGGCGATGAACGTGAGGGCCTCGCGGCCGGCGCCGTAGATCGCCATCACTTCGGGGTCTTCGGCGATCTCGGCCGAAGTGATCACCGCCCGCTGCGCACCGAGATCGAGGAAGAACGCCTCGGGGAACTCGTCGCGCAAACCGAGTTCGTCGAGCCACTGCGACAAGCTGCGAAACGCAGTCCCGCTACGCGGCGGCACGCCGGTGTTCACGAGCCTCCCGTCCGCGGCAGCGACAGTGGTCTCCAAGCTCGGCAGTACCGACGCGTGGCGGCCGGTTTGCCGCTGCACCTCGAGCCCTCCGACGAGCCACTCGTAGGTCGCGAGTTCGGTCGACACATTGATCGCGGCGTTGGCGTTCACGTCGACGCGTTGACCGGTGCCCGAACGATCTCGGTGCAAGAGGGCGGTGAGCGCGCCGAGCAGCGCATAGGTCGACGCGACATGGAATGCCTGATTGCCACCGCCCCGGACAGGAGGCAGGTTGTGGTCGTCGTAGCCGCAACTCCACACCGCTCCCCCGCTGGCGAGCAACGTGAGGTCGGTCGCCGGGTCGTGCGCGCGCGGACCGGACCGACCGAATGCCGTGACCGACACCCACACGAGCCGGGGCGCGGCGTCGCGCAGGTCGTCGTAGTCGATGCCGAGCGCGGCCAACCGGGCGGGCTCCTCGGCTTCGAGCACCACATCGGCCCGCTCGCAGAGACGCCGGAACGTGGCGCGTGCGGCGTGATCATCGAGATCGAGCGTGACGCCGCGTTTGCTCGTGTTGTAGTGCCACCACCACAAGCTCTGCTCAGGATCGTCTTGCGAGAGCGGCGCGTAGGTCCGCGTTCGATGTCCGCCGCTCGGTTCGACGACGATGACATCGGCACCGAGATCGCCCAACAGCTTGCCGGCGAATGCGGCGCGTTCGCTCGCCAACTCCACCACGCGAACTCCACTGAGCGGCCCCGTCATCAGACCACGCCGGCGTCGTGAAGGTCGGCGACTTCGTCCTCGTCGATCCCGAGCAGATCGCAGAAGACCTCGCGGTTGTGCTGACCGAGCATCGGCGCCCCCGTTGCCATGTGCCAGTCGGTGCGCGACAGATGGAGCGGTAGCCCATCGACTCGTACTTCACCGATCTGCGGATGGCGCACCGATGGCCACAGACCCCACGCCGCGTTGTCGGCGTCGTTGTCGATGCGGTCCGAGGGGCGCTGTACCGCCTCGGCAGGAACGCCGGCGCGCCGGATGATCGCCGCGCTCTCGTGGCGATCGCGCGTGCGGGTCCAGTCGGCAAGGTGATGGTCGAGCTCGCCCTCGCTGGCGCGCCGTCCGGCGAGCGAGTCGAATCGGCCGTCCCACGCCCACTCGTCGCCGATCACCGCGGCGAGCGCGTGCCAATCGGCATCATCGCGACACGCGATCGCCACCCAGCAGTCGTCGCCGCGCGCGGGATACACACCGTGCGGCGCCATCGCCGGCGACTCGCTGCGGTTGCTGTCGGGTAGGCCCTCACCGCGCATCGGCCGGCCATGCAATGTCGCATCGAGCAGCGCGGGCCCGGTGAGCGCCAAGCCGACTTCGGTCATCGCCAAGTCGACCCACTGACCCTCACCGGTGCGGTTGCGATGCACGAGTGCAGCCAGCACGGCGATGGCCATGAAGTTCGCGCCCATGTGATCCATGTAGGAGAACCCCCAACCAGCGGGCGGGTGCCCCGCAAGGCCCGACGTCGCCGTCAGCCCGCTCAACGCCTGCACGATGGGCCCCCACGATTTGTAGTGCGCGTAGGGGCCGGCGTGGCCGAAGCCGGAGTTCGACACATAAATCACCGTCGGGTTGATCTCACGCAACCGCTCGTAGGGGAATCCGAGACCGGCGAGCACACCGGCGGCGAAGTTCTCGGTGACGACATCGCTCACCGCGACCATCCGGGCAAAGAGGTCGCGCCCTCTGGACGAGCGCAGATCGATGGTCACGCCGAGCTTGCCGACGTTGTGGTTGTTGAAGGCGCCGCCGAGCTCAGGGCCGCGCCGTTCGTCGACGTAGGGCCGGCCGCCGCGGAGGATGTCCCAGCCTCCTCGCCGCACCGGGTCCTCGACGCGGATCACCTCGGCGCCGAAGGCCGCGAGAAACCGGGTTGCGCCCGCGCCGGCCAGCTGGCCGCTCAAGTCACACACCCGCACGCCGGCGAGCGCCCGTTCCCCCATCGCGCGTAGCATAATCCGTAAGATGATTTATCGCCTTCACTCCGGCGAGCCGGGTGAACGAGCGCCGCAGGATGACCGCCGGGGGGGCACCAATGAACGACTTGCGGATCGTGTCGGCCGACGACCACGTGATCGAACCGCCCGACCTCTGGCAGAACCACGTACCGCGGCGCTTTCGCGATCGCGCGCCCAAGGTGCTGCGCATCGCGGTCTCGCCCGACGACCCCCGCGTGCCGGTCAAGATGCGCGATCACGTTGTCGAGTCCACCGAGGGCACCGACTTCTGGTCCTACGACGACAAGCTCGTGCCGCTCGGCGGGCTCAACGCCACCGCGGGGGTCGCCCGCGAGGACTACACGCTCGATCCCGTCAACTTCGATCAGATCCGGCCGGGCTGTCTCGACCCGATCGCACGCGTCGCCGACATGGATCTCGACGGTGTTGCCGCGTCGTTGGCGTTCCCCTCGTTCACCGGATTTGCCGGTCGGGTGTTCATCGAGGCGAAGGACAAAGAGGTCGCGATCGCGTGTGTGCAGGCCTACAACGACTGGATGCTCGACGACTGGTGCGGCGCCGCGCCGACGCGTCTGATCCCGCTGTGCCTCATCCCGCTGTGGGATCCCGAAGCCGTGGTCGAAGAGATGCACCGTGTCGCCGGCAAAGGTGCGCGCGCCATTGCTTTCTCGGAAAACCCGGCGAAACTCGGACTCCCGTCGATCCATGACGCCAATCGCTCATGGGACCCGGTATTTCGAGCCGCGGTCGATCTGCAACTGCCCCTCTGCATGCACATCGGGTCGTCATCGGGCAGCTTCCGCACCTCCGACGACGCGCCGGCGTCGATCTGGGTCGGTCTCGTGCCGATGAACTCACAGATCACGCTCTTCGACTGGCTGCTGAGCGACACGCTGCAGCGCCACCCGGGGTTGCAGATCGTGTTGTCCGAGGGCGGCATCGGCTGGATCCCGTATGCGCTCGAACGCATCGACTATTCGTGGGAACACCAGGGCGCGTGGACCAACACGACGATCCGCGAACCACCGAGCAACTTCTTCCGGCAGCATTTCTACGGCTGCTTCATCTCCGACCGCCACGGCATCAAGAACCTCGACGCCATCGGCGTCGACAACGTCATGCTCGAGACCGACTACCCCCACTCCGACTCGACGTGGCCCCACAGCCTGAGCGCCGCCCGTGACGCGTTGGCCGGCCTCGACGAGACGTCGATTTACAAAGTGAGCCGGGGCAACGCCGAACGCGTCTTCCGCTTCGCCGCCGGCTGAAGCCGATATATCTAGAGGATTCTCTACTATGGTGGGCGGCCGAACGGAGGCGGGGATGCGGCTCGGGGGCAAGATCGCGATCATCACGGGCGCCAGTTCCGGGTTCGGTCGGGCCACGGCCGTGCGCTTCGCCGAAGAGGGAGCCCGGCTCGTACTCGGCGACATCGACGAAGACGGAGGCCGGGCAACCGTCGCCCAGGTCGAACGCGCCGGCGGCGAAGCCGAGTTCGTCGCCGGCGACATCGCGACCGAAGCCGGCGCGGGTGCATTGGTCGAGCGGGCGTCACAGTGCTTCGGCACCGTCGACATCCTCGTCAACAATGCGGGCATCGCCCAGCCCGAGCTCAACGACACCTGGAACGCACCCGAAGAGAGTTGGGATCGCGTGATCCGCATCAACCTCAAGAGCGTGTACCTCTGCTCGCGTGCGACGATTCCCGTGCTGTTGCAGAAGGGAAGTGGATCGATCGTGAACGTGGCTTCGATTGCGGCGACGCGCGCCGTCGGTGGCGCGTCGTACGCCGCCGCCAAGGGCGGCATATTGAGCTACACGCGGCTCGTGTCGCGCGAGCTCGCGGCGCGCGGTGTCCGCATCAACTGCGTCTCGCCCGGCTACATGCGCACGCCGATGTCGACCGGCGAGCGGCTGGGTCTCAGCGTGGACGAGCAAGAAGAACGTCTCGCCAAGTTGACCCGCCGCGTGCCGATGCGGCGCAGCGGCTCGGCCACCGACATTGCCGACGCGATCGTGTATCTCGCCAGTGACGAAGCGGGGTACGTGACGGGACAAGAACTCGTGGTCGACGGGGGTTACCTCGCGTCATGACACGCGCGATCGACGGATTGGTCAACGTGCACTTGGGCGACCAGGCCCCACCGAAGTGGATGGTCCGCGTCAAAGAGGACTACTTCAAGGCCGCGTCCATGTTCCAACCCGTCGAGCTCGAGGCGTTGATCGAAGAGATGGACGAGAACGGCGTCGAGCGCGCGATCTTGATGGCGAACTTCACCGATCCGATCGATCGACCGTTTCGCTATGCAGAGGCCCGTCCCGACCGATTCTCGCTCGCGCTCGGCGGCCACGATCTGTTGCACCCCATGGAAAATCTGGCGCGGCTGACCGCGGCGGTCAAGAACCTGCCGGTCGCGTACACGGTCGTCGGGCCGAGTTTCTGGGGCGATGGCATGTACCCGCCAAGCGATCCGCTCTACTACCCGCTCTACACGAAGTGCTGCGAACTCGACCTGGCGCTGTGCCTCAACACCGGCATCCCCGGCCCGCCACTCCCCGCGGATGCGCAGAATCCCATTCACCTCGATCGGGTGTGTATCCGCTTTCCCGAGCTCAAGTTGTGCATGGTGCACGGCGCCGATCCGTGGTGGGACACCGCCATCCGGCTCATGATCAAGTACCGCAACCTGCACCTGATGACCTCTGCGTGGTCACCGCGCCGGCTGCCCGAGAGCCTGCTGCACTACATGCGCACGAGAGGGCCGGACAAAGTCATGTTCGCCTCGGACCATCCCGTGCTGCCGATGTCGAGATGCATCCCGGAAGCGAAGCAACTCGATCTCCCACCCGAAGTGCTCGACAAGTACCTGTTCCGCAACGCGAACCGCTTCTTCTTCGGCAACGAGGCGACGTAGGCGATGGACTTCCGGCTCACCGAACAGCAGGTCGAACTGCAAGACGCGATTCGCACCTACTGCGCCGGCACCTACGCACTCGCCGACATCGCCAAACTCGACCGCGCGCCGTTGCGGGCCGGTGATTGGCCTCGGTTGGCCGGTCTCGACGTCTTTCGTCTTGCCGCTCCGGCCGCGAACGGCGGGCTCGGCCTCGGCATCGTCGAGGCGGCGGTGGTCTACGAAGTGCTCGGTGGCCACCTCGTGCCCGGGCCGCTCGCGTGGACTGCGCTGGCCGCCATCTACCTTCCCGAATTCGCGGCGGGCCATGCACTCGTGGGTGGGCACGAACAACTCGACGACGACTCAGGCTCGGTTCTCATCGAATACGGCCAAGATGTCGACACCGTGATCGCGCTCCGCGACGACGGGGTGTTCCTGATCGAGCGCGATGCCCTCGGCGGACTCGAGACGATCGCGCCGACCGATCCGTTGACGCCGATCGCGCGTACGACCAGCCTGCCGCGCGGCACGCGGGTGGCCGATGGCGCCGTGGCGAACGAGATGCGAAGCATCGGCGCCGTGCTGGTGTCGGCGCTGCTCCTCGGCATCGCCGACCGCGCGCTGCAGGCCGCAGTGGCATATGCGGGCAACCGACAGCAGTTCGGCCGCCCGATCGGGTCGTTCCAGGCCATCAAGCATCTGCTTGCCGACATGTACGTGCGCACTCTCCTCGCTCGCAGCGCAACCTACGCTGCCGCGGCAATGGCCGACGACCGTGAGTCCGGCGACTTCGTCGTAGCCGCCTCGGCCGCCAAGCTCCTCGCGACCGACGCCGCGATCCGCAACGCGAAGACCTGCATACAGGTCCACGGCGGTATGGGGTTCACCTGGGAAATGCTCCCCCACTATCTACTGAAGCGCGCCTGGGTGCTCGAGCACTCGTTCGGCAGTCGCCCCGAACACGCGGACAGAATCGCTACAGACCTGGCAAGCGAGGTTGCGCAATGACCGACAGCTCAGATTCCGACCATCCAGTTTCCGATAGCCCGGTTTCCGAAAACGACGAGCTCGAGATCGCCCGTGACGGCGCGATCGTTCGGGTGCGATTCAACCGGCCCACTCACCGCAATGCGCTGAGCAACGCAATGGTCCGCCAACTGGTCCACACATTCGAAGACGCGGCAATCGACGACACGGTCCGCGCCATCGCGATTTCTTCTGTCGGCGACAACTTCTGCTCGGGCGCCGATTGGGTCGCCACCAACACTGCGGGTGCGCCCCGCCCGCGCGTCGGCCATCTGCACCGCCGCACCGCGTTCGAAGCGCATCGACTCGTGCAGCTCATCCAGACCATCGAGGTGCCGGTCGTCTGCACCGTGCGGGGCTGGGCCGCCGGTCTCGGTTGTCACCTCGCGCTGGCTGCCGACTTCACGATTGCCAGTAAAACAGCACGATTCTGGGAGCCGTTCGGGCGTCGAGGTTTCACGCCCGACAGCGGCGGCACGTGGATGATCCCCCGCCTCGTCGGCTTGGCCCGGGCGCGCAAGATGATCCTGCTCGGTCGAGAGGTGTCCGGCGACGAGGCAGAGTCGTGGGGACTCATCCATCAAGCCGTCGCCGACGACGCACTCGAGGCGGCCGGCGAGGCGCTACTGGCCGAGCTGGCCAACGCTCCCACCATCGCGTTCGGCTTGGCGAAGTTCTGCTTGCATCGCTCACTCGAGCTTCCGCTCGACCAAGCGATGGAACTCGAGGCGCTCGCACTCGAGCTGTCGTCACGGAGCGGAGACTTCAAAGAAGGCCTTCGCGCGTTTCAGTCACGCACCGATCCCAATTTCGAAGGCCGTTGAAGGGTCAGGTCATTGATGTCCGCCGCATACGAGACCATCCTGTACGAGGTCGACGATCGCATCGCGACGATCACCTTCAACCGCCCCGACAAGCTCAATGCGGTGACCCCACTGATGGGCCACGAGCTGCGCGACGCGTTCCAACGCGCCGAGGCCGACGACGACGTGTGGACGATCATCGTCACGGGCGCCGGCCGTGCGTTCTGTGCGGGAGCCGACGTCGAAGGCGTGCGCACCGACGGCAGGGTCCCCTACGAAGGCAAGTACCTGTCGAGCTTCGCCGAGTGGGATGCGCCGCAAGAGGCGACCCCGCCGTTTCGCAACATGGCCAAGCCGGTGCTGGTCGCGGTCAACGGGCTGTGTTGCGGCGCGGGCCTCGATCTCGTCACGACCGGTGACATCGTGATCGCATCCGAGCGGGCCGAGTTTTTCGACCCACATGTCAGCATCGGCCTCGTATCGGGCCGTGAGATGGTGCGGCTCGCCCGTGTGTTGCCGCTCAACGTCGCGATGCGGGTCGCGCTCACCGGCAGGCACGAACGCCTCAGCGCACAACGTGCCTACGACCTCGGTCTCGTCACCGAGCTCGTCGCGCCCGAAAACCTCGCCACCCGAGCGCGTGAGATCGCAATGTTGATCAACCGCAACGCACCGCTCGCCGTGCGCGGCACCCGACTGGCGATCCGCAAAGGACTCGGGGTGCCGCTCTACGAAGCCGAGCTACTCGCCGAGGCTTTCCGCGAACGCGTCACCCACACCGACGACGCGCAAGAGGGTCCACGGGCCTTCCTCGAAAAACGCGAGCCCAAGTGGTCGGGCGAGTGACTACATGAGCTACGAGACGATCATCTACGAGGTCGATGCCGCAGATCGGGTCGCGACCATCACGCTCAACCGGCCAGAGGTCCTCAACGCGTTCAACCGCACGATGTGCCACGAGATCCGCGACGCGTGGCATCGCATCAAAGACGACAGTGCTGTCAACGCGGTGGTGTTGCGCGCTGCCGGCAACCGCGCGTTCTCCGCGGGTCTCGACGTCCGCGAACCCTATGGCCAACCTGACGACGTATGGAACCACGAAGACCCGGGCGAGCTGCTCAGCCCCAAGTGGCAAAAGGTGTGGAAGCCGGTGGTGTGCGCGGTGCAGGGCATCTGCACCGCCGGCGCCCTCTATTTCCTCAACGAATCGGACATCGTCATCTGTTCGCACGACGCGACCTTCTTCGATTCACACGTGACCTTCGGGCTGGTGTCCGCCATCGAACCGGTCGGCCTGATGCGGCGCATCGGGCTCGCCGAGACATTGCGTATTGCCCTCAGTGGCAACGACGAGCGGGTGTCGGCCGAGACCGCACTGCGCATCAGCCTGGTCACCGAAGTCGTCGAGCGCGCGCAACTCTGGGATCGCGCGCACGAGATCGCGCGGGCCATTGCCCAAAAGCCCACCGCCGCGACACAAGGCACCGTTCGCGCCATTTGGGAGTCGCTCGACAAGCCATATCGCGCCGCGCTCGAGCAGGGGCTGGCGTACACGCGCATCGGCAACCCGATCGGCAGCGCGGAGGTCGACCGTTCGTCGATGCCGCCGATCTCGCCGCGGATTCGCTGATGTCCGCGACTGCGCTTCCCGACGCCGCGGGCGACGCATTCCGGCAGCGACTCGCCACCATCATGGCCATCGATCCGAGCGCGCCCGCCATCGAATTCGGATCGCACTGGAACACTTGGTCCGACTTGTCGACGACGGTCGATGTCGTCGCTCGCGCGTTCGCCGAGCTGTCGATCGAACGCGGCGAACTCGTCGGTGTGTTGCTGCGCAATCGGCCCGCGTCGATCGGGATGCTGCTCGGCGTGCTGCGCGCCGGCGGGTGCGTCGTCGTGCTCAACCCGCAACTCGGGTCGCAGCGCGTCAGCGACGAAGTGGCAACTCTCGACCTGCGCCTGATCTTGGGCGAGCCGGCGGACCTCGAGCACATTCGTCCGCCCGATCAACGATCGCATGTTTCGACGCTCGCAGTTGCCGAGTTGGCTACGGCGGGCGACGTCACCGTCGGCCGCGACCATGAGCGCGCGCCGCGTCAGGTGCGACCCGACACCGCGATCCGGTTGCTCACGAGCGGCACGACCGGCCCGCCCAAACGCGTCGACCTGACGTACCAGACATTCGTACGCGTACTCGAAGGAGCGAAGCACTACGAGGCTCAGCGAGCCCGCGATCTGCGGCTGCGCGAGGGCGTCGTCATCGTCAACTCCCCGCTCGTGCATCTGGGCGGTCTCTTCCGGGTACTGCAGTCGGTGATGGACGGCCGGCGCATCTCGCTGCTCGAACGGTTCACCGTGGATGAATGGGTCGAGCGAGTGCGCCGCCACCGACCGAAGACCGCGAGCCTCGTGCCGACCGCGCTGCGCATGGTGCTCGATGCCGATCTCGATCCCGCCGACCTCGCCAGCCTCAAATCGGTCATCTCCGGCACGGCGCCGCTCAGCCCCGAGACCGCCGACGCATTCACCGAGAAGTACGGCGTGGCGGTGCTCACGAACTACGCGGCGACCGAGTTCGGCGGCGGCGTCGCCGGCTGGAACCTGCCCGACCATCAACGGTTCTGGTCCACCAAGCGCGGCAGCGTCGGACGCGCCCATCCGGGTTGCGCGTTGCGGGTCATCGACGCGGCATCGGGCGCTGAACTCGAGCCCGGCCAAGTCGGGCTGCTCGAAGTACGTGCGGACCAATTGAGCGAGGCCGGCTGGGTGCGCACCACCGATCTGGCGCGCCTCGACGAAGACGGCTTCCTCTGGATCGTCGGGCGGGCCGATCAGACCATCCTCCGCGGCGGCCTCAAGGTGCAGCCCGACACGGTGCGCCACGCGCTCGAACGCCATCCGGTCGTGCGGGCCGCGAGTGTGGTGGGCATCGATGACGAGCGCCTCGGACAAGTCCCCGTCGCTGTCGTCGAGCTCACCGCCGTCAACGCAGTCGACAAAGCCGAACTCCTTGCCCACGCGTCGCAGTTCCTCGCGCGCTACGAGATGCCCGTCGACGTGGTCTTCGTCGACGCGCTGCCTCGGACCGAATCGGCAAAGGTCGACCTGCGGGCCGTTCGCGCGCTCGTGGCAGCATCCGCCGCGCGAGCGAATCTTGCCGCGCCTCCGGCGCGAGCGAAGGACTGATCGTGGACCTCCGCTACGCTCCCGAGGACGAGGCCTTTCGCGCCGAAATCAGGGCCTGGCTCGAACGCGAAGTACCCGAGCAGGGTCCCGCGCCCGACAACACCGACTGGCCGGCGCGCCGCACGTACGACACGTCATGGCAGCGCAAGCTCTACGACGCGGGTTACGCCGGGCTGGCGTGGCCGGCCGATCACGGCGGTCGCGGCGCACCGATCGCCCAGCAACTCGTCTACCTCGAAGAGTACGCCCGCGCGAACGCGCCCTACATCAGCGTCAACTTCGTCGGCATGATGCATGCCGGCCCGACGTTGATCGCCGAAGGCACCGACCAACAGCGCGCTTTTCACCTACCGAAGATCCTCAAAGGCGAATCGGTTTGGTGTCAAGGCTTCTCCGAGCCCGAAGCCGGATCAGACCTCGCGTCGTTGCGCACGCGCGCGGAGCGCGTCGGCGACGAGTACCTCGTCTCCGGACAGAAGATCTGGAGCACCCGCGCTCAAGTGGCCGACTACTGCGAGCTGCTCGTGCGCACGGATCCCGATGCCACCAAGCATCGTGGCATCAGCTGGCTGATCCTGCCGATGACACTGCCCGGAATCGACGTGCGCCCGATCCGGACCATCGACGGCGACAGCCACTTCTGCGAGATCTTTCTCGACGAGGTTCGCGTGCCGGTTGCCAATCGCGTGGGCAACGAGAACGACGGATGGCGCGTCGCGAACGTCACGTTGCGCTTCGAACGAGGTACCGCCTTCGCGCAGCACATCATCATGATGCGATCGCAGATCCGACATCTCGTGTCGCTCGCGATGCGGCGCCCGCACAATGGCGCGACCGCGTGGGACGACCCCGTGCTGCGGCAAAAGGTGGGGTGGATCAACGCCAACATCGAGGCGCTGTGGCACACGACGCAGATGTGTGTCACCGAGGCCGAACGCACGGGCGCGCCGGCCCGCTACGGCTCCGCGGTCAAGCTGCGCTACAGCGAGTTGACCCAAGAGTTGACCGAACTGCTCGTCGAGGTCATCGGTCGGCCCGCGATCGGTATGAGTGACGACGGTGATCTTTCGACGCGACGCGCGGTGCTCGACTACCTGTGGTCGCTGCAATACACGATCGCGGCGGGCACATCGCAAGTGCAACGCAACCTGATCGCCGAGCGCGTCCTCGGCCTTCCCCGGGATTGAGGGGCCTCCATGACAGAAGCGACACCGTGGACGTTCGGCGAAGCGCCGTTGGCCGAAAGCCTCGCACTCGCAGCCGCACTGCGCGAGTTGGCCGGCAACGCGCTGGCGCTCGAACACCCGACACCGGAGATCCGCGACTTCACCGACGAGGTGTTGGCCGTGAGCAAACGACTCGAGGCGATCCTGCCGCGCGATCTGCGACCACGCATCGGCGACGATCCGGCACCCGATCGACGGGTCTACATCGACCACTCGCGCAACATCGGCGAGTACAACCCGTGCTTCCCGGTGTATCGGCTGACGTGTGCCGACGGTCGAGGTGAGGGTGAGGTCGACTTCCCGATCGTCTACGAAGGACCACCCGGCATCGTGCACGGCGGGTTCCTCGCGCTGCTCTTCGACTGCGTGTTGCAACACCTCAACTGCGATCTCGGCGTCGCCGGTAAGACGGTGAACATCAACGTGCGGTACCGCCGCCCGACGCCGCTACGCACAAAGCTGCGCATCGTCGCGACACGCGAGATCGTCGACCGCAAGATCCTCTCCAACGCCCAGCTGTTTCACGAGGGAGAGCTTCTGTGCGAAGCCGAGATGGTTGCGGTCGCCGGAACCAGAGATGCGCTGCCGTTCGTGTCGCCGAGGAAGCCACCGCGTGATGAGCACTGACCTACCGCTGACCATCGGCTCGTTGATCGAGCACCGCGCCGGCTCAATCGGGACGCAGGACTTCTTCGTCTGTGACGACGAACGGCTCACCTACGCGGACGCGAACGCACAGTCACGCGAGTTGGCCCGCGGGTTGGTCGCACTCGGCGTCGGCCGATCCACCCATGTCGGCCTCCTCATGCCGAGCAGCGCGGCCTACATCGTCGGTTGGCTGGCGGTGACCCGCATCGGCGCAGTGGCCGTGCCCATCAGCACCTTCTCGACGGCCGACGAATTGCGGTGGCTGATACGCAACGCGAATGTCGCCGTGCTGCTCAGTGCGCACGGTTTTCGTTCCCACGACTACACCGCGACGTTGCAGCAGGCGTTCCCCGAGCTCAAAACTGCGACACCCGGGCCGCTACACCTGGGAGCGGCACCGTCGCTTCGCTGGGTCTTCGTCGACGGCGACGTGCCCGCATGGGCCGCCGATCGATCGATGACTGCACTAGCCGACTTGACGAGCGACGTCGACGACGCGTTTCTGTCGGCCGTCGAGGCGGATGTCGCGCCGTCTGACCGCATGGTCATCGTGCACACGTCGGGCTCCACGAGCACACCCAAGGGCGTGATCCACCAGCACGGAGCGTTGATCGAGCACACCGACAATCTCAACGGGGTGCGGGGCCTCACCGCAGCGATGAAGTTGTTCTCGAACTCGCCGCTGTTCTGGATCGGGGGCCTCGCCTACAACGTCGTCGGCACGCTGGCCGCCGGCTCGACGCTCATCTGTTCGGCATCGGCCGACAGCCGCGAGACGCTCGACCTGATCGAGCGCGAGCGGCCCGACATGGTCAACGGCTTCGCGCAGACGGTCGCGCATCTCGTCAAAGATCCGACATTCGCGTCGCGCGACTTCTCGTCGATTCGATTCGGCAACCTCTATCCGATCATGCCCGACGATGTGCGCCCCGCCGATCCCGAGCTGCGCCACAACATGCTCGGCATGACCGAGACCGGCAGCGTGTGTCTCATGAGCGGCGACGAGAGCGACTTGCCGGAGCGCTACCGCGGCTCGTTCGGCAAGCCCGTGCCCGCGCTCGAAACGCGCATCGTCGACCCCGACACCCATGCCGACTGTGAGGCCGGGCAGCTGGGCGAGCTCTGGATGCGCGGACCACTGTTGATGGAGGGCTACTACGGGCGCGAACGCCACGAGGTGTTCACGCCCGACGGCTGGTTCCGCGGGGGCGACCTCTTCTCCGTCGATGACGACGGTTTCCACTACTTCAAAGGCCGGCGCGGCGACATGATCAAGACCGGCGGCGCCAACGTCTCGCCGCGCGAGGTCGAGTCCGCGCTGCGCGACGTCATTCCCGAACACGCGACGCTCGTCGTGGGCTTACCCGATGGCGAACGGGGCCAGATCGTCGTCGCGGTGGTGATTGCCCCAGAAGGCGTCGAGGTCGACGAACACGACATCACCGCGCGACTGCGCCAGACACTGTCGCACTACAAAGTGCCGCGACGCATCATCCGCCTGGCCGAGTCAGAGATCCCGATGTTGTCGAGCGGCAAGGTCGACGGCAAGCGCCTGTTGGAGGTGCTCCGTGGACGCTGAACGACTCACGATTCCGGTCTTGTTGCACCGCCACGCCACCGCGAGTCCCGCTTTGCAGTTCGTCGTCACCGAGGACGAAGCCCTCACCTATGGTGAGGTCGAGCGAGCGAGCAATCGATTGGCCGCGCGCCTTGTTCGCGAAGGCATCGGCAAGGGCACGCGTGTCGGCCTCCTCATGCCGAATGGCTGCGACTGGGCACTCGCCGCGATCGCATTGATGCGCATGGGCGCGGTGCTCGTACCACTCAGCACGCTTTTGCGCCCGCCCGAACTCGCGGCGCAACTACGCGCGGCCGGAGTCGAGCATCTCATCTGTGCTCGCAGCACGCGGGGACACCGTCATCTCGAAGACCTCGCGTCGATCTCGCCGGCGTTGGAACCAGATGCCGCACCGCTCCACGTGCCCGCGCTCCCACGATTGCGTGCGATTCTCGTGTGGGACGAACTCGCCGGGGCCCGAGCGGCACGGGGAGCGGAGAACCAAGCGCTCGAGCGTCCAGTGGTGGCCGCCTACGAAGAGCTCGTACGCCCGGCCGATGACATGGTCGTGATCTTCAGCTCCGGCAGCCGCGGCGCCCCGAAAGCCGTTGTGCACACCCACGGCGGCGCGCTCGGTGCCACTCAGTCGGGGCTGGCTGCGCGCTGCATCGGCGCCGGCGAGCGTCTCTACATCCCGATGCCGTTCTTTTGGATGGGCGGTTTCGGTGGCGGCCTCATCACCGTGTTCGTCGCCGGCGCGACGCTCATCACCGAAGCGGAACCGTCACCGGAACGCACGCTGCGGCTGCTCGAACGCGAGCGGGTCACGCTGTTTCGCGGTTGGCCCGATCAGGCCACGACACTCGCGTCGCATCCGGCGTTCGCGGGCGCCGACCTTTCGTCGCTCAAACCGGGCAGCCTCGACGGGGTCCTGCCGCCCGAGATGCGCGGCCGTCCCGGTGCGCGGCCGATCCTGTTCGGGATGACCGAGACGTTCGGTCCCTACTGCGCGGACCAACTCGATCGTGATCTGCCGAAGGACAAGTACGGAAGCCTCGGTCGCCCGTTCGCCGGGATCGAGGTGGCGATCGTCGACCCCGACAGCGCGGAGCCGCTACCGCACGGCCAGGTAGGCGAGATCTACCTGCGCGGCCCCAATGTCATGCGCGGCATCTGCGGTCGCACCCGCCGCGACACCTTCACCCGCGACGGCTACTACCCCACCGGCGACGCAGGACGCCTGGACGACGACGGCTACCTGTATTTCACGGGCCGGCTCGACGACATGTTCAAGGTGCACGGCGCCAACGTGTATCCGGCTGAGGTCGAAGCTGCGCTCGAAACGATCGCGTACGTGCGCCGCGCGTTCGTTGTCGACGTCGGCGACGAGAACGCACGCGGAGTCGGTGCCGCAGTGGTGCTCGATGCGAACGACACTCGCACGACGACCGATCTCGATGCCGATGCCCGCCGCGCGCTCAGCTCGTTCAAGGTGCCTTCCCGGTGGGCGATCGTCAGCGCCGACGACCTTCCTCGCGCCGCGACCGGCAAGATCGACAAGGACGCTTTGCGCCGGCTGATCGAAACGACTTCATGAACCGCGCCGAGTACGAGACCGCGGACGAGATGATTCGCGCGCGCCTCGGCGACACCAACACCGGCGTCCTCTTCGAGGACCAGTGCTACTCGTGGGACGAGCATGTACGTGCGTCCGCGACGCGCGCCGCGCTGGCATCCGACGTTCGCCGCGCGGGGCCGTTCCACATCGGCTTCCTCATGGAGAACATCCCCGAGCTCACGTTCTGGCTCGGCGCCGGAGCGGTCAGCGGAGCGACCATGGTCGGCATCAACCCGACCCGGCAGGGCAACGAACTTGCGACCGACATCCGGCACACCGACTGCCAGCTCATCGTCACCGAATCCAAACTGTTGCCGTTGCTTGCGGGGCTCGACGTCGGCGTCGGCGCGGATCGCATCCTCGTCGTCGACGACGCGTCGTTCGGCGAACGCTGCCGGCCCTATGCATCGGCTGGCTTCCCCGACGCCGCGGTTTCGGGCGATGCGACCGCATTGCTGCTCTTCACTTCGGGCACATCGGGCGCACCCAAGGCGGCAGTTGTCTCGCAACGGCGAATCGCCCGCTACGGCCGCACGATCAGTGAGAGTCAAGGGCTCGACGCGTCGTCGGTGTGTTACCAGGCAATGCCGATGTTCCATTCGAACGCGTTGTACGCCGGCTGGTCTCCCGCCGTGTACGTGGGCGCGTCGATGGCGCTGCGCCGACGCTTCTCTGCGTCAGGGTTCATCGACGACGTGCGCAAGTTCCGTGCCACGTATTTCAACTACGTCGGCAAGCCACTCAGCTACATCTTGGCCACGCCGAGTCGCCCCGACGACCGCGAGCACACGCTGCAGCGTGTGCTCGGCAACGAGGGCACAGAGCTCGACCTACGCCGCTTCAGCGAACGTTTCGGCGTGCCGGTCGCAGACAACTACGGCTCGACGGAGGGCGGTGTGGCGGTCATGCGATCGCCCGACCAACCCAAGGGCGTGTTGGGCAGGCCACCCGATGGCGTTTTCGTCGTCGACTCCGTCACCGGTGAACCGTGCCCGGTGGCCCGAATTGACGACGACGGCCGGCTGCTCAATGCCGAGGAGTGCATCGGCGAGATCGTCAATACGAATGGCGGCGCTTCGTTCGAGGGGTACTACAAGAACGACGAGGCGGTCGCACTGCGCACGCGCAACGGCTGGTACTGGTCGGGCGATCTCGCCTACCTCGACACCGACGGCTGGCTGCACTTCGCCGGACGCGACTACGACTGGTTGCGCGTCGATGGTGAGAATTTCGCTGCCGCACCGGTAGAGCGCATCATCGGTCGCTTTCGCGGCGTCGTGCTCGTTGCCGTCTACGCGGTGCCGGCAAGCGATGTCGGTGACGAGGTGATGGTCGCGCTGCAACTCGCGCCCGGGCAACCCTTCGACGCGGCACGCTTCGACGAGTTCCTCGGCGAACAGCGCGACCTCGGGGTCAAATGGTCACCGCGGTATGTCCGCATCACCGACGAGTTGCCCGTCACGCACACCTCCAAGATCCTCAAGCGACAGCTGCGCGCCGAGCGTTGGGAATGCGCGGATCCGGTGTGGTGGCGCCCGGCGCGCGCCGAGCACTTGCGCGTATTGGAGAGCGACGACATCGACACCATCCGTCGCGAGTTCGCGGCGCACGACCGAACGAGTGAACTCGACAAGGGGTGACCGTGGCGGAAGAAGATTGGGAACAGGAGATGCGCGCGGAGTTGGTCCACTGGATCAGCGAGACGTGGGACCCCGATATGTCCGTCGCCGGATGGTGGAACGCCGTCGCGGCGGCCGGCTGGTCGGCGCCCCATCTGCCGGTGGACCGCGGTGGGCGCGGTCTCCCGCGCCGAGCGCATGCCGTCGCCCGCTCGGTCTTTCGGCAATGCGGTGTTCTCGAGGCGCCAGGCGGCCTCGGCATCTTGATGGCGGCGCCGACGATCCTCGCCCACGGCGACGCCGCGCAGATCGAGCGGTTCGTCCCACCGATACTCGACGGATCGCACAAGTGGTGCCAGTTGTTCAGCGAGCCCGGCGCCGGCTCGGACCTCGCCGGCCTGTCGACGCGAGCCGAACGCGACGGCGACCAATGGATCATCACCGGGCAGAAGGTGTGGACATCCGGCGCGCAAGATTCCGACATGGGCATGCTGCTGGCCCGCACCGATCCTTCAGTGCCCAAGCACGGCGGCATCTCCTGGTTCGCGTTCTCGCTCGATCAATCGGGGGTCGACATCCGGCCGTTGCGAGAGATGACCGGACGCGCGATCTTCAACGAAGTCTTCCTCGATGGCGCGGTGTGTCACACGCGCGATCTCATCGGCGGTCAGGGCAACGGATGGAACGTCGCGCGCTCGACGTTGTTGTTCGAGCGCACCGGTATCGGGGTCGGCGGCGGCTACAGCGGCCATCCGGTACCGGGTTCCGTCTTCGGCAACTTGACGCGCCGCGCCGGCGAGGCGGCGACCGACGAACCACCACCGGGCACCGTGGTCGTCTCGCTCAAGTTCGACGCACTCCTGGCGCTGACGCGCGACGTCGAACGCACCGATGACCCCATCGTGCGCCAAGACCTCGCTCGGCTGTGGTCGTACGAGTGCATCGGCAACTGGACGGCCCAACGCACACGCGAAGACGCGGCGCGAGGGGTGGTTTCGGCCGGCGTCAACATCGGCAAGCTCGCGCAGTCCCGGCTGATAAAGGCGTCGGCGCAGTTCGGGCTCGACCTGCTCGGCCCGGCGGGGATGCTCTGGGGTGAGCAGGCACCGGCCGGCGGGGTGTTCGCCGAAGCCATGGTGTTCTCGCCCGCGTCATCGATCTACGGCGGCACCGACCAGATCCAGCGCAACGTCGCCGCGGAACGCAGCCTCGGCCTCCCACGCGAGCCCAACTGACCCCCTCTCGAGGTGGCCACGAGGCCCCGGCGCGGCCTTGACACGGTCCTGAAATCATCTAAACTGTATATACCTTTATAGGGGCGGAAGCAGCTGTGGCAGAGACACCGGCAGACGAGCGTGTGCACCTCGAGAGCGACGCCAAGACCCATGTGGCCCGGATAACGATCGATAACCAGGCTCGGCGCAACACCTACGACCCGGCGATGCGCCGGCGATTCGGTGAGTTGCTTGACGACGTCGCCGCCGATGACGACATAAAGGTTCTGATAGTTCGCGGTGCCGGGGGCGTGTTCACGACGGGCGCCGACATGAACAACGCGTACAGCTGGTACGACAAAGGCGAGACCCGCCGGCCGAGCCAGCGGCGCCGTCTCGGCGTCGACCGTCAGACCTTCAGCTTCTACCAACAATTCAGTGAGTTCCCGAAGGTGACCGTGGCGCAGGTCGAGACCTACGCCCTCGGCGGCGGCTTCGAGCTCGCCCTCATGTCCGACATCACCGTCGTCGGCCGCAACGCGAAGATCGGCATGCCTGGCGCACGGCTGCTAGGCCCGGCGCTCGGCAACCTCCACCTCTTCTTCTACCGTCTCGGGCCTGTGCTGGCGCGGCGCCTGCTGTTGACCGGTGACGTCATCGAAGCCGGCTCGGTCGAGCATCTCGGCCTCTTCACCGAGGTGTGCGATGCCGACGTAGTGGCCGAACGAACCGAGCTGTGGGCGGCAAAGGTTGCGCGCATGCCGGCCGATGGTCTCGCGATCGCGAAGACCGGCTTCCAACTCGTCGAACAGACGCAGAACTACATCGGTGAACACGCAACCGGCTTCTTGATGCACGCGTTCGCCACCAACCTTCGTTTCGAAGACGACGAGTTCAACTTCGTCAAGACGCGGGCAAAGCACGGCTCGAGTGGGGCATTCAAATTGCGCGACGAACACTTCACCGTCGACGGATTCGAGTAAGGGGCGCGCTCGACGCGATCGCGTCGAGGGGCCTGAAGAGAAACCAAAAGCCAGGGGGGATCATGGCCAGAGCACGATTCAACGTCGTTGCCGGACTGCTTGTTCTGACAGCTCTTGTCAGTGCGGGCTGCGGTGACGACAAGGCGGCCGAACCCGACACGGGGACAACCAATTCGACGGTGGCCGCGGGTACGACGCCCTCCACGACCACGTCGCTGACGCCCAAGGATGGCGGCAGTATCACGCACGGCGTCTTCTCGGAGACGGCGGGTCTCGATCCGGCGGTCACGTTCGGCGGTGGCGCAACGGGCACGACCGAAGTCGGCGCGATCTTCGACACGATCATGCGGTACGACACCGACAAGAAGGTGTTCGTTCCGCAGATCGCCGAGTCGCTCAATTCGAATGCGGACTTCAGCGAGTGGACGCTGAAGCTGCGGCCGAACGTGAAGTTCACCGACGGTACCGACTATGACGCGGATGCCGTCGTCTTCGGGATGAAGCGACACGTGCAGTACGGGTCGCGCGCCGCGGCACTCGTGGCGCAGATCAAGGACTACACCGTCGTCGACAAGCTGACGCTCAAGTTCACGCTCAGCGCGCCGTACTCCAACTTCCCCTACGTGCTCGCGTTCACGCCCGGCATGATTCCGTCACCCACCGCGGTGAAGGCAGCGTGCAAGATCGGCCAGCCCGACGAGATCAAGGTGATGACGCAGTGCCCGTTCAACTTGAATCCGGTCGGGGCGGGCCCGTACATGATCGACAAGTTCCTGCCCAAGGAATCCATCACGCTCAAGCGCAACGCGGCCTACTGGGGCGGCAAGCCGCACCTCGACTCGATCAAGTTCGTGACCGTCGGTACGTCGCAAGCAGTGCTCGAAGGCCTGAAGTCCGGCACGTTGCAGATGGGCTACATGCGCGAGCCCGAGCCGGGCAAGATCGCCTCCGAGGACGCAACACTCGGCACCTACCTCAACTTGGTGTGGGCCGGCAATGGACTGATCCTCAACAACGGCAAGGTCAATTGCAAGGGCGGCCTACCTGCAGCGGTATGCGCGGGCAAGCCCGACGGCATCGTCGAGCTCGACACGCCGACGAAAGACCTTCGGGTTCGCCAAGCGGTTTCGTTCGCCATCGACCCCAAGGTCATCGATACCCGAGCCCAGAACAACACCGGTTTCCCGGGCGGGTCGTTCTTCCAGACCGGCTCGAAGTGGAAGTCGTCCGCACCGGTCAATACGTATGATCTCGAACAGGCGAAGAAGCTCGTGCAGACCGTCAAAGCCGAAGGCAAGTGGGACGGTTCGGTCAGGCTGAACTGCTCCACTTCGCAGGCCAACACGGCGATCGCCGTGCAGACGATGCTCCAGGCCGCGGGCTTCACCGTCAATCTCAACAATGGTCAAGAAACCGCGGCGCAGATCAACACGATCACGAATCAGAAACAGTTCGACATCGGGTGCTGGGGCTTCTCCATGGCCGACGAGGCTCCCGAAGTGATCTTCAGCTTGGCGTTCAACGCGGCCGCCGCCGGCAATTCGATGAACCATCAGATCACCGACATCGATGCGCAGTCGAAGCTCATGCGCGAGGCGAAGACCGATGCCGAGAAGCAGGCTGCGCTCGACAAGATTCAGGACATCTGGCGGGCCCAGGTGCCGTCGGTAATCACCGGAGCGACGCCCGAACGCATCGTTTGGCGCAAGAGCGTCCACGGCATCGTTCCCAATGTTGCCTCTACGGTTCTGTGGCACAACGTCTGGGTCGAGTAAGCATTGTGAATGGCTGAATTTCAACTGTTCCTACCGCAGATGCGGATGAGCATGCCCGATCTGGTCGAGCGCGCGCGTGCGGCCGAGCGCAGCGGCTTCACCGGCATCGCGCTCATGGATCATTTCGCACCACCGCTCGCCGAGTCGCACGACATGTGGGAGGCAATGGCGACGGCGGGATGGCTGTTGAGTGCGACCGAACGGCTCAAGGTCAGCCATCTCGTGCTCTGCGATGCATTCCGCCATCCCGCGATGCTCGCCCGCCAAGCCGTCACGCTCGATCACGCGTCTCGCGGCCGATTCGAGCTCGGCATCGGCTGGGGTTCGGTGCCAACGGAGTTCGAGCAGTTCGGGGTTGCCCCACGGGTCGCGTCGAAGCGCGTTGCCCGGTTCAAGGAGTCACTCGACGTCATCCGCGCGTTGTGGACCGGCGAAGCCGTCGACTTTTCGGGCGAGTACCACACGCTCACCGCGGCGTTGCAGCGTCCCACGCCACTGGCAAAGCTTCCGATCATCATCGGAGGCGCGGGCGAACGCACACTGCAGGCCGTGTCCAAGCATGCGGACTGGTGGAACCTGCCGATCTACGCGCTCGACAAGCTCGACGAGCTGAGGCCACTCGCCGGGACAGCACGCGTCTCCACGCAGGAGATGATCGGATTCGTGCCGAGCGAGAGCGAACGGGCGGCCGTCGTGGCGACGGCCGAAAAGCGCTTCGGCGCAACGGGCATGGGCAAGTCGATGACCATCGGTGACGCAGAGCAGTTGCGCGAGCACTTCGCCGAGCGCCAAGCGCAGGGCGTCGAACGCTTTTACATCTGGTTCCTCGACTTCGCGAAGCCCG
>JBDTLT010000081.1:0-21728 GCA_039934635.1 Acidimicrobiales bacterium
CGTGCCACCGCGGGCCTTCACCGAAATACAGACCGTCGAGAACCGTGCGAACGTCGTGCGTGCCCATACGCAGACCCTAATTGTCCGCTCGGACGGCCGCTCGGGCCGCATCCTCCGCACAGACGGCCGCTCGGGCCGCATCCTCCGCTCGGACGGCCGCTCGGGCCGTGGCCGATAGGTCGCCCCGTCTAGTCTCGAAACATGGCCGAAGGACTCCTCGACGACTTACTCGCCCACGCATTCGCGATCGACGAGGGCGAGCGTCTCGTCATCCCCGAGCCGTTCGTGAAACAGATGCTGCGCGCCGCTGGTGTCACCGTGCCGGCAGGCGCGATCGCAGCTGATGCCGCGGCACTTGTCGCGGTTGCCGCTCGCTTGCGGGCACCGTTGGTGCTCAAGGCCTTCGGCGCCGGCATCGTCCACAAGTCCGACGTCGGCGCGGTGCGGCTAGGTCTCGACCACGCCGCGTTGCCGAGCGCCGCCGCCGCGATGACCGCCGATCTGGCGCATCACGGGTTGTCCCACCCGTCGTTCTACGTCGAAGAGCAGGCGGACGCCGGCCTCGAGTTGATCATCGGCGCAACCACCAACGAATTCGGCACCGCCGTCGTCGTCGGCGCCGGCGGCACGCTCACCGAGTTGCTCGACGACGAGGCGCTCGGCCTCGCGCCGATCGACCATGCTCAGGCGCTCGAGATGCTGCGCGACTTCCGCGCCAACGTGCTCTTCGACGGGCACCGCGGCCGTCCGCCGATCGACCGCGACAGCGTCGCCCGGCTACTCGTGGCCATCGCCGGCGCCGACGGAGTACTGGCGCGCATCGGGTCGCAACTTCGAGAGTTCGAGATCAACCCCCTCATCGTGACAGCTCGTGGAGTGGTCGCCGCCGATGCCCGCCTCGTCGTGGCGCGCGACGCGGCCGCCGCGACCGCGCGACCCCGACCGATTCCCCTCGACGCGCTACTGCGCCCGCGCCGAATCGCCGTGGCGGGCGCGTCGACCTCGCGCCCCGGCTTTGGCAACCGGGCCCTGGCCGCGCTGCGCGACGTCGGGCGCACCGACGACGTATGGGCGGTGCATCCCACCGCGACCGAGATCGACGGCGTGCCGGCCGTGGCTTCGGTCTCGATGGTGCCTGGTGGGGCCGACTACCTACTCGTCGCCCTACCCGCATCGACGTGTGCGGCGGTCATCCGCGAGGCTGCGCCGCACGTGGGCATCGTGCACGTGGTCAGTGGCGGCTTCGGCGAAGTTGGCCCCGACGGCTCGTCGCTCGAAGTCGAACTGCGCGACGCGGCGCGCTCATCAGGCGTTCGCATGTTGGGGCCCAACTGTATGGGGGTGTATGCACCGGCGGGCCGTCAGGCGTTCCAACTCAACGTCAGCCACGAGGCCGGCGCGGTCACTGTGCTGTCGCAGAGCGGCGGGCTCGCCGGCGACGTGATCCAGTTGGGCGCGGCGATGGGCCTTCGCTTTCACGCGGTGGTCTCGATGGGCAATTGCGTCGACGTAACACCGGGCGAGCTTCTCACGACGATCGGTCAGCAACCCGAGACCGCTGTAATCGGGCTCTATCTCGAAGGTTCACGCGACGGTGCGCGCATCGTGTCGGCACTGCGTTCGGTGCGCGGACGCATTCCCGCCGTTGCGATGGTCGGTGGGCTCAGCGTGCAAGGGCGCGGCGCCGTTGCGTCACACACGGGTTCGCTGGCGGGCGATCGCCGCGTGTGGGACGCGATCTCGCGCGAGACCGGAGTGACCGTCGTCGACGATCTCGAACGCTTCTTGGCGATCTTGTTGTGCTTCCAGCGCTATGGCACCCACCCGGCCGGCGGCGACCCCGACACACTGATCGTCGGCGTCGGCGGCGGGGCATCGGTACTGGCCACCGACGCCTGCGACGCCGCGGGACTCCACGTGCGCCGACTGAACGACGACCTCATCACGTACATGCGCTCGCTCGGCTACGGCGTGGGTACGTCGGTGGTCAACCCGATCGAGATCGGCGTCGGGCCCGCCGCGCCGACCGACGCTTACACGCGCGTACTCGACCCGATTCTCGAACGCGACCATTTCCCCGACGTGCTGCTCCACGTCAACGTGCAGGCGTACTACAGCTACGGCACCGGCGGCATCGAGCCACTGCTGCAACTGCTGCGCGACACCGCCGCCAACGCGTCGCCGAGCGCCCGCATCGTGATCGTGCTGCGCAATACCGAGGTCGCGCCGTGTGCGGATCGCGACGCGGCATTCGCTACCGCGCACGAGGTCGGGCTGCCCGCATATCGCACGTTCGGCGAAGCGGCCAACGCGCTGGCGGCCATCAAGCGATTCGCTCGCTCGCGCGACGCATAGCGACGGCCGATCGTCGGGGCAGGTCGACGTCGAGGGCCAGCGTCAGGCAGCGACAGGCGCCGCCGGCTTTTTGGAATTCGCTCATCGGGCACTCGACGACGGCGAAGCCGCGCGCCTCGAGCGCCCGCCCGATCTCGCGCGGCACGTAGGGCATCACGACGGTGCGCCCCACGACCACCGAATTTGCCACGAACTGCAGCGCGTCACTGTGCTCGATGATGATCGGATCAGGGATCGATTCGACGAGCGCAAGGGCGTCACGGCGCACGATGCCACTGGGCGCCACCATCGCGCTGCGGTCGTCGAGAGGACAAAAGACGATGTCGAGGTGATAGAGCCGGGGATCGACCAGGCGCACTGGTTGGATCGCGAGGCCCTTTGCACGCGCCATGTAGTCATAGGCGCTACGCCGTGAACGCAGACCATGCCCGGCAACGAGACGGTCACGAAAGGGCAGCGCGTCGCCCGCGCCTTCTTGCACGAGACCCGCAGGCAATTCGTCGACGACGAAGCCGTGCTCGGCAAACCACGCCGCAGTAGTGAGCCGTTCGGGTTGACGCTGCACGTGGCGGAACGTGGCCAACGCGAAGTGATCTCCGTCGACGAGGCCGGCATTGGCGGTGAACACCAAGTCGGGGACACCGGGTTGGGCCGGGAGCACTTCGACCGCCGCGCCGGCAGCAGTCAGCGTGTCGAGCAAGGCCTGCCATTGGCGGTGGGCCAGCACGGCATCGACGCCGTGGTCGACATTCATCCACGGATTGATCGAGTACTCGACGCCGAACTCGTCCGGCGGGCACATGAGCAGTCGCCGGCCCCATTCGAGCGGTGCCGCCGCTTCGATCTGCTCCAACCCGTTTCGGTGCTCCAACCTGCCTCGCTCTATTCGTTCGCAACGCCGCGAAGTGCGGACGCGAATAGGTGCAACCGACGAGGGGCGGCGGCTGTTCCGCGCCCGGGTGTGACGCGCGACGGCGGTCAGTGATCGAGCGCCACCGTAGCGGTGCCCGGTGTCGTTCGGGCGCCGCTCGAATTCTCCACGTAGATCTCGAGGTCGACGAGCCGCTCGCCGTCCTGCTCACGCTTGGCGACGACCGAGCCCTTGGCCGTGAAGGTCGCACCCTGCATGTCCATGCCGCGGTACGAGCAGGCGATCGTCTTGATGCGTCCCGTGTGCGCCAACCAGTTGGACACCAATTCACCGAGCACGGCGAACTTCATCCGCCCGTGCACGATGTTGTCGCCGATCGCTTTCGCCTGGGGGAACTCGGTGTCGTAGTGCAACGGATTGAAGTCGCCCGAGCCGGCGGCATACAGCACGAGTTCGCGCCGACCGGGTGTCTTGACGACCGGCGGCAGTTCGTCACCGACGTTGACCTGTGCGAAGTTCGGCATCATCTGGCCCTTCGGTCGAGCAGTCGCATCAGTAGGCGATCATCTGCGAGCGGGTGCGGAAGTAGCACTCGTTGGTCGCTTCGTCGCTGTACGTCGCCTCGGACGTCACGACGAGCATCTTGCCCAACGACTTGGACTCCTTCACCTCGAGGTCGACGATGCGCGAGCGCGTGATCAATGTCTGTCCCGCTACGGGCACTTTGTCGTAGAGGTACTCGGTGCCGCCGTCGAGGATGTTGGTCAACCCGTGGTTGAGCCGGGGAGCATTGCTGCGCTTTGGCAGCCCGTAGACCGGGTCGCTCAAACCCGGGATGAAGATCGGCACGCCGGCGTAGGTCGGGGGAGCGGGCAGGTTCGCATAGCCCGCAGCGTGCGCAGCCGCGACGTCGTAGTAGACGGTGTCGCTGATGCCGACGCCGCGCGCGAACGAGCGAATGCCCGTGCTGGTGAACTCGACGGGCCAGGCGTCGCTCTCGACGCCGACCGCGGCTCGCATCTCGTCGCTGATATCGAATTGCTCGGCCACGGTTTCTCCTCGGTGCGTCGGCGGGCGTGTCGGTCAGAGCGTCGGCGCAGGGCGACCCACCCGCTGCCAGAACGGTGCCCACGTCTCGAACGACTCGGGCAACTCGCCCTTGCCCCATTTTCCTCGCCGATAGTCGGCGGGAGTCAAACCGAGCGGGCGGGTCAACACATCGGCGCCGTACCACAACCAGTGGATGCGCCGGACGAAGAACCACGCGCCGTCTCGACGCTCATACGTGTCGCGATACTGGATCTGCTGCACGATCCACTCGCCATCTTGTTCGGTCTGCGCGTAGCAGTAGACGACGCCGTGCGCGTGATCTTCGTCGTCGAAGTCGATGATGTGATTGGTCACTTGCAAGATCGATACGCCGATCATCGACAGTGAGCGTTCGAAGTCGGCCCGCAACGCGTCTCGCCCGTAGGTGTCACGCCCGACGCGCACGTCGTCGATGAACAACGCCACAAGGTTGTCGATATCGCGCGAGTCGGTGGCGAGCGCGTAACGATATGCAAGTTGGTGGATGGCCTCGTAGCTCAGGAGGCGATCGACCTTGGCCGCGAGTTCACTGTCCACACGGCCGAAGTTAGCCCGCTACCATCGCCTCATGCTCGATCTGGTGCTCGCCGGCGGAACCCTCATCGACGGTACCGGCGCACCCGCAGTCGTGGCCGACGTCGGGCTACGCGACGGTCGTGTCGTCGAGGTGGGCACGATCACCGAGCCCACGCGCCGGCGCATCGACGTCGAGGGTCGCATTGTCGCCCCCGGTTTCGTCGACCCGCATACGCACTACGACGCGCAGCTCATGTGGGATCCCGCGGCGACGCCGTCGTCGCTGCACGGCGTCACCACCGTCATCGGCGGCAATTGCGGTTTCACTCTCGCTCCGGTCGCCACGGCGGCGGCATCTGCTCGAGAAGCCAACGACAACACGACGTACCTGCAACGCATGATGGCGCGCGTCGAAGGGATGCCGCTCGCCGCGCTCGAGCAAGGCCTGGCGTGGGATTGGCGCAGCTTCGCCGAGTACCTCGACCGGTTCGAGGGCGCCATCGGTGTCAACGCCGGTTTCCTCGTCGGCCACTCTGCCATTCGCCGTGCCGTGATGGGTCCGGCGGCCACCCAACGCGAAGCGACGCCGGACGAGTGCGGGGCCATCGTGGCCGAGTTCCACGCCGCGCTGCGGGCCGGTGCGTTGGGTCTGTCGACCTCGTTGTCGACCACGCACAACGACGGCGAAAACGATCCCGTACCGTCGAGGCTGGCGGCGAACGCCGAGTTGTTCGCGTTGACCGACGCCCTCCGCAACTACCCCGGCACCACGCTCGAGTTCATCACCACCGGCTGCATCAACGGCTTCACCGAAGACGAGATCGAGATCATGATCGAGCTGTCGTCGCGAGCCGACCGGCCGCTCAATTGGAATGTGCTCAGCATCGATCCGTCGCACCCGCAACAACACGAACATCAGCTGTCTGCGTCCGATCGTGCCACGCCTCGCGGCGGCCGCATCGTGGCGCTCGCCATGCCCACCATCGGTCCGTCGCGGATCTGCTTTCACGACTACTTCGCATTGTTCTCGTTGCCCAAGTGGAAGGACATCTTTCCGCTGCCGATCGAGCAGCGCATTCGGTACTTCGCCGACGTCGTCGAGCGGCGCGAACTCGACGCCATCGCGCACAGTCCCGAGGCCGGTGCGTTGCGGGGCCTGGCGAGCTGGGCCAACCTCGAGATCGGCGAAACGTTCTCCCCGGGCAATGCCGGTCTCGCGGGACGATTGGTGCGCGACGTCGCCGTCGAACGCGGGCAAGACCCCTGGGATGTGGTGTGCGAGCTCGCCGTCGCCGACCGACTGCGCACCATCTTTTGGACCACCGGACGCATGGCGCCCGAGTCCGCCCGCCAACGCGTCAACACGCTGCGCGATCCGCGAGTGCTCATCGGTGGGTCCGACGCGGGCGCGCACCTCGATCGCATGTGCGGCGCGCGCTACCCGACCAAGTTCCTCGCATCGTACGTACGCGAGGCCGAGGCCCTCGCACTCGAAGAGGCGGTGCACCTGTTGACCGAGGTGCCCGCCCGCTACTTCGGCCTGCGTGATCGGGGCACCATCGCCGTCGGCCGCCACGGCGACCTCGTGGTGTTCGATGCCGCCACTGTCGACGCCGACCGCATTGTCACTGTGGCCGATCTGCCCGGCGGCGCCGATCGCTTGACATCGCGGGCCGTGGGCATCGACTACGTGCTCGTCAACGGCGAGGTACTCGTCGATCACGGCGACACCACCGACGCGCGACCGGGCACGCTCCTACGCGCGGGCCGCGACACGTAGCCCGTTCGGGCAAGAGTCAGCCGGCGATGACCAGTGAATCGACGGCGACCGCACCCGCGGCGTTGACGATGACCGGGTTGAGGTCGAGCTCGGCGATGCGATCGCCGCATGCGGTGGCGAGGCGGGCGACCGCCATGACCACCTCGACCAGCGCCTCGACGTTGGCGGCGGGACGACCGCGGGCGCCCTCCAGCAACGCGTAGCCGCGCAGTGATTCGATCATCTCGCGGGCATCGGCCGCATCGAGGGGCAGGGGACGCACGGCGACGTCGCGCAACACTTCGGCGAAGATGCCGCCGGTGCCAACCATCACGGCCGCCCCGAGCTGGCTGTCACGGGTGATCCCGACGATCATCTCGACGCCGTCGCGGGCCATCTGCTGCACGAGCACGCCGTCGACGCGGGCGTTGGGATCTACCTTCTTGGCCCGATCGATGAACTCGGTGTAGATCGCCCGCACCGCGTCGGCATCGGCGACACCGACCTTGACGAGGCCGACATCGCTCTTGTGCGGGAAGTCGGCCGACGCGATCTTCATCACGACCGGGTAACCGAACGAACTCGCCGCGTCCACCGCGGCATCCGCCGACGTGGCGACGGCTTCGCCGACGAGGGGCACGCCGAACGATGACAACACAGTGCGCGCACTGTCGGCGTCGAGCGTGCCGCCGGCATCGAGCGCGGACTTTGCCGCGTCGTCGAGCGTTGCGGCAAGGACCGGCCGCGTGCGCAGCGAGGGGCGGCGAGCTTGATAGTCGTAGAACGCCCGCAACGCGCTGAAGCAATTGCGGAACGACCGGAACGTCGGCACACCCGACGCGACGACGTCGCCGAAAGCGGGCTCTTCGATCTTGTACGAATTCCAGGTGACGATCGTCGGGATCGGCGCCGTGGGCGACCACTTCAACACGTCGTTGGCGAGCGCAGTGGTCATCGGCCCGAGCGGCGCGGTGAGGCCGACCACGAGCACGTCGACATTGGGGTCAGCGGCGATGAGGTCGAGGATCTCGAGGCGGGTTTCCTGTGGGATCGACAGCACCAACGTGCCGCCGTTGTCGACAGGGTTGGACACCGTCAAGTACGTGGGGATGATCTGGTGCAGCGCCTTTTGTGTCTCGAGCGTCAACTCGGGCAACGAGATGCCGTGCTTTTCGGCCTGCTCCATCATCAAAGTGCCGGAGCCGCCCGAGATCGAATACATGCACACGTTGGGCCCGGCGTCGGCGGGGAACTTCGAAAAGAGCGCAACGGTATCGAGCAGTTCGTCGAGATCACCCACGCGCGTGACCCCGTGTTGCGCGAACAGACCGTTGACCACGGCATCAGAGCCCGTGAGGTGACCGGTGTGCGAGCTCGCCATGCGAGAACCGGCCTCGGTCTCACCGATCTTCAACATCACGACGGGCTTGCCGTTGTCGTTGGCGGCCTGCAGCGCTTTGCGGAGTTGATCGGCCGATTTGAAGCCTTCGACGTAGGCACCGATGACCTGCGTGCCCTCGTCGTACGCGAAGTATTCGAGGAAGTCGCCGAGCTCGAGATCGACCTCGTTGCCCGTGGGAACCCAACGCGAAAAAGCGACGCCGAATTCGGACCCTTGGACCAAGGGCCGACCGTTGTGACCGCTTTGCGTCAGCAGCCCGATCTTGCCGTCGCGCCCTGACGCATGGGGCATCGGTTCGAACGCATTGGTGTTGGTGTTGGGACCGAAGACGCGAATGCCCCAACGCCTGGCCCGTTCGCCGAGGTCGCGCTCGATCGCCGCGCCTTCGGCTCCGACTTCGCTGAAGCCCGACGTGAACACCAGCGCGTACTTGATGCCCTTGGCGCCGATTTCGTCGATGACACCCGGCACGATCGGCGGAGCGACATTGACGACGGCCAACTCGACATCGTCGGGGATGTCGGCCACCGACTTGTAGACAGGGATGTCACCGGCGACGGTGCCGCCGCGGGGGTTGACCAGATACCACCGCGTGCCAAAGCGGTCGTAACGGTTGTGCAGATCAGTGGCGGTGACGGTGTCGGCACCGTCGATGCGGCCGATGATCGCGGTGCCGTTCGGATGAAAGAATGATTCGAGGTCAGCGCGGGGCTGCGCCATGAATGTCTCCCGTTTGGTGCGCAACTTCACCCCACCGTATTCGACTCCGTAGTGTGGCGCGGCATTCGCGCGAACCAGGGGGGTGAGGGTTGCAACGAAGAGTCGCCATCGTCGGGGCCGCGCTGTCCGATATCGGCCGGGTCGACGACAAGACGGCGTTCGAGCTCGTATACCAGGGCACGACACGCGCGCTCGCCGACGCCGGCCTGACGAAAGACGACGTCGGCGGCTTCATGTCGGGCGGGCTCGGGCAACTCGCGCCGGTGGAGATCTGCGAATACCTCGGCATTCGCCCCTCGTGGGTCGAGGGCTCGATGGTCGGCGGGTCGGTATGGCAATTCATGCTCCAGCATGCGACGGCAGCCATCAGTGCCGGGTACGTCGACGTGGTGGTGCTCTCGTACGGTTCCACCACGCGCGCCGATCTCAAACAGGGGCGGCGCACGTCCGATCTCGTGATGTCGACGAGCGGGCCCAGCCAGTTCGATTCGCCATGGGGCATCACGCTCATCAGCCGCTACGCGATGGCGGCGCGGCGACACATGGCGCAATACGGCACCACCATCGAGCAACTCGCCGAGATCGCGGTCTCGGCGCGCTACAACGCCGGGCTCAACCCCGACGCGTACTACCGCGAGCCCATAACGATCGATGACGTGCAATCCTCCCGCATGATCGCGGACCCGTTGACCAAGCTGCATTGCTGCATTCGCAGCGACGGCGGCGGCGCGGTCGTGCTGGCTTCAGAAGACCGTGCCCGCGACTGCAAGTCGGCGCCCGTGTGGATCCTCGGCACCGGCGAGGCCATCTCGCACGTCAACATGTCGCAGTGGCCCGACTTCACGCAGACGTCGTGCGTGCAGAGCGGCAAGCAGGCCTTCGGGCGCGCCGGTGTCACGCCGAGCGATATCGACGTCTGCTGCCTCTACGACTCGTTCACGTCGACGGTGCTGCTGACACTCGAAGGCCTCGGGTTCTGCAAGCCCGGCGAAGGTGGTGCCTTCGTCGAAGACGGCAAGCTGCGCGTCGGCGGAGCACTGCCGACAAACCCTGACGGGGGAGGGCTGTCGGCCTGTCATCCCGGACAGCGCGGCATGTTCTTGTTGGTCGAGGCAGCCAAGCAGTTGCGCAATGAGTGCGGCGATCGCCAAGTGCAGGGTGCGCAATTGGCGTGCGTCAACGGTACGGGCGGGCACCTCTCGTCGACGGGCACCGTCATCTTGGGAAGGGACTGACGCGATGAGCGAGCGTCCACCGATCAAAGCACCGCAGATCGACGCATCGACACAAGAGTTCTGGGACGCGGCGCGGCGCGGCGTGTTGCGAATCAAGCACTGCAGCGACTGCGGCGCCAACCACTATTACCCCCGCCCGTTCTGCCCCAAGTGTTGGAGCACCAACGTCGACTGGTTCGACGCGGCGGGCACCGGCACGCTCTACACCTACTCCGTCGTGCACAGCAACGACTTGCCGGCGTTTCGCGATCGTGTGCCCTACGTGGTGGCCATCGTCGATCTCGACGAGGGGCCGCGCATGGAGACCAACATCGTCGACTGTCCCGTCGATGAGTTGCGGGTCGGTATGCGCGTCACCGTCACCTTCGAAGACGAAGGCGAGATCGTCCTCCCGCGCTTTCGCCCCTTCTGACGCCGTCCCAACAAGCGTTTAGCGGCCGACGACGGTGCCGCCATCGACGGGAAGGGCCACGCCCGTGACGAACGACGCCGCGTCCGAACAGAGCCAGACCGCGGCTGCCGCGATCTCGGCGGTCGAGCCGAGGCGCTTCATCGGCGCCATCGCGGCCATCGCCTCGATGTTGTAGAAGCCCTGCTGCGCTTTTTCCGCGACGAGGGGCGTGAGCACGGTGCCGGGGCAGATTGCATTGACGCGTATGCCTTGGGTCGCGTAGTCGAGCGCGGCCACCTTGGTGATGCCAATGACACCGTGCTTGCTCGCCACGTAGGGCGGCATCGCAGCCATGGCAATCAGGCCAACACCCGACGACGTGTTGACGATCGCACCACCGCCCGCGCGCAACATTGCGGGGATCTCGAACTTCATGCACTGCCAAACACCGGTCAGGTTTACGGCGATGATGGCGTCCCACGTCGAGCGGGGGCAGTCGACGGTATTGCCGCTGACCGGCGAGATGCCTGCGTTGTTGTGGGCGGCGTCGAGTCGGCCGTAGTGACTCATCGTTGTGTCGACCATCGCGGCGACCGATTCCTCGTCGGTGACGTCGACCGTCACGGGGAGCGCATCGCCACCGGCGTCACGAATGAGTCGAGCCGTTTCCTCGCCCCCCGCGGCGTCGATGTCGGCCACGACCACTCGTGCGCCCGCGTTGGCGAACGCCTGGGCCGATGCCCTGCCGATGCCACTCGCCGAGCCAGTGACGATCGCGACTTTCCCTTCCAGTGCCGACATGTTCATCCCAGTCCGTAGAAATCGATTGCGTTACCACACACCATCGCGTGCTTCTCGTTTTCGGGCACGCCGATGAACGACTCTTCGATCACGCGCCGAGAGTATGGCCAGTCGTGACGGTGGTGGGGGTAGTCGGTCGACCACATGAGGTTGTTGACGCCGATCCAGTGGCGCGTCTGCACCGCGAACGGCTCGCGGATGAATGTGACCTTCCAGTTGCGGCGGAAGTAATCGCTCGGCAAAGAGCGCAGCGTCGACTTGGTCCACACGCGATTGCGCCACCAGTGGTCGTCCATGTGCTCGAGGAAGTGGGGGACCCATCCGGCACCGCACTCGACGGCGGCCATCTGCAGGGCAGGGAAGCGGTCGAACATGCCGCTGTAGATGAAGCGCGACAGCCATTCGGATGCACCCGCGACGGCGCCGCCCATCTGTTGCAGGCCCGGCAATTCACCGAACGCCGTCTGCGCGCTCTGCATCGCGCTACCCGCACCAGCCTTGCGCTTGCCCGCATGGGACAAGCCGGAGTGGATGTGCACCGGCATCTGCTCTTGTTCGGCGGCCTCCCAAAACGGGTCGTCGTCGGCACTGAGGTTCGCGCCGCCGGACGGGTAGGCGGAGAGGATCACACCGCGGAATCCGGCAGCCTTGGCGTCGCGCAACCACTTGACCGCCGTAGTGACGTCGGTGGCGGGCATCTGGGCCAATCCCAGCAGGCGAGTGGGATCGACGGCGTTGAATTCGGTGGCCAACCATGTGTTGTAGGCGTCGAGCCCGGCGAGGTGGTACTCGTCGTCCTCTTGAGCCATGAACGTGCCCATCGTGCGTTGCGACGGGTAGATCACCTCGGCGTCGACACCATCGATGTCCTGTTCGATCAACCGCTCTTTGCCGTCGAACGCGCCGGCACGGATGTCGTCATAGGTCCAGCCGTACCACGCGTTGTCTTCGTAGCGCTTGCCCCACTGGCCGGCGTTGGTCACGAGCCCGATCGGCATCGCCGGCGCACCGCGCACGAGCTCCCACGCGTCGCCGCCGAGCGGATCTTTCACCAGCCGCGGCATACGCGAATGGAAGCGCGGCGGCAGAAATTTCTCCCACAGGTGCGGCGGCTCGATCACGTGGCCGTCGGCCGAGATGATGCGGTAGCGATCCATATGATTTCCTCTACAGCTGGGAACGTAAGCGGAACTTCTCGACCTTGCCGCTGGCGGTGCGCGGTAGCTCCGCGACGATCATTAACGCGTCGGGCAGCTTGTAGTGCGCAAGGTCGGCCTCCGCGAAACTGCGCAGCATTTCGAGCGTGGGCTCCTCGGCGGCGGCGCAGACCACGAAGGCCACGATGCGCTCACCGAGCATGTCGTCGGGCATGGCCACGATGGCGACGTCGGCCACCAACTCGTGGGCCCGCAGCGCGGTCTCGACTTCGATGCTGGAGATGTTGACACCGCCGCGGCGCACGATGTCCTTCTTGCGGTCAACGAAGAAGAAATAGCCATCGGGGTCGAAGTAGCCGAGATCTCCGGTGAGGAACCAACCGTCGCGCACCGCGGCCTCGTTGGCCTCGTCATCATCGATGTAACCGCCGAACTGGATGCCCTCGAGCCGGAAGCCGACCTCGCCGACCTCGCCGGGTGCGGCTTCGGACCCGTCGGCGCGCCGCACCCGCATCGTCGAATCAGGAAACCGGCGGCCCGCCGAACCCGGCCGGCGCTCGTCGCCCAGCCGGGTATAGGTGCCGCTGCCGGCCTCGGTCATGCCGTACCAGTCGATGACCGGCGCGCCGAAGCGCTGTTCGATCGCGGGGGCGTTGGGACCGGACCCCAGCACGATCATCACGCGGAACCGGTTGGTGTGCTCCATGACCGACGCCGTCCGCCCCATGAGGATGTTGACGATGGGGGCCAACGTGAACAACACCGATGGCCGGTAGCGGTCGACCACCGACCAGAAATTCGTGGCGGAGAACTTGCGCTGGAACACCGCGCTTGCGCCGTAACCCAACGCGCACTGCCACGCGCCCATGGCATTCGCATGGAACAACGGCGTGACGAACATGATGCGGTCGGTGGGCTCGACGCCGAACATCTCGACGTAGTCGACTTGGCGGCCTTGCACGTCACTGTTGTGTGCAACCGCTTTGGGACGACCGGTCGTGGTACCCGACGTGTACATCAACCCGGCGACGAACAGGTCGGGCGTCTCGCGAAGCCGGTGGCGCGCATCAGCGGGAGCGGCCGCGAGGAGTGCCTCGAACGAGTGCGTGCCGGCGGGGACGCCTTCGTCACCTACGACCAGTACGTGTTCGAGGTCGGGAAGCTCATCGGCAAGCCGGGACGCCCGCTCGGCGTGCGTCGCTTCGCAGACGAGCGCCCGCGAGCGCGAATGCTGCAATACGAACCGCATCTCCTTGTCGGACCACGCCGGGTTTGCCTGCACGGTCGCGACACCGACGGCGCTCGCACCGATGTACGCGTCGAACCAGTCGAACCGGTTGGGCAGCCAGATGCACACGCGATCGCCGACGTCGAGGCCAAGACGGTGTTGCGCGGCGTGCCCGAATCGTTCGGCGCCGGCGACGACGGCGCCGTAGCTGCGCGCGCCTTCGGAGTCGGAGATGAGTGCGATGCGGTCGGGCGCCGCGTCCGCGTGCGGCCGGATGAGGGCGTAGATGCCGCTCATCGCTCGCGGGGCAGACCGAGGATGCGCTCGCCGATGATGTTGCGTTGAATCTGTGACGTACCCGCGGCGATCGACACGGTGAACGAACGGATGCGCCGCGCCGCCAACTCGACCTCGCTCAATCCGTCGGGCGCCTCGGTCGTCAGCGCCATGCGATCGAGCAATCGGAACGCAAGCTCGCCCATGCGCTTGGTCACGTCGGCGTAGTGCAGCTTGAAGACCGAGCCGCCCGGGCCGACCATGCCGGTGCGCGCCGCCTGCGACACGTTGCGTTTGGTCAAGGCCCACAATGCATCGAAGTCGGCCTGCAGCCGACCCAGCTCGCGCCGCATCTCGGCATCGTCCCAGGCGAGCGCGCCCCGGCGCGTCACCTTCTTGGCCACAGCGACCAACTCGTGCAACTCGCGTTGCGCGCTGAGCAACTCGTTGAGGAAGCCGGTGCCGCGTTCGAAGCTGAACGTGACCATCGCGACTCGCCAACCGTCGTTCTCGTCGCCAACCCGATTGGCGACCGGGACCCGCACTTCGTCGAAGAAGGTCTCGCAGAACTCGCTCGAGTCGACCACCGTGCGAATCGGTCTGGCCTCGATGCCGGCGAGGTCCATGGGACAGATCAGCCACGTGATGCCACGATGCTTGGGGGCGTCGACGTTGGTGCGTACGAGCAGTTCGCAATAGTCGGCGATGTGCGCGAACGACGTCCATATCTTCTGACCCGTCACTACGTAGTAGTCACCGTCGCGGACGGCGCGGGTCGACAGCGAGGCGAGGTCACTGCCCGCATTGGGTTCGCTGAAGCCTTGGCACCAGACCTCGGTGCCGTTGAGTATGCGGGGGAGATGCGCGGCCTTTTGATCCGCGGTGGCCTCCATGATCAGCGTCGGGCCCGCGTGCTCTTGACCGACAAAATGTGTCTCTGCTTTGGGTGCGCCGACGCGCTGCGACTCTTCGAGGTAGATGAGGTGCTCGGTCGGTGTCGCACCGCGACCACCGAACTCTTTCGGCCAGTTGATGCCCGCGTAGCCGCGGGCATGCAGCAGTTGCTGCCAGTGGGCGTCGAACTCTCGGCGCGCCCGGTAGTCGCGCTCGGGCGGGCGCTGGGGCAGCGTGGGCAGCACCGAATGCAACCACTCGACCAACTCATCGCGAAACGCGGCCTCGGCCGCGGTGAGACGCAGGTCCACGTTCCCCCTCACATGAACAACCGATTGTAGACAGTGCGGACCGAGCCGTGTTTGGAGGCCCAGTAGACCGACCGAGCCCGGGGTAGAGGCTGAGTGGTAGACCAACACGATGAGCCTCGAACCCGCGCCGGCGGCGCAAGCGATGGTGCGCGCGTTGATCGACGGCGGCGTCACGCACGTCTACGGCATCCCCGGCGGCTACACCATCAAATTGTTCGAGGCCATCCGCGACGCCGACGGCATCGACGCCGTCCTCGCACCGAGCGAGCAGATCGCGGCGTGCATGGCCGACGTGCACGGGCGGATCACCCGGCGCCCCGCCGTGTTGTCGGGGCAAGGTGCGTTCATCGCCGGCACCGGGTCGTTCGGCATCATGGAGGCCTACCTGTCGGGAACACCGATGGTCATCGTCACCGAGATGACCGACCACGGCATCGCGCAGCACAACGCGACTCAGAGCATCACGGGCGACTACGGCACGGTCGATCTGCCGGCGATCCTGCGGGCGATGACCAAGTTCACCACCGTCGCGACGACGCCCAACGAAGCGGTGCACGGCATACAACTGGCGTTGCACCACGCGCTGTCGGGACGGCCTGGCCCGACAGCGGTCATCGGTCGCCTCGACGCGTTCTACGGCACGACCGACCCTTCGGGCCATCCCAGTTATCGCAACACCATTCGAGTGCACGACCACGCGCCGGCACGACCTACACCTGGTGTGGTCGCGGCCGTGGCGTCGCGACTGCGTGACGCCAAGTTGCCGGTAATCGTTGCGGGCAACGGCACGCACGGCTGCTACGAACAGATCGGTGCGCTGGCGCAGCGCGCCGCGGCACCGGTGGTCACCACTCAAAAAGCGCGCGGTGTCCTCGCCGACCAGCACCCGTGGGCGGGCGGCATGTTGGGCGCGTTCGGTTCGCCGACCGCGTATGGATTATTGCGCCAGGCCGACATGGTGCTCGTCTTGGGATCGCGGTTGAACCCGGCCGACACGTTGATGGAGTCCGCGGAGATCTTCTCGGTCGATCGCCAGACGATCGTGCAGGTCGACTGCGTCGCCGAGCATCTCGGCCGCGCCATCCCCGTCACCACGGGCATCGTGGCGGACGTAAGGGAGTTCCTCGACGCACTGTTGCCCGAGATCGGTGTCGACGAGGCCACCGTCGACAGTCGGTGGGAGTGCCTCGAAGCGCTGCGGTCGACGATCGACGACGAAGCGGCGCTGGCGCTGGCATCGTCCCCCTTGCGCCCACAACGAGTGGTCGGAGTGCTCAACGACTTGTTGACCGACCGCCATCGCATCGTGCTCGATGCAGGCAACAACCGCATCTTCCACTATCGCTATTTACGCATGCCGGTGCCCGGGCGCGTGCACATGTGTGGCGGTCATCTCGGCATGGGCTGGGGCCCATCGGCCGCGCTCGGCGCGGCCCTCCTTTGCCCCGACGACCGTGTCTTGAGCATCGTCGGCGACGGCGGCATGCAAATGGCGCTGCCCGCGCTGGCGTTCGCCGCGGCACATCAGCTTGCGATCACCTTCATCGTCATGAACAACGGTGTACTCGGCAACGTCCTCGACGCGCAGAAAGCCGGCCGCTATGCCGTCGATCTCCCGGCCATCGACTACACGGCGGTCGCCCAGGCGTTCGGGCTGTCCGCACGGCGCGTCGAGACCGACACGGCGTTCGATGACGCGGTCCGCGTGGCCGATCGTCTCGAGGGACCCGCGCTGATCGAAGTGATGACCGACCCGGGTGAGTCCTCGGGGCAACTACGCGTGCGTCGTTGACGCGCGTACGGCGTCTTCGACGCTGGTGCCGTCGAAGAAGCCGGGATTCACCGCGGTATGCAGCGTTGCCGGGTTGAGGAATGTGAAGTCGCGGAACTGGTCTTCGGTGAGCAACCCTTGTTCGACCAAGCTGAACGCGTGCGGAATCACGCGGTTCATGTTGCGGACGTCCCAGTGACCGATATCCGAACTGAGCACTGGCTTGAGCTGAGCGCCAAAGGCATTCGCTGGCGAGAACGCGAACGCCACCGTGCGATCGTCGGCTTCGCAACCGAAGTAGAACGAGTCGACGAAACGATCGCGGATATCGCTCAATTGCTCGATCCCGACGTGCACCCATTCGTCGAGGCAGTCGGGCGTCATCACCGGATTGGCGAGTGGCGCGATCAACTCGGCCATCTGGTCTTCGAGATCACGGAAGTCGCCGCGATACTCGAGCATCAGCTGTTGCATCACCGCGAGATCGAGATTGGCCGGGTTGGTCCACTCGATGCCTTCGCGGCTGCGCTTTTCCCAGTGCTCGACCATGTCGTGCAGCATCGTGCACGCCCACGAGACACCACATTCGAGGAACGCGAAGGGCAGCTTGCGGAAGCGGTTGGTGACACCGCCGAGGAAGATCGACTTGACCAACGGGTACATCATCCACATGAACGAACCCATGTGGTTGTAGGTGAAGCTCGTGATCGAGGTGTACGCGCCGATCGGCAGCGCCATGCCACCGTGCGCGGTCACCGCAAAGCCGAGCTCTTCGCAACGACGCCAGACCGGGTCGTAGTCATACGCCGAGTCGAGGCCGAACGTGTCGCACCAATGGCGTTGCCCCGGCCACAGGTACGGCGAGTTGCCTTCGAGCACGGGCTCGGGAATCGGCCGGATGACACCGTGGGGGATCGTGATCACCTTCATACCGGCAGCCGCGCAGAAGTCGAGCTCCGCGAGCGCCTCTTCGGGCGTTTGCATCGGGATCAGCCCACCGACGGTCATGCGATCGCGATACGGCCCGTAGACGTCGGCGAAGAACGTGTTGTAGCCGCGGATCAGCCCGTGGCGCATCTCGTCGTCTTCGATACCGCACGTACCGAACGCGAGGGTGGGGTAGAGGACCACGTAGTCCATGCCGAGCTCGTCGAGCCGGTCGTACAACAAGCGCGGGTTCTGCGCGGTCGTACGATCGAGCGTGTTGCGCGACGGCGACGCCCACCATGCGCCCTGCGGTGCACGCGTGCGCGTTCGCCGAGCGGTTTCGCCGCCGCTGTAGCTGTTGGTGAGTGCCGACCCGGTCTCGACGAACGCGTCGAACTTGGCCTGACCGAGGGTTTCGCGCAGATACGGCATCACACCGGGCATGAACTCGCGGATGTGCCCGTCACAGTCGATGATCGGATGGGACAACTGTGCCCGCACGTCGCTGGCGCTCGCCATTGCGCTCCTCCATGAGATGGTTCACCGGCCACCGTACTTAGGTTGCCCGCGCAACTACGATCCCGGCATGGTCTCCGAGCTGTTCGATGCATCGAAGTGGCGCGAGGTCGATGGGTTCGCCTTTCGCGACATCACCTATCACCGCGCGATCGACCAGGGCACGGTGCGCATCGCGTTCGATCGTCCCGAGGTGCGCAACGCGTTCCGGCCGCAGACCGTCGACGAGCTCTACCGCGCCCTCGACCATGCCCGCATGACGAGCGACGTCGGTTGTGTCCTGCTCACCGGCAACGGGCCGTCACCCCGCGACGGCGGATGGGCGTTTTGCTCGGGGGGCGATCAACGCATCCGCGGCCGCGACGGCTATCGCTATGCCGAGGGTGAGAACGCGGACTCGATCGACCCCGCGCGCACCGGGCGGTTGCACATCCTCGAGGTACAACGCCTGATCCGCTTCATGCCCAAAGTAGTCATCTGCGTCGTGCCCGGTTGGGCTGCCGGCGGTGGCCACAGCCTGCACGTCGTCTGTGACCTGACCATCGCCAGTCGCGAGCACGCCCACTTCAAGCAGACCGACGCCGACGTCGCCAGCTTCGACGGTGGATTCGGCTCGGCCTACCTCGCCCGGATGGTCGGCCAGAAGCGGGCGCGCGAGATCTTCTTCCTCGGCCTCGAGTACAGCGCGGAGCAGGCGCACCAGATGGGCATGGTCAATGCCGTCGTCGCCCACGGCGAACTGGAGGCGACCGCGCTCGAGTGGGCGGGGCTGGTCAACGGCAAGAGCCCGACCGCACAACGCATGCTCAAGTTCGCGTTCAACCTGGTCGACGATGGTCTGGTCGGCCAACAACTGTTTGCCGGAGAGGCCACCCGCCTCGCCTACATGACCGACGAGGCGGCCGAGGGACGAGATTCGTTCCTGGAGAAGCGCCCACCGGACTGGTCCCCGTACCCCTGGCATTTTTGAGCCGCCGGAGGTGTTGGAGGGTAGACCGGAGGCCCGGGGCGAGGTAATACGCTCGATCCGTGATCCACGGCGGGTAGGGTCCCGAACAGCACGGATTCGAAAGATCCTGGAAAATGACGGCGGGGTGAGTCATGCTTAGAGACGTGCGGCTCGAGAATGAATCGCTCGGAGGGGTCGTACGCCGGCCCGGGGCTGTCACGATGCCATCGCGACGGCGGCCGTTGCCCGTGCGTTTCGTCATGGAGTTCGGTCTCATGGGCGCACTCCTGGCGCTCTACCTCCTGCTCCGATTTTCGATGAAGGGATCTATCGGCGACGCGGTTGGTAACGCGCACCGCGTCGTGCAAGTCGAGCGCGCCTTCGGTGTGTTCAGTGAGAGCAATCTCCAGTCGCTGGCGCTGCACAGCCACGACGTCATCAAGTTCCTCAACGCCTATTACCTATTAGCCCACTTCACCATCACTGGGCTCTTCTTCGCCTGGATGCTCATCCGCCACCCCGATTCCTATCCGGGCTGCCGCCGCATCTTGATCGTGATGACGGCCATCGGGCTGGCCATCCACGCCATCTATCCGCTGGCGCCGCCGCGCATGTTGCCCGACATGGGCTTCATCGACACCGGCCGGCTCTTCGGCCCGAGCCCCTACGGCGACACGTCCAAGGGGCTGGCCAACCAGTTCGCCGCCATGCCGTCGCTGCACTTCGGCTGGGCCTTGCTCGTCGCGTGGGGCGCGACCCGCTTTTCCACGAGCTCGTGGCGGCGGGTCCTGTGGCTGCATCCGTTCTTGACGCTGGCCGCCATCATCATCACGGCCAACCACTACTGGCTCGACGCGGCCGTCGCCCTGTGCATCTTCTTGGCTGCGCTCAACATCGATCGTTCGTTGCGCCGACGCTTCCTGCGGCTGCGAGCCGCAGGGTCGACCGACGAGGTGGCCGCGGGCGACCCGGCTACCGACGGCGCGATCGTCGCCGCCTGAGCCATATGGGTCATCGCGGGCTAGTCGCGAAACAACCCTCTTGCCTACTGACAAGGGACGACATTTGTTCGTACCCTCAGGCGGGGCCAGTTCTCCACTGACCGCGACACGTCAACCCGCGTTCGCGGCGACCCGGACTCCATACACCGGAAGGCATTCACTTCATGATCCAGCACCTTCGTTCACGGCTGCGCGTCGTCGTCGCCACGGCGATCTGCGCGCTCGTCGCCGCACCCGCATTGGTCACCGGCACCGCGACCATCGCCGCCGCTGCCCCTCCGGGCATCAACACTGCGACGCTGACCGTGAACGGCGCTGGTCCCGCAACGGGTGCCTTCCCGTGGCATATCAACGGCGGCGCTTACAACGAGTTGAAGGCCGCTCTTGCGAACGCCAACAACTTCGGGCCAAACGGGGTCTTCAAGAAGGGCAGCTACACGGTTCCGGCCGCGCCTATCACCGATGACCTCAGCTTTCCCGGCACATTGTCGGGATTGGACGTCTTCTTCGGTGGGTTGCCGACGGACGAATACACGAGCCCGGAGATCACCGCTCTACAGGCATTCAACGCTGACGGCCGAGCGCTGGTCTTGAACAGCAACACGGTGGGCTTCGGCGATATCGCGGCCGCCCTCGGTTTCAATTTGCGCAGTCAGCGGGCCTTCTTCGGCGAGGACGCCGTGTGCGGCTGGACGAACAACAACGTCTTGGCGGACGTCGACTCGGCACCAGCCCGATCGACCGCCATCGGTAGCCACGCGATTCAGTCGAGCCCCTTCGGCGCTGCTCCGACCGTGACCAATTACCACACGGTCCAGGTCTTCTCTGGCGGACTTCCCGCACAAGCCCAGTCCCTTTACAGCCTGTCGGTGAGCGGTCAGACGCCCCAACTCGCAGTCACCGGGCCGATCGGCGAGACCACAGATCTGCTCGGCGCCCATGTCAGCTTCCAGGCCGCATACGTCACGGGAACGGTCCACATCACCACCGCGGCCCTCACTCCATCGGGCATCTTTAGCGTCGCCTTTTACCACGACGATGCGAACAACGTGCTCAATCTGATCAGCACTGACACCACCTACCCCTACGAAGCGGACTGGAACACGGCAGCCGTAGCGCCAGCCGGCGCAGCCGACGGCGTTCACCCGGTGATCGCCCGCGTCACCCGCACGGTCGGAGCCGGTGGTGGCACCTTCGACGCGACGCTGGACTTCGGCCTCGACGTCCATAACACCGCGCCCACTCCGCCGGCGAACACGGCTCACATCGACTACGACTGCCCCGGCGCCAACGTGACACGGGGTACGTCGCTGCACAGCGAGATTGTGGACAACAACATCTCGGGCACGACTGTCGCTGTGATTCCGGCGAAGTCGCTGCCTGGCGGCACCAATGGTCCGATCGTCGTGACGTCAGATCTCGATTCGATGTCGAGCGCGTTCGGCTCGAGCTGGACTCAGAACCGTACGTTTACGCTCAACGCATTCGCCTGGATCATGGACACCATGTTGCCGGACGTTCCCGACGACACCTACTTCCCGCTCACCAACCCGGTCCGC